>CAJBBZ010000149.1 GCA_903951445.1 uncultured beta proteobacterium
TGGCAAGCCTGCGCCGCCCGCCCGAAATGGCGGTGCTCGTTCAAAGCCACCAAATAGCGCAGGCTGGGAAGTAGATTCATGGCAGGACTTTGGCGTTCTCAAGTGCCTTTAGAGATAGTGATCGACGGAAACTTAGAAGAAAAATCTTTGTTCTTCGCCGCTATCGCCACCGCCACTTTGCGCGCCACGGCCATATAGATAGCCGCCACATCGCCGTTAGGATCGGACACCACGGTGGGCTTGCCGCTATCGGCCTGCAAACGGATTTGCATGTCCAAAGGCAGCGCACCTAAGTAGTCCATCTCGTATTCCTCGGCCAACTTACGCCCACCATCGGCACCGAAGATGTGCTCCACATGTTTGCAGTTGCTGCACACATGCACCGCCATGTTTTCCACAATACCCAAAATCGGCACGCCGACTTTTTCAAACATCTTGATGCCTTTTTTCGCATCAAGCAGCGCGATGTCTTGCGGCGTGGTCACCACCACTGCGCCGGTCATGGGCACGCGCTGCGACAAGGTCAGTTGGATGTCGCCGGTGCCAGGCGGCATATCGACAATCAAATAATATAGTTCGCGCCAGTTGGTTTGGCGCAGCAGTTGCTCCAAAGCCTGCGTGGCCATGGGGCCGCGCCAGATCATGGCCTGGTCTTGGTCTACCAAAAAGCCAATCGACATGACTTGCACGCCATAGTTTTCCATCGGCTCCATAGTCTTGCCGTCGGCGCTGGCGGGCTTGCCGCTGATGCCCATCATCATGGGGATGCTGGGGCCGTAAATGTCGGCGTCCAGAACACCGACGCTGGCGCCTTCAGCGGCTAGGGCCAGGGCCAGGTTCACGGCAGTAGTGCTCTTGCCCACGCCGCCCTTGCCCGAGGCCACGGCTACGATATTTTTCACGCCAGGCAAAAGTTGCACGCCGCGCTGCACCGCATGCGCGGCGATCTTGGTGTGTAAATTGACGGTCACTTGTTTCACGCCATCTAAGGCCTGCACCGCCGCCGTCAAGGCCTGGCGCAGCGCGCCTAACTGGCTTTTGGCCGGGTAGCCCAGCTCTATGTCAAAGGCCACCGCGTCTTGCGCAATCTGCACATTGCGCACCGCTTTGGTCGATACAAAATCCCGCCCTGTGTTGGGGTCTATTACCTGCTTGAGGGCATCCAACACACCCTGTTCTGTCACTGCCATTGCATTCTCCGGAAAGGGGCATAGTCTAGTCCTGCGGCCCATGGCCTTCGCGGGTAGCGGACTTGCGCTTGCCCCAGGGCTCGCTACTATCGGGCGCATGCCCACGGCACCACCTGCACCTTCCAAGTCCAGCGCGCACAACGCGCTGGTGCTCAGTGGTGGTGGCGCGCGGGCGGCTTACCAAGTGGGCGTGCTGCAAACCATCGCCGCCATCCGGCGCGAGCAAGGGCAGGCGCAAGGGCCCAACCCCTTCCCTATCCTGAGCGGCACCTCGGCTGGCGCGATCAATGCCGCTGCATTGGCCTGCGGCGCGGATGACTTTGATCAAGCCGTGGCCCACATGGCCCACACCTGGCAACATATTCATGCCGAGCAGGTCTACCACGTCAGCGGCTTGCGCATGCTGCGCGCCGGTGCCCGCTGGTTGGGGCTGTTGTCGCTGGGCTGGTTGCTGACACGCTGGTGGCGCATCAAGCCACGCTCTTTGCTGGACAACGCGCCACTGGAAGACTTGCTGGCCCACATGGTGGCGCTGGGCCGCCTGCCGCACATGTTGCAAGGCGGGCACCTCAAGGCCCTGGCGGTTAGTGCCTCAAGCTACACCACCGGCCAGCATGTCACGTTTTTTCAGGGCGCCAAAGAGACGCAGGAGTGGCAGCGCTCGCAGCGCTTTGGCGTGCGTGCCGGTATCAGCCACACGCATTTAATGGCCTCGGCGGCTATTCCCTTTATCTTTCCGGCCAAGGCCTTGCCGCTGCACCGGCACCAGGAATATTTTGGCGATGGGTCTATGCGCCAAAGCGCGCCCCTCTCGCCCGCCATCCGGCTGGGGGCCGAGCGGATATTGGTCATAGGCGCCGGGCGCATGGCCGAGCCGCATGAACCGGCGCAGGCGCAAGCGGGGCATTACCCCTCCCTAGCGCAAATTGCCGGGCATGCCATGTCCAGCATATTTCTGGATGCGCTGGCGGTGGACGTGGAGCGCATGCAGCGCATCAACCAGACCATCGCCCTGGTGCCGCCCGAGGTACGTACCACCAGCAGCCTGCGCCCGGTGGAGGTGCTGGTCATCGCGCCCAGCCAGCGCCTGGACGACATCGCCAGCCGCCATGTGGGCGCCTTGCCGGTGGCGGTGCGCAGCTTGCTGGGCGGCGTAGGCATTTCGGCAGCGCCACAAGACGCCAAGGGCGCGGCCCTGGCCAGCTACCTCTTGTTTGAAGCGGCCTATACCGGCGAACTCATGGCCCTGGGCCGCGCCGACGCGCTGGCGCAAAGGGCCGCCATCTGCGGCTTTTTTGGCTGGGCGGACTAAAATCCGCCCCTTTTGCCTCGTACGGGCTGCTGTCAAAGCTGCCACGCCACCATGCCGCGCCAACTGTTTGTCACCACCGCCCTGCCCTACGCCAACGGCAATTTCCATATCGGCCACATCATGGAATACATCCAGGCCGACATCTGGGTGCGTTTCCAAAGGATGCAGGGCCACGCGGTGGACTTTGTCTGCGCCGACGACACCCACGGCGCACCCATCATGATCGCCGCCGAAAAAGCCAGCAAAACCCCGCAGCAGTTTGTGGCCGACATCGCCGCAGGCCGTAAGCCTTATCTGGACGGCTTTCACATCAGCTTTGACAACTGGCACAGCACCGACGCCCCCGAAAACCACGCCCTAGCGCGCCAGATTTATTGTGACCTGCGCGATATTCCCGAAAGCGAAGGCGGCTCGCTGATCGCGCGCAAAACCATCGAGCAGTTTTTTGATCCGGCGAAAAACATGTTTTTGCCGGACCGCTTTATCAAAGGCGAGTGCCCCAAGTGCCACGCCAAAGACCAGTACGGCGACAACTGCGAAGTCTGCGGCGCGGTGTATGCGCCCACGGATTTAATAGATCCGGTCTCGGTGCTATCCGGTGTGCGGCCTGAACTCAAAAGCTCGGAGCATTTTTTCTTTAAATTGTCAGACCCGCGTTGCGTGGAGTTTTTGCAAAACTGGACGCAAGACGGGCGCTTGCAGCCCGAAGTGGCCAACAAGGTAAAGGAATGGTTTAGCGTACGCACCAACCCCGACGGCAGCACCAGCGAAGGCCTAGGCGACTGGGACATCAGCCGCGACGCGCCCTACTTCGGTATCGAAATACCGGATGCACCGGGCAAGTATTTTTATGTGTGGCTGGACGCGCCTATTGGCTATTTGGCTTCGCTGAAAAATCTGTTGGACCAACGCGGCCAGGACTACGCCGCCTACCTGGCCCAGCCGGACTTGGAGCAATACCACTTCATCGGCAAAGACATCGTCACCTTCCACACCTTGTTCTGGCCGGCGCTGCTGCATTTCAGCGGCCGCAAAGCGCCTGACAAGGTATTTGTACATGGCTTTTTGACGGTGAACAACGGCGAAAAGATGAGTAAAAGCCGTGGCACCGGTTTGGATCCGCTGAAGTACCTAAGCCTGGGCATGAACCCCGAGTGGCTGCGCTACTACCTGGCAGCCAAGCTCTCGGCGCGCAATGAGGACATTGACTTCAATGCGGATGACTTCATGGCGCGTGTCAATAGCGATTTGATCGGCAAGTTTGTGAATATTGCGAGCCGGGCGGCGGGGTTTTTGACTAAGCGGTTTGAGGGCAAATTAACACAGGCGTTTGGCGAAAAAGGCGGCGCGCTCCTTTTTGAAATTCACGCCGCCAAAGACGAACTGGCAAAAGCGTATGAAGCCCGCGAATTTGGCAAAGCCACCCGCGAAATCATGCTGCTGGCCGACAAGGTAAATGCCTATGTAGATCGGAA
>CAJBBZ010000150.1 GCA_903951445.1 uncultured beta proteobacterium
CCAGTTACTACGGTTAATCCGCCTGAAAAACAAGGCACCGTTGAAGATGAAAAAATGTGGGTTCGTTCATTTGTCGATGAGCGTTACCTCTGGTACAAAGAAGTCCCTAATCAGGCTGCTAGCCAATATGCCAACGCAGCGGACTATTTCGATGTTTTAAAAACCCCTGCTAAAAACAGCGCTGGGGGCGATTTAGACCGATTCCATTGGTCTGAAACAAAAGAAGCTTACGAGCAGTACACCACCGGCATATCCATCGATTACGGTATTGCGTGGTCTCGCGTTGCTAAGTCCGCGCCGCGAAGTTTCATCGTTTACAAGGTTGAACCGGAAAGCCCCGCCGGAAAGGCCGGAATCCAGCGCGGTGACAAACTCATCAAGGTAGACGGTATTGACTTCATAAATGGCACTGATTTAACAGGAATCAATAACGGCGTTTTTCCTAAAGACCAGGCCGAGCATACACTCGAGTTGCAACGTGGAACATCCAGTCTTCCTCCTTTTACATTGAAGGCCGCCCAATATGCCACTACACCGGTTCAAGGTGCGAAGGTAATCACCGACAACGGCAACAAAGTCGCGTACCTTTATTTCGACTCCTTTATCGCTAAGTCGCAGGATGCGCTGATTACCGCATTTAACACCTTAAAAAACCAAGGAGCGAAGGAACTGGTGATTGACATGCGCTACAACGGTGGTGGCCTGCTGTACATCTCCAGTCAACTCGCCTACATGATCGCAGGCTCCACTATGAGTAGCGGTAAAACTTTTAACAAACTGGTTTACAACGACAAGCGAAGCAGCGAAAACTTTACCTACGACTTCATCGCTTACGCACTGAGTACTTCGTATAGGTACGATTACATGCGCCCCTTGCCTAGCCTCAACCTAAAGCGCGTGACCCTGCTGGTGGACAGTGGCACGGCCTCCGCCAGCGAAGCCGTCATTAACGGTTTGATGGGAATCGATGTCAGCGTCAATTTAATCGGAGCACGCACCTATGGTAAGCCCTATGGGTTTACACCACAAGGTAATTGTGGACGCTACTATTACGCTGTCGAGTTCAAAGGTGAAAACCACAAAGGATCTTCGGCTTTTGATGCCGGTTTTGCGCCAACTTGTACTGTCAAGGACGATTTGAATTTTCAGTTGGGCGACCTCGCTGAACCCCGACTTGCCGAAGCGTTGCAATACCTAAAAAGCGGCAAATGCACTAGCGCCCCCGCAGCCAGCATCAAAGCGATGGGTGCGTCAGATCAGGCATCATCTGTGGTGGATCCGACACTCTCACGGGCGCTCATGATTCCCACCAAGGTGCATCCATGAAAGCTGGGCACAAAGTGCCATTTGCAACGCTGATCGTTGGCTTCTTACTTAGTGCCTGTCAATCAAGCGCCCTACCGCAAGGCCAACTGACCCACTTGCGCAGCGTCAATGACGCGGTACAGCAGGAACTCACACAAGCGCTAACTGATTTAACAGGTGCTTCCCGCTTACTGGTTGACGCAGCGCAATTGAGGCAATCACCGACCTTGACGCTGGAACGTGCAGGCCGCCAAGATGCCAATGGGGTAGTGATGCAGGGCGCCGACCGCGAGCTACCGGATATTTTTCAGCTGCGGTGGTCAGGTGGTCAATGCGTGATTTTGCAGGTCAAGACGGGCAAAAGCCGGGTATTAAAGCAGGCTGATTGCCAGCCAGCGCCTCAGTAAACATCCAAAGCTATCCCGCTAAATGGACGACTCAATCCGGCAACGCTTTTTGCTGCGCCTGGGCTTTGTCAGTAGCCGCTTGAATTTGCGCTTGCATTTGATCTATTTGCTGCTTGGCTTGTTGCGCCTCTTGGGCTTTGGCGCCAGCCACGGTGGCGGCGGTGGTGGCCGTCTCCAGGCCGCAGGCGCTAAGCGCTAAAACGCAAGCCAAAGCCATACCGGCCATTCTCGTTACCAATACGAAATTTCTCATTGTTCACTCCCTGAAAATCCCTTACCCCCACGGCCAGTGCGCCAAGCGGGGCTGCACACATGGCCGCCACCCAAGCCAGCAAACCCTAAACCGCTTGGACTAAACCCCGGCGCAGCACACAGCCGTTGATGCGCCAAACCCCATCGGCCTGGCGTAGCAAGGTGTAAATCGCTGTCCAGTCCGCGCCCTGTGCATCGCGCATTTCCACCGTTTGCCAAACCTCATCGTTCTCCCAATACGGCACCTGAAAGCTCAAGCTGGCCGGGCGGTACACCACCGGATAGGCAATGCGCACCATGTCCATAAAGTTGCGCGCAGTGATAAACATTTCTTGAATCTTCGGGCTGGCGAATGCAAATGCACGCTCCGCCTCATCGTCGGCAAACGCGGCCAATTGCTTTTCTATGACCAAACGCACCGCAGCCCTATCGCTAGGCTCCAGAGGCTCTGCGGCCAAGGCGCTCAGCGCGCTAAGGCTGGCAACACACCAAAGGCAAAAATGGGTGAAGCGACGGGTAGAAAACATGCGGTACCTCCTGTGCCGGGTAGAAACTCAGTACACATAGGATAGTGCCACGCTCAGTTGTTGGGTTTTGTTCTTTGAAAAATCCAGGGTATTGCGCTCGCCCAGCAGGGAGCGGGAATCCCACACATAGGCCTTAAGGCCCAATTTCCAGTCTTTGGCCACATAGGTGCTGGCGGCGGCCTCAAGATTAAGCGTGTCAAAGTCTTTACCGGTGACTTTGGCATACACATCCCAGGCGCCAAAGTCCTTGTACGCGCCCAAGCCAAATTCGGAATAGTCATCGCCGCGCACCACGGATTCGTAGGAGCCCAAGATCTTCAGGCTATCGTTAAAAGCATAGCCGCTCACCCATTTGCGGGTGATCCCGCGCGAGCTGAGGTAGTTGTACTGGTTGGGCACCAAAAACCCTTGGATCAACCATGGCTTGGTGTCCATATTTCCATTTGCGATAAACGCGTAGCGTGCGCGCCAATTGCTTACAAAGGCACCACTGAATGCGCTCAGTAAATTGATTTTGCGCAAATCATCCGGTGTCACCGTGGAGTCCACCCCGCTGCTGCGGTAGGCCCGGGTGATGTTGTTAATGTCGTTGCCGGGGCCGCTGGAGCCCCAGCTGACATATTGCGCAATCGCAAATCTGTCTTCTGGAGTAAAAAGCGCAATGGCACCGCCCTGGCCTGCCAAAAAATTGCGCTCCTCGGCGCGCTCCGCGAAAAAAGTATCGTTATTAGCCCCTGCCGCGCTAACGATACCTTGCGCAGCGCGGCCGGACTCTGGATGGCTTAGAAAAGAGCGCCCATCGTTGACAGCATAGGTGGTCGCACCCAGCTTAAAAAACATGGAGCCGGCAAATCCGAAGAAATCGCGCGGGCCTGGACAAGAAAGGCCCTGGCAGGTAGATAACTGGGCCTTGACCCCGCCAGCCTCCAAACGCGAGGCGTGCCCCCATTCGTGGAACGCAATAAAACTCGTGCCGACCAGATTACTGAGATTGGCCCCCAGAAAAAACGCGGTGCGGGATACCGGGCCATCCAAGTGCTCCCGATTTTTCTCATATGCCCATCGCGAAAGACGTTCGATGCCCCGACTTTGCTCCAGCACGACCTGCACATAGTCCGCGTTGTTCGCGTAGTCACCCGAAAAATAGCCGCTTTGCAGCGTAATGGTGTCGCGTGGCCCTGGGGGCGCAGTGGCTGCCTCTTGCGCAGCGCACCAGTTAGAAGCCGCTATCGCCGCTGCCATCGCCAAGCAGCGATAGGCCGCAACCAGTGGTTTGGCTTTGGCATGGCTTGCCATGGACAATTTGGGCGCATGCTGCAATGAGGGCTGGGCTAATTGCATTTATTCCTCCGCGTAAGAAATTGATAAATATTATTATTTTTTAAACTATAAATCAAAAATTGCGCTATTCAGACAAATCCGGGTAAACCGGGCGAGAAACAATGAAAAAGCCACCTAGCCAGCCAAAGCGACAATCGCAGGCATGCAAGCAACACAATCCAAGCGATCATGAAAGCGCTGGACGCTCTCCCCCTAGCCCGCCGCCTGGTGCGCCGCCCCGAAGCGCACAAAGGCGATAGCGGCAAAGTGCTGCTGATTGGCGGTGCGCCCACCATGGCCGGGGCGCTGGTACTGGCCGGGCGAGCCGCGCTGTACAGTGGCGCGGGCTACACCGTGCTGCTGATGCTAGACGAGGCCAGCGCGCATGTGGTGCCCGAGCAGCCCGAACTCATGGTGCACGCCGCCGCCCGCTACCCTGACCCCGCGCAGGCGCTGGCAAGCATCGCGCCCGATGTGGTCGCCATCGGCCCAGGCTTGGGTTTGGACGAGGTGGCGCAGCGCTGGCTAGAGGCCGCTCTAGCTTGGGATGGCCGCTTGGTCATCGACGCCGACGCCCTCACCCTGCTGGCCATGCACCCGCACTTGCTGGACGCACTGCGCCAGCGCCCGCAGCCCGCCGCCCTCACGCCGCACCCTGGCGAAGCGGCCCGTCTGCTAAGCACCACCAACCACGCTATCCAAGCCGACCGCGCGCAAGCGTTGCGGGCGCTGGTAGCGCACACCGATTGCATAGCCGTGCTTAAAGGCCAGCACAGCCTGGTCGGCGGACCGGGCCAAGCGCCGCAGCAGTGCATGGACGGCAACCCCGGCATGGCCGTGGGCGGTATGGGCGACGTACTGACCGGCTGCCTGGCCGCGCTGGCCGCCCAAGGCCTGCGCCACCACCTAACGCTGTTTGAAGCCACCTGCCTGGCCGTGCAAGCCCACGCGTTGGCCGCTGACCGCCTGGTGGCCCAAGGTGTGGGGCCGGTGGGGCTGACGCCCATGGAAGTGGCGTTGGAGATCAGGCGGGTGATAAACGGATAACCGGAACCGCTGTAGGAAAGCCAAAGGCCGCCACTTGGGCTGCGGCCTCAAAACACCCCAGGTCCGTAAATTAAGTGGAAGGCGCTGCCACCCCGAAAGCCAATTCGGTGCCCGATGCCAGCCTAAGCACGTGGCGCTTGCGGCGCGCGTCATACTTTTGGGTCAGGACCAAAGCCTTGAAATCCCCCACGATAAAGCGATGGCGCGCTACTTGATTCAGTAAATTAAGCTGTTTGATGGCCTGGGCTAATTCGATAGCCTCGGGCGCTAGGGCGTAGTCCTGAAAGTTTCTTAACCAGAGCAAAACATCCGCTAGGTGCCAGGTTGGCGTGCTTCCCTCGTGGAGTGCGGGCGGAAAACTGTGCGGGTGCGCTTGCGTTAATTTATGCAAATTTTGGCGCGTGACCCCAACCCGCGCAGCGATGTCCGACAAGCCAACAAAGTCCGGGCCGGCCTCCCACAACTGCGCGGACGGTACGGCTTGCTGCACGTCGGTCAAGGCCGATTGCAAAGCCTTCTGGGCAGTAGCTGCTGCACGCGAAAGCTCCAAGGCCAGCCGCCCCGGCTGCCCGATACCAACTACAGCATCGGTGACGCCTTGCGCACCCAGCCGCTCCACCAGAGCATCCATGTCAGATTCCTCCGGTTGCAACAGATACTTCAGTGTGAATACATATTCCATTCAACGCCTCGCTTCAATCTTTGTTAGCCACACAGTTGTCCACCACCCGCCGCAGGCCTGCTGCATGGTTTGTGGCGCTTTCGGGCGTACTCCAAATACTCGTGATACAAAACTCACCGCAACGACATTCAGCACTATTGACCGGGCAATACATCTTTCCCCAAGCGTGCGAACCGCCTTGCACTATGCGCCAACCCTGACTTTCGGCATAACGCAAAGCTTTTTCAACGTCTTTCTTCGGATGTGCCGAACGCGTCATTTAAAGGCTCTTTCCCAATGGTAAAACACTTTTTGGTTGTCAGATGACAACTTAGGTAAAAATTTTTTAATATAGGTTCACCCGCATCAAGCCGCTTCTTGCCGCTTGGTGGCCCAAGGTGTGGGGCCGGTGGGGCTGACGCCCATGGAAGTGGCGGTGGAGATCAGGCGGGTGATAAATAGCTAAAGCGCACCAAGCCCAGTCGGCAAGCACGAATGTTGGTTAAGCGCCCTTGGCCACCAAAGGCGATGCGTGCAGCGCTAAACCCAGCGCCTTGACGACCTTCAAAATCGTCGCAAACTCCGGGTTACCAGCGGGCGAGAGCGCTTTATAAAGACTTTCGCGCCCCAGGCCCGCGTCGCGTGCAACCTGGCTCATGCCTTTAGCCCGCGCAATGTCTCCCAGCGCAGCAGCAATCAAAGCCGGATCGCCCTCTTCCAGCGCGGCTTGAAGGTACGCGGCCATGTCCTCGCGCGACTGCAAGTGATCTGCCGGATCCCAAACCAAAGTAGCTGTTGTTGCCATGTGTCTGCTCCTAAAGATCGCGGGCCAAGGTCTAAGCGGTGTTAACTTTTTTGCACTAATTAAGAAGACGAGGCGGTTGGCTTAGTTACAGCCATACCGTCACTCCCCCGCCTCGTGTAACGCCTCATACATATCTATCAGCAATTGCCCTTGGTAGCTCCAATGCGGGCTGGGCTGAAGCGGGTAATTGGCGGGCAAGCCGAGCACGCTGCGGGTGGCGGCGGTCAGTGAGCACGGGACGCCATTGAATGAGACTTGCCGGTTATTCAGCACCGTAGTCTGCGCGCTACCATCTTTGAATTCCAGCACGGCGCCATCCGGTATGCCTAGGGCATGGAAATCCATTCGAGGGCGCCGAGCGTCCTTGAGGGCCTGGGCGGACTGCTTGTCCGAGGCGCTGGTGTCCTGCTCCATGGACTGTTCCAACTGCGCGGTAATGTCCTGCACCTTGAGCAACTTCAAAATCGCGATCACGCGATCAGCCTCTAGCTCAAAAAACTCACGGTTGGGATTGATACGGTGCGGGCTAAACGCGTCATGCAGCGCCTTTTCCACCTCGGTGGCATCCTTCACCTGGCAGGCAAACGCACATTCAAATGGCACCGGCACACCAGTGCTGTAAAGCTGCTTCATGCGGTCTTTTACTTCTAGCTGCGTAGTTTTGCCGACTTTGATCAACCCGGGCATGGCGGCGTTCGTTAGGACGTAGATGATTTGGGATGCGGTGGACATAGTGAGCCTCACTTCAACTTGAACTTGTTACGAATGGCTAAGCCGATGAGAAACCAAAACACCAAGGACAGGCACTGCTGACCAAGCGCGATGATCTTTACGACTTCGGGTACAGCACCAGTGCCAAACAGTTCGTAAATTAAATGGCTATCAAACTTGCCGCCGCTGAAAAATGGGAGTGCGTTTCCAAAAGAAAAACTAATATATTTGAATGTCATGCCCCAATCAACGGACTCCCAGTAAGAGCCCTTTAGCGAAGGAGAAGCTGCAATTGCAATCTCATTTCGATATGCCAAAAGTAATGATATGGACAACGATATGACAAATAAAGCAATCAAACCCATTAGCGGACGGCAAACGCTAAATCCAAAATCGCTGAAAAATTGATACGCTTGGAGCCAACGCCGGAGGCTTCCATTGGCGTTATGCATCTCCTCTTGCATTTCCCTGCGAAAAAACCGTAGCTCTTGACGCGTATTCTTTAATTCTGCAAATGCATTTTTTAATACCCTGTATTCATTGACCGCATAACCAAACTCTTTGGGAAATTTTGTATTCTTCAGCAACGTTCTATGATGAAGTTTTGAATTAATGAATTCAGGAGCTTTATCAAAAGTGGTTTCCTCAAGAATTAATGGCGGTAATTCTCGCCCATCAAAAATTGCTCTTCCTAGGAATGTTGCCTTTGTAAAGTCTAGATGTGGTAACACCTCTGTATTCATCCCCCTCTTATCATAGTAAAGAGCATGGTTAGAATTATCGTAGGCACCCGGTTCTAATTTTTGTTTATATGCGTGCCAACTAGTCGCGCTGAAGTCAGCAATCGCAAGGAATTTCGTCTCTTTAAAAGTGCCACATTTACTCTTGACCCAAATCGTTCCCTTGAAGTTTGCAGCACCTTGAAATACTGCGTTTGAGAAATCAACATCCTCTGAAAATACCGTCTCAGTAAATGTAACGTCACCTGCAAACACTGCTTCGTTGAAGAATACTTTGTTATAAAATCGGCAATGCTCAAAGGAAATATTTCTAGGGAAATTAAATTTTGAAAAATTAAATTCATCATAATTGGCAGGGAATAAAAAATGCAATTTTTCCCATTTTTGAACGGGAAACAATGTGCGCCATTTATTCCAAACTAAGGCGCCATGTTTTGCTAATTCAAATGCGCCAAATCCCGTCACATTGTCCGGGCGCCCACGTTCGCCATCCGAAAAAATGTCTCTGAAAGGTTGCTCTAACTGCGCCAACTCTTTCGCCGTAAGTAAGCTTTCCATTTCTAAAGTTCCTCAATTATTTTCAGCCGGGTTCGCAGGTCCAATCAGGTTTTCATACAAAGAAAACAAAAACGCCACCCGCCCCGCGTCGTCCACAGGGCCGGGGAAGCCGTAGGCGCTGTCCACGGCTTTGTCTAGGTGTTGGTGGGCTTTGCGCAAATTGGGGGGCATGGTGAGCGGGTCGTAAAGGTCGGCCAGGGTGGCGCCGGGGTGGGCGGCGCGGGCGTCTAAGACGGCCTGAGCGGCGGCTTCGATGGCGGAGCGTTTTTTATCGGCGGCGCTGGGCGGGGTGGCAGTCATGGCGGCAGCGGGAGTGCTTACGGCTGCGTCTAAGGCTCCGTTTGGTGCCGTTCGCGCTGACGCGGCGGCGTCTGCGACTTGGCTTTTGCGCGCCGACGCGGCGGCAGACTTCTTGCCGGGTTTTGCCGACTCAGCGCGCAGGTCGGGCCAGGGGAAGTTGTTGTAAACGATTAGTGCGGAGTAACGGTAATCGCTTTTCAGTCGTCCACAGGTGGCGCGCATCCACGCGTTGTGCATTGCGCTTGCCATGATCCCGAAGTGGAAAAGCGTGGCATCGGGGATCGCATACACAAGATTGCTGATCACCGTGCCCGGCGTCATGAACCCGATGGGTACGTAGTCGCGCCGCTCGGATGAAACGCTGGGGACTAGCAGGAAATTGCTTGTCGGTTGCCGAATTTTTTGAAACAGCGTGGGCGTTTGTGCATCGGCGCGGGTTTGTTTGTCGGTGCTTGCTAGCCGCATGCGCTTAACCGCCTGCACTCTATCCAGTACGCGGGGCATTGCCTTCAGCGTTCCCGGCGGGCAATCTTCTAACCAAATGCAGTAGCGGACTTTTCCGTTGATAAATTCCTCCGCCCCGATAAAAGGGCGAATCCACGGTGCCGCTTGCGGCTCCATGGCCAGCAATTGATCGCGGTCGGGTTGGTCGAGCAACAAATGTCCGCCGTCCGTCGGCTTGCTACCGTTGACCATGGCGCTCACCGCGCACATCGGGGTGCTGCGCTTGGAGAGAACCACGTCCGCCGCATCCACCAAATACGGGTTGATATTGGTTGCCGCCACGGCCACTGGCGGGCCTTTGATATCGGGGTAATCAAATATTACTTTGCCCGGCAGCGTGTTGGTACCAAAGCCGATGATCACGCAATGCACAGCCGCCACGCCTTTGGCGTCGTTGCTCCACTGAAAAGTGCGATGCGCAAACTGAATCTTTATGCCCTGCGCCAGCATCCATCCCCACAGCACGCCTACTTGTTCGCCTTGGGTGATGCTATTGGTGGACACAAAAGCGCAGCGCGTACGCACGCGAATGGCGAGGTCGCGCTGGGGTGCGTATGGGGCGGGCGTTGGGCGCGATTTTTGAGCCGCAGGCTTATGAGCGCCCGGCGCCTGCCCCGTGCGCGCCCCAGCGTCGGCGAGGTAGCGCGCCGCCTTCACATACCAGCCAGCCACAAAGTCTAAGTCGCCCGCACCGTGCAGGCCAAACAAAACACCGGCCAGGTCGCGCTTTTGATCAGGGCTTTGGTAGCTTTTGCCAAGAAAAGGCGGATTGCCCATCACATAGTCACACAGCTCCGGCAACAACACGCTAGCCCAGTCCAGCGTCAGCGCATTGGCGCAGACGATGTTGGCGCGGCGCACCAGCGGCAAGCGGTTGAAGTTGCCGCCCAAGGCGCGGCTGGCGCGCAGGTTTTCTTGGTGGTCGGTCAGCCACAGGGCGACGGTGGCGATATGCGCGGCGCTGGGCTCGATCTCGATGCCATGAAACTGGTGCACATCGCACTGGATGTAGTCAAACTCTTTGGCGTCCAGCGTATACGACACGCCGCCATTGCGCCGGTCTATGGCTTGCAGGGTTTCCACCACGTCCAGCTCCAGACGGCGGATTTCGCGGTAGGCGATGACCAAAAAATTGCCACATCCACATGCTGGGTCCAGCCAGTTCAGGCTGCGCAGGCGCTGGAGCAGCGCTTGCAGCTTGGCCACGCTGCCGCCCTGGGTGCGCGCCTGGGCATACTGGGCTTTCAGTTCGTCCAAAAACAGCGGGCCGATCACGCGCAAGATATTGGTCTCGCTGGTGTAGTGCGCGCCCAGCTCGCGCCGCTTGCTGCTTTTGCCGGTGACGCCTTCGTCGTCGTGGTGGATAACCGCCTGAAACAAAGACCCGAAGATGGCCGGGCTGATGTCCGACCAATCAAAGTTCTCCGCGCAGTCCAGCAGCACCTGGCGCGCTTGCGGCTGAAAGTAGCACGGCGCCAGTTGGCCATCAAACACGCTGCCGTTGATATAGGGAAATACCTCCAGCTCGTGCGGCAGGTGGCGCGGGCGTTTTTCGGGCGGGCGATTGAGCGCGTCAAACAGGCGCTGCAGCGCGCTGTCCAGGTCGGTGGCGTCTTCGCGGGTGTGCTGGCGGATGTAGCGGGCAAAGTCGCCCCGGCGCTGAAAGATGCCGGTGTCTTCGGCAAACAGGCAAAACAGCAGGCGCACCAAGTAGCGCTGCAAGTCTTCACCGGTGTAGCCGCCCGCGCGCATGGCGTCGTGCAGCTTGGCGATTTTGCGGGCGGCGCTTTCGTCCACCGCGATCTGGTCTTTTTGGGCCTGCGGTTCGTAGTCGGCCAGAAACAGGTAGCTATCTATGTATTTGGCAAAGTCCGGCAGCTTGTGCTTGAGTGGCGGTGCATGCGCCGACAGGTCGTAGAGGTGCAGGTTTTCAAAGTCACTGACCAGGCAGTAGTCGGGCAGCTCGGCTTCGGGCAGGCCGGGCAGGTATTGGGTGGCTTGGGTGAAGGCTTTGTCCAGGTCTTCGCCACGCGATTTCATTTCGATCAGCAGCTTGCCGGGGTAAAAACCGTCAATGCGCCCGCTTTTGCCGCCCAGCTTTTTCACACGCTGCTCAAAGCTGACCATGCGCTTGTTTGAAAAGCCAAACACCTCGCACAAACCCCGGATGAAGTTTTGTGCCTCGCCCATTTCGTAATGCGCATCCGCAAATTCGCGCATAAAGCCGTTGGCCCGTTGCAATATTTCGTCTTTGTTGAGCGTGACTGTCATCGCTGCTGCATCCCTGTTGATGAGCGGTGATTATTGCCTTTTTAAAAATAGTTGTCGTTATCGGGTTAGGGAATGGCTGGCAGCTTGTTGAATGCAAGGGGCATTTGTATGACTCGGGCCTTGCCGCACGCATAAATGGACTGCCGCGCCGCTATCGCGACTCGCAGTGACGGGAGTGGCGGTGCGGCGCACGTTGCAGTGACAAAAGTCGCGTCATTGCGAGGCCGTAGGCCGTGGGAATCCAGCAGGGGTTATTGGGTCAAACGCTGATTAAAACTCTAGGCTAACTTCGCCGGTAAAGCCCTGCGCATCAAAGCTGCGCTCGACAAAGCGCGCGCTGTTGCGCCGCAGCATGACAAGGCTACTGGCGCGGGTGCCGTAGTCGCTGCTGCGGATGAAGGCGCAGGACAGCGCTCGTTCGCGCTCTATTGGGATGCCGGTGTCGGGCAGTTGCGCATCGGGCGCGGGCTGGTCGTGGGCCAATAATGCAAACAAGGCCTCGTGGCTACTGGCTTGCGTCGCGCTCTGGTGCGCGAGCCAATCTTGCAGCCCACTTTTCAAAGCCAACAGCTTGGGCCAGGGCGTATCAAAACCGGCGTTGGAAACAGCGGTAATGCCGGGTTGCATTGCCACGACGTGCGCACCCTGGCTTTCAAAGCCCAGCAAGGTCTGCCCGTCGTACAGCAAGAGGTTGAAGGCGTTGTAGAGCGCTGCGCTTGCCGCAATGCTTTGCAGGTATTCCAGCGCGCGGCTCTGCCCACTCAAAAAATTACTGACCAAGGCGCCGCGCGAGGGCGCATCCGCGCGCTGATTGCGCATGTCGCGCACATTGGTCAGCGCCGCCATACGACCACCGGGCGCCAGGCCCAACCAAGTGCCACCGGCTTGCAAGTCTTTGCCCGCGCTGATGGGCGCGCCAGCCCAATGGTGCAAAGGCAGCGTGGGCCGCGCGTAGTACTCGTCGCGGTTGGCGATGAGCAAGAGCGGCTGATCCGTATCCGGTTGCCAGTTCCAAGCGATAAGGCACATAGTGTTTGCGCGGTGCATGGGTTGCTAGTGGCGCGCAGTCTAAGCCTTCGCCGTTTGCAGCTACAGGAACCTGGTCGTAAGCTTGCTTTGCAAAAACAAAGTGAGCTTACCGGTATGCCTGATGCGCAGCGCGGCACATGCATGTCACCCATGTGCAGGCCCGCATGATTTGTTGCTTTGATAATCGGGTCGTGGTGTTGAAAAGCAAGCCATATTCGCACTTGCAGTTTTGCTGTGTGATTGATTTTTCGCGCTTGAAATAGTTTGAAAAAAATTTTCAAAAGTGTGACAAAAGTGTGTAAGTCGTGTAAAAATCGCGCATACTATTAGCACCTAGACGATTAGGTCCCAAAAAACGAGTATGTTGGAAAAAGAGTTGCAGGCCTTGCCCGATTGCACTAACTCAGACTTTGCGATATTGCGCAACGGATCTGTGTCCTCTAAATTCCGCCGCAAATGTGGCACTTCAACTGTCGGACGCCGCCGTGCTGTTTGACCATTGCGCGCAGTGCAGACAGTGCTGCCACATAGAACCCGGCTTTCCACCCTTGGACATTACCCTCACCGCCACTGAAAAAAAGGCGATGGGCAGCGTATGCATAGAGACGCAGTGCACCCACTTAGGCGACCAGGGCTGCACCCTCGACGACGACAAGCCACTGAGCTGCAAGCTCTACCCGCTGGCTTACCACCCCAAGCAAAAAAAGTTTTACTACGACAGCGATTGCCCCTTGATGCCGGAATACCAGCGTCAGCTGTCCGACCCCCACAGCGAGGCCTCCGCGCATTTGGCCTCGATGCACAGTGCTATCAAGGCACTGCACGCCAGTGATGCGGCGTTTTTGCGCGAAAACTACCGCATCGACTCTGACTACTTTGATCTGCAACCCTTGCAAGCCAAGGCATAGCCAAAGGAACCCTAGCCCATGATGACTGATCTGTACACCTCCGCCAACTACCACGAAGCACTCAATGGTTTCGACCACAACGACGTGCAAGCACTGGCCCACCAGACCTGGACCCCCGAGAACCTGTGTGTGGAAAGCTTCCATGAGCAAACCAAGTACTACACCAGTCGCTGGGACGGCCTGTGCCCCTATATTGATGTGACGCCCCAGATGCTGGCGGCGGCGCAAAAGCCATTCATCGTCTATGCCCTGCCGCCCGAAGGCAACTATGGCGTGCCGATCAACGACAAATACGGCCTGGTGCACGCCGGTTCGCCTGACTTTTGGACCGACGAGCGGCGCGCCCGCAAGTTCAAAGAACTGGACAAGCTGTGCCGCAGCTTTACCGTGACCGAGCGCGTGGTGCCTGGCCGCGACCTGACGGTGGCCGACGTGTTTGATCTGGGGCGTGAGCATTTCACCGCCTACGAAATCCACGACCAGGAGATTGCCGGTTTTGTGGACTATGTGCAAAACCTCGATGTGCTGATCATCCAAGCGCATGCCGAGAACGGCGACTTGGTGCTCAGTGATGTGTCTATCGTCATGCCCGAGCGCGATCAGGTGTATGGCAGTTTTTGCCAGTGGAATACCGAATACCGCAACCGCTCGCCCGGCATTTACGCCTGCTTGCTGGCTTCGCGTTGGACGCAAAAAGCGGGCTATGCCTATTACAACCTTGGGCCGGTGGGTGACTACGGCTACAAAGCCCTGTTCGTGACCGACCACGAGCCCATCTTTGCCCTGGCTATGACCGACGCCGACCATCCCTTGGCGCTGGACCCCACTTCGCCCTTGCACACGGATTTCAAGCCCGAAGACTGGAACCAGGTCTATCGCATGCGCTCGGACTAAAGCAAGGCGGCTTGGGCCGCTCGCATCCATAAAAAAACCGGCCTGTAAGCCGGTTTTTTTGCGCCTGCGGGAAAGCCGCCTTCAGTCGTCGGACCCAGGCCCGAAGGTGTGGACTTCGCCGAAGCTGTCGTCATAGTCCATGACCAATTCTTCGTCCTGCCTGATGTCGCGCAGGGCCAGCAAAACACCATCTTTTCGCATTTTGAGGTTGGGCGTTTTGGAGTGGTTTAGGTACACCGACATATTCATGGCATTCATGCCGATGGCTGGGATCAGCATATGGTGCTTGTCGTAGTAGCAGAACATGTCCAACTCTTTGCGAACCTGCGGCGGCAACGAACTGACCTCGGCGTGGTTGAACTTGATTTCATGCAACTTCAGGCGCGACTTCAGGGGTTTGGAGCCTTTGGAAATATCGCGAATCGCAAATACGCCAATGCCG
>CAJBBZ010000151.1 GCA_903951445.1 uncultured beta proteobacterium
GTGCGAACAGCCGCGTCACGGTGGTGCAGCAACTGCCAGGCGCCAAGCCATGATCAGTCTGGCCGGGCGCGACATCCTGCACGCCTGGGGCAAGTTCGTCTTTACCGGCATCGGGCTGGGACTGCTCATTGGCGTGACCCTGACCATGGCCGGCGTGTACCGCGGCATGGTGGATGACGCCAATGTCTTGCTCGACAACAGTGGGGCCGATTTGTGGGTGGTGCAAAAAGACACGCAAGGCCCTTATGCCGAGGCCTCAAGCCTAAGCGATGACAGTTACCGCAGCATCCTGGCCATGCCCGGCGTGGCCCGCGTGGCCAATGTGACCTACCTGACCATGCAAGTTAGCGCCGCAGGCAATGGCAGGGCCCATGATGTGCGCGCCATGGTGGTGGGCGTCACGCCCGACGGCGCAGGCCATCCGGGCCAGCCGGGCTACCTGGTGCAGGGGCGGCGATTGACGCGTAGTCACTACGAAGCCGTGGTCGATGTGGCTGCTGGGTTTGCGCTGGGTGAGCGCATCCGCATTCGCCGCAACATTTACACCGTAGTGGGGCTGACCCGGCGCATGGTGTCCTCGGGCGGAGATCCCATGGTCTTTATCCCGATCAAGGACGCGCAAGAGGCCCAGTTTTTAAAAGACAACGACGCCATCCTTGCCCAGCGCGCGCGCACGGCGCAAAGCCCCGCGCTCAATCGCCCCGGCGTGCCCGGCCTGCTCGATGCCGTGATTGCCTCCCAGAGCAGCAACACTTCGGTCAACGCCGTGCTGGTGCAAATTGGCCCCGGTACAAGCCCCGATGCAGTGGCCGAACCCATTCGGCGCTGGAAGCATTTCAGTGTGTTCACCCGCGCACAAATGCAATCCATCCTGATTGAAAAACTCATTGCCACGGCGGCCAAGCAGATTGCTATGTTTTTGGTCATTCTGGCCATCGTCAGTGCGGCCATCGTGGCCTTCATTATTTACACACTCACCATGGGCAAGATCCGCGAAATTGCGGTGCTCAAACTCATAGGTACCACCAACCGCACCATTGCGGCCATGATCATGCAGCAAGCGGTGGCCCTTGGGCTAATCGGCTTTGTCGTGGGCAAGGTGGCGGCTACGTTCTGGGCACCGGTGTTCCCCAAGTATGTGTTGTTGGAATCCGCAGACGCATTACGCGGATTGGCTGCCGTGGTGGTGATTTGCATCCTGGCCAGCGTGGTGGCGATTCGCGCTGCGCTGCAGGTCGATCCGGCGGAGGCAATCGGTGGATAACACAAGCACCTTGACAAGCCCCATGGCCACTGGACGCGGCATCCGCATCGAAAACCTGACCAAACGCTATGGCCAGGGCGACACGGCGGTTGATGCGCTCAAGGGCGTGAACATGGTGGTCGGCCCCGGCGAGGTGGTGGGCTTGGTCGGCCCCTCGGGCTCGGGCAAAAGCACGCTCCTCAAATGTTTGGGGGCCGTGATTGAACCCACCAGCGGGCGCATGGTCTTGGGCCAGGACGTAATCTACAACCAGGGCTGGAAGATTGCAGACCTGCGCGCCCTGCGGCGCGACAAGATCGGTTTTGTGTTTCAGGCCCCCTACCTGATACCGTTTTTGGATGTCACCGACAACGTGGCCTTGTTGCCCATGCTCGCTGGCGTTGCCAATGCCGAAGCACGCAAACGCGCCTTGGTGCTGCTGACGGCACTTGATGTGCAGCACCGGGCCAAAGCCATGCCCAACCAGCTCTCGGGCGGCGAACAGCAGCGGGTGTCGATTGCGCGCGGACTGGTGAACCGCCCGCCGGTGATTCTGGCCGACGAGCCCACCGCGCCGCTTGATAGCGAGCGCGCCTTGGCCGTGATCCGCATCCTGAACCAAATGGCCAAGCAGTTTGATACCGCCATCATCGTGGTCACCCACGACGAAAAAATCATTCCAACATTCAAGCGGATTTACCACATCCGCGATGGCGTGACCCACGAAGAAGTGGGTGAAGGCCGTAGCACCGAGCCCTGAATTTTTATCCAACGGAGTCTTTTTTATGAGCCCATTACCCACCCGCCACCACCCTGCCTTGGTGGTTTTGCATTGGCTGCTGGCTGTACTTTTGTTGCTGGCGCTGACCATGGGTACGTTTGTGCTCAAGGAAATGCCCAACGCCTCGCCCGACAAAATGGGCGCCCTGCGCGGCCACATGGTGGTGGGTATTGCCATTGGCGCCCTGATGGTGGTGCGCTTGCTGGTGCGCTGGCGCAGCGCGGGCCCCGCGCCTGCCGTGACCGGAAAGCGCTTGCTCGATGGCTTAGGAAAAATCGCACACATGGGCTTGTACCTGCTGGTGTTTGCCATGGCCGCCAGCGGCATGGCCACGGCCTTGCAGGCCGGATTGCCAGAGATCATTTTTGGCGGCAGCGGCGCGCCCTTGCCCGAGAGCTTCGCCGTCTACCCAGCGCGTCTGGTGCACGGCGTGATAGCGACCTTGTTGATCATTCAGGTTGGCGTGCATGTGGCGGGTGCGCTCTACCACCAAGTCGTGCTGAAGGACAGGCTTCTGTCGCGCATGGGCTTTGGCAAACGCCAGGCGCATTGAATGTCACCCATGAAAAAACCAACAGACGCGCCCTTGTCAGACCGGCGGTTTACAGCATCCGAATGGCAGCAGTGGCCTTACAGCGCGGTGGCGCAGTCATTTTTGGCCCAGCAGCAGTGGTGGTAAGAAGCCACCACGGGCATCAAAGTCCCGAAGCGAGTAAAGGTCTGCATAAGCCCGTCACTGCGTACATGGAGGAGCGCAGCGACGCGGCAGTCCATCGCGGTGCGGTGCATAGGCACGCAAATGCGCGCATACATGGATTGCCACGGCCTGTGGCCTCGCTGTCACAGGTTTGGACTTGTGCAGAGCTTCCCTCGCAAACCATATTGCTATCTTCAGATTGCAAATAGCCGATAGCTTTCTGTCACAAAAGCGTGGGGTACTTTGGCTGGTAAAAATGCCGCACGTTTGCTTTAGTTAGCCCTTGCGCATGCAGAGGCCAACGCCTCCAAGTCCGGCTCCACACCAATACCGGGTAGCGCTTCTAAAGTGATGCAGCTATCCCGCACTTGCGCCAGCGGCGGCGCCAGCAGGCTGCGCAAGGCGTTGTCGTTGGCATCGACTTCCAGCAGTCCATCGCCACCCGCAGCGGCCAGCACATGGGCTGAGGCCATGAGGCCGATGCCCGCACCCAAAAAATGCGGACAGTAGCGCAGGCCTTGCGCCCTTATGTTTTGGATGACCTGCCAAGCGCCAGAGATGCCGCCCCATTTGGCGATGTCGGGCTGAACCACGCCGAACGCGCCGCTGGCGATGCCTTGCGCAAAGGCTTGGCGGCCCAGCATGTTTTCCCCAGCTGCCAAGGGCATGGAGGCGCCTACTTTTAATTGTTGCCAAGCTGCCATGCTGCTGTCGGCGCGCAGCGGCTCTTCCAGCCAGGCCAGGCCAAAGCGCGCAAGTTGCGGCAACATGCTTTGCGCCTTGTCCAGGCTCCAGGCTTGGTTGACATCGGCCATGACATCGAGGTCTGGCCCCAGCCATTCGCGCACGGCATGCAGATTGGCCAGGTCTTGCGCGTCGTCAAAACCGATTTTGAGTTTGAAAGCCCGGTAGCCCGCCGCGTGCATGCGCTGCACCACATTCAAAGGTGCGTCCGGGTTGATGCCGCTGGCATAGACGGGCACGGTGTTCTTGCTGCCACCGAGCAAGCGGTAAAGGGGCAGGTCGGCGCGGCGGGCGCACAAATCCCACAGTGCCAAATCCACCCCGGCGATAACCTGGGCCAGTGGGCCAAATTCGCCGGCTTGCAGTGCCAGCACTTCGGTGCGGGCAGTGGCATGGGCATAGGCGTGTTGCGGGCTGTCAAAAGACTGGTTTAGCAGCAAGGGCGCAAATACGGTGTCGAGCAAGCGCGCCCGGTGCTCTGCGCCGCAGGCCGGGAAGTTGCACCAGACCTCGCCCCAGCCAATGGCGCCATCGGAAGTTTCGGCGCGCACCAACAAAGCCGGGCGGTCGCGCATGATGCCAAAAGACGTACGCACCGGCACCGGGCTGGGACAGCGAAACACATAAGCGCGCAGGCTGTGCAAGGCAATGCCCAGAGGCAAAGCGCTGGTGTCAGGATGCGGCAGTGGGGCAGGGAGCATGTTAAAAGTCTAAAGGTATGGCATATAATACCTTTAATGCACAAGACGCTGTTTTTTCGTAAAAAACCTGCATCGTCGGCTGCTGAAAAACCAATAAACCCGCCACCAAGCCATGACCCCAGCCGCCACATCCCAGGGCTATGACTACATCATCATCGGCGCAGGTTCGGCCGGTTGTGTGTTGGCCAATCGCCTGAGCGCGGACCCGGCTTGTCGGGTTTTGCTGCTCGAAGCCGGTGGCGCATCGCAAGGCTTTTGGTTGCGTCTGCCAGTGGGCTATTTCCGCACGATTAACGACACGCGCTTTTCCTGGCAGTTTCCGGTAGAGCCGCAGGCCTACACCATGGGCCGCAGCATGGTGTGGCCGCGTGGCAAAGTGCTGGGCGGCTCTAGCGCAATCAATGGCCTGCTCTATATACGTGGCCAGCGCGCTGACTATGACGATTGGGCCGCGTTAGGTGCCAAAGGCTGGGGCTATGAGGATGTGTTGCCCTTCTTCAAACGCTCGGAGCGTTACGAAGGTGGTGCCAATGCCTTTCACGGCGGCAGTGGCGAATTGGGTGTATCCGATTTGCGCAACGACCACCCCTATTGCGAGGCTTGGCTCGATGCCGCAGCCCAGGCCGGCCATGCCCGCACCGATGACTTTAATGGCGCCCAATCCGATGGCATGGGCCGCTACCAACTCACCTTGCGCGGGCACTGGCGCTGTGATGCGGCGACCGCGTTTTTGCGCCCGGCCATGGGCCGTAAAAATTTGCGCGTGATCACTGCCGCACATGTCACGCAAATCCTTCAAGCACATGGGCGCGCCGTGGGCGTGCAATGGCTGCAAGCGGGTAAGCAGCATGAGGCGCTGGTCGATGGCGAAGTGCTATTGGCGGCGGGCGCTTTGCAGTCGCCGCAGATATTGCAGCTTTCGGGCATTGGGCCTGCGGCCTTGCTGCGCGAACACCGCGTCGATGTCAAAGTCGATGCGCCCGAAGTAGGCGCCAATTTGCAAGACCACTACCAGGCGCGTGTGATCGTGAAGCTGCGCAAAGCGCATTCGCTCAATGACGATGTGCGCAATCCTTTGCGCTTGGCGCAAATGGGCGCGCAATGGTTGTTTCAGCAACGCGGGCCTTTGACCGTGGGCGCGGGTCAGGTCGGTGGGCTGGCCTGCACCGAGCATGCGCAAGGTGGCCGGGCCGATGTCTTGTTTAACGTCATGCCTTTGTCGGTGGACAAGCCGGGCGACCCGCTGCACCGTTTCTCGGGGTTTTCAGCATCGGCCACGCAATGCAGGCCGCTGTCGACGGGCACGGTGCAATTGCAATCCGCCAACCCGACGGCTGCGCCGCGCATCGTGTCTAACTATTTGCGCGACCCGCAGGATGTGCGGGTGCTGGTGGCCGGGCTGCGCCAGTTGCGCGAGATTTATGCCCAAGCGGCTTTTAGTGGCCTGGTCACGGGCGAGGAATATTTCCCTGGAAACGCGGTAGTGGGCTACAAAGCCTTAGAAGCCTTTGCCCGCGCGCGCGGCGGCACGGTGTACCACCCGGTAGGTACTTGCCGCATGGGCGCGGACGAGCACGCCGTGGTGGATGACCGCCTGCGGGTGCGCGGCGTGGCGGGCTTGCGCGTGATCGATGCCTCGGTCATGCCGCGCCTGGTGTCCACCAATACCAATGCGGCGGCTATCATGATTGGCGAAAAAGGCGCGGCCATGGTGCTGGAAGATGCCCGGCGCGGCACCTCTGCAAACCATTCCCATTAATGCGCGCGTCGCCCTGACGCGCGCCCCATAACTCGAAAGAAAACTGATGAACGATTACCCCGACATCCAACTCCATATCGACGGCCAGTGGCGCGCGGGCGGCTCTGGACGCAGCCTGCCGGTGCGCAACCCGGCCACTGGCGAAGTGATGGCACAACTGGCGTGCGCGGACCTTGACGACATCGCCCAAGCGGCGGACTCCGCTGAGCGCGGGTTTGCGGTGTGGAGCCGCACTAGCGCGTTTGAGCGCTACAAGACCATGCGCAAAGCTGCGCAACTGCTGCGCGAGCGCGCCGACCACGTGGCCCGCCTCATGACCATGGAGCAAGGCAAACCGCTGGCCGAGGCGCGCATGGAGGTGATGGCCGGGGCCGACACCATCGACTGGTTTGCCGAAGAAGGACGGCGCGCCTATGGCCGCGTCATTCCCGCGCGCCAGCAAGATGTCTATCAACTGGTGGTCAAAGAACCGGTCGGGCCGGTGGCGGCTTTTACGCCCTGGAATTTCCCAATCAACCAAATCGTGCGCAAACTGGCCGCTGCGCTGGCTGCCGGTTGCTCTATCGTGGTCAAGGCGCCGGAAGAAACCCCGGCATCCCCGGCAGCGCTCATTACTACCTTTATCGATGCGGGTGTACCTGCGGGCGTGGTGAATCTGATTTACGGCGACCCGGCGCAAATTTCTTCTTACCTGATTGCGCATCCGGTGATTCGCAAAATTTCGTTTACCGGCTCTACCGTGGTGGGCAAGCAATTAGCGTCCATGGCCGGCTTGCACATGAAGCGCATGACCATGGAACTGGGCGGGCATGCGCCCGTGATTGTGTTTAACGATGCGGATGTGGCGCTGGCTGCCAAGACCATGGTGGCGAGTAAGTTTCGCAATGCCGGACAGGTCTGCGTCTCGCCCACCCGGTTTTTGGTGCAAGAGGGCGTGTACCGCGAGTTTGTGTCGCAATTTGTGGAGCACGCGCGCAAGCTCAAAGTGGGAAATGGCTTGGACACGGCCAGCAATATGGGCCCGCTCGCCAACCCGCGCCGCGTCAGCGCCATGCAAAGCCTGACGGACGACGCCTGCGCCCACAACGCGCAGCTCGTGTTGGGCGGCAAGCCCATAACCGGTGCCGGCAATTACTGGGAGCCTACCGTCTTGACCGAAGTGCCGCTGGACGCGCGCGCCATGATCGACGAGCCCTTTGGCCCCATGGCCTTGATCAACCCCTTTGCCAGTTTTGACGACGCGGTGCGCGAAGCCAACCGCCTGCAAGCCGGCCTTGCGGCCTACGCCTGGACCCGCTCAGCACGCACCGCCCAACAAATCGGCGCGGCGGTGCAAGCCGGTATGGTCAGCATCAACCACTTGGGTCTGGGCATGCCCGAGACGCCTTTTGGTGGCGTGAAAGATTCCGGCTACGGTTCCGAAGGCGGCACCGAAGCGCTGGAAGCGTATTTGAACCCCAAGTTCATTTCGCAGGCGGGCTTGCTGTAAAAGAACAAAGGCCCAAGCCTTGTCGCTTGCGCCTTTGTCTTTAGCTGCGCCGCAGCGCGACGTTTAGGACTTCACGGTTTCCAGGAACAGGCTGGGGTCGAAATATTGTTCCGCTTTTAGTGCACCTTGGATGTTGGCGTTCGCAACAAAAAAGTCGGTGACTTGTTGTAGCCATTTGGTAGCCGTCCCATCTTGGTAGCGGGTGCGCCAATCGGCGTTGGAATAGTATTTAGAGGCTTTGAACTGGCCTTTGAATTCGGCCAACTCAATCTCTTTGTAAGCCGCTTTTTGCAGCATTTCGGCAGACTCGTCGGGCTTGCTGACGATTTGCTGGTTGGCTTGCGCCCAGGCGGCAACCAATTTGCCCAGGACTGGGCGATTCTTTTCATAGAAATCATTGCGCGCTGCCCAGCCGCCCATTATGGCCGCCTGCGGATAAAACGCGGATGCGTCGGTCAGCTTGCGTGCGCCGGGCAACTTTTGTTTCACCACGCTATCAAAAGGCACCCACAAGGCCACGGCGGGCACCGCGCCCGAAATGAACGAGGTCACAGCTTCTGTCATACGCTGGTTGACCAGCTGCACGTCTTTGCTGGAGTCCAGGTTCACCGAGCGCAGCGCGCGATCCAAAAACACATGGGCGGTAGTGCCGGTGGTGGTGGAAATTTTGGCGCCCTTGAGGTCGGCCATGGTCTTGATGCCTGAGTCCTCGCGCACCCACAGTTGGGCGGTGGCGTATTCGATGTTGTTCATTAAAAACGCTTTACCTTGGCCACGCGCCGGGAAGTTGGACAGCACGGCGCCGGTGGACAAGACATCCAGGCTGCCACCGATCATGGCTTGGAATAATTCCAGGCCCGTGGTGAATTGAATCAGCTCCAGCTCCAGGCCTTGCTTATCAAAGGCGCCCATTTGCTGCCCGATCACAATATGGCTGTCCACCGCAGGGGTATGCAGATAGCCTACTTTGAGTTTGGTTTTGCTTTGGGCAAATACTGGCCTGCCCAGGCTGGACAGCGCGGCAGTGGCGATGAGGGTGCGGCGGTTTAGGCTCATGGTGTCTCCTTGTTAAAAAATCGTAAAAAAGTGCTTCGGGGGAACTTCAAAACCTTCAATCAGCAAGTCGCACGCCTTGCTGGATTTGGACGGCATATTCCTGCATCACCAGCTCGCGGATGTGCGAACGCAATTGCGCAAATTCGGGAGTGTCGGCAATGCCAGGCGGGCGCGGGTAGGGAAAGGGCACGCGGATATCGGCGCGTATCTGTGCCGGGCGGGCGCTGACGACGATGATGCGACCCGATAAATATATCGCTTCATCCACCGAGTGGGTGATCAGCATCACGGTTTTATTCTCGGTTTGCAGCACTTGCAGCAACAGGTCTTGCATAGCGCTGCGGGTCTGTGCGTCCAGCGCGCCAAAGGGTTCGTCCATCAGCAAAAATTCGGGGTTGACGGCATAGGCCCGCGCAATCGCCAGCCGTTGGCGCATGCCGCCAGACAGGTGCTTGGGGAAGTGCCCGGCAAAGTCCGACAAGCCCATGAGCTGCATGTATTTATCAGCGGTTTGCGCGCGCTGGGCGGCCGGCACTTTATTGGCTGCTAGCTTCATGCCGAACTCGATGTTTTGCCGCACCGTGAGCCAGGGGAAGACACCGTATTCCTGAAAAATAACGCCGCGATCGGGGCCGGGGCCTTTGACTTCGCGACCATCGAGCAATACGCGGCCCTGGGTGGGTTGCAGGAAACCGGCCAGCAAATTCATGAGCGTGGACTTGCCGCAGCCCGAAGGCCCGATGATGGAAACAAACTCGCCCTGGTGCAGGTCGAAAGTCACATGGTCGAGCACGCGCATAGGGCCTTGCTCGGTGGGGAACTCCACGCCGACGCCATCAAAGCGTACGCGAACTTGGGCTGCTGTATTCATGCGATACGGTCCTGCCAGGCCACCAAGCGGGCGGTTAGTCGGCGCAGCAACATATCCATCACCAAGGCGATGGTGCCGATAGAAATAATGCCGACGTAAATAATGTCGAGTTGGAAAAAAGAGGAGGCGTTTTGGATGAGGGCGCCCAGGCCCTGTTGCGCGGCAATTAGTTCAGACGCAACCAGTGTGGCCCAAGCAACGCCCAGCGCCACGCGTACCGCAGTAAGTATGTGCGGCACCGTCAGCGGCACCACCACTTGGGTAAAAATCTCAGTCTCCGTCGCGCCCAAGGTGCGCGCCACTTTGATGTAGATGGGGCTGACCTGGGAGATGCCCTCGTACATCACGATGACTGCTGCAAAGAAAGAGGCGTAAAACAAGATGGCGGTCTTGGCCGCTTCACCAATGCCGAAGTACACAATCACCAGCGGTATTAGCGCAATCGGTGGCAGCGCACGAAAGAAATTGATCACCGGGTCCAGAAAGCTGCGCAGGCCTTTGTACCAACCCAGGCAAAACCCGACTGGCACCGCCACCAGCACGCCCAGCGCCACGCCGATAAATACGCGCTGTGTGGACATCCACATATCGCTGCCCAAGCGTCCGCGCGAGAGTTCTAAAAACTTGCTGAACACCTCATGCGGCGCAGGCACTAGCGCCAAATTGACCAGGCCGCTGGCACGTACCCCATACCAAAGTCCCAGTATCAGCAGCCAGGGCGAGAGCAGCCAGGCTATATGTGTGATCGCATTGTTGCGTTTCATTGTTTTGACTTCCCTTGGCTTATCTTATTTCTTTAAGTCTGGCTGCACCGGCTCCACAAAAGGGTAGCGCGCCCGCGCTTTCACGGTGGTCGGCCCGGCGGCGCCTGAACCTCGGATAAAGCGCTGGCTTTCATCTACAAAAGGTTGGTAGGCCCAGTTGGGCTTGGTGACCGACTGGCTGGCCACTTCCGCCAAAAACAAGCGTTCTTGCTGACTCGCCAAAATTTGCGCATGCACCGTAGGCGGGTCCCAGTCTTGCACCAAGCGCGCATGCAGGCTTTGCTCGGTGGCCGCGTGCGCGTTGTGCCCGGCCAGGTTATGCAGTTCGTCGGGGTCAGATTCCAGGTTAAACAACAGGGGCGCCAGGCCGTGGGTGAAGATGTATTTCCAGGGGCCCATGCGCACCATGCGCGAGGGTGCCATAACCCCTTCTGAGCTGTATTCGGACACTACGCAGCGCTCGGGCTCGGTCTCGCCTTGCAGCAAGCCCAATAGGCTTTTTCCATGCAACGGCCCGACGGCAGGAGGTGGCTGGCCGTCGTGCGCTAGGTCGCGCAAGGTGGGCAACAAATCCACAAGCGATACGTGCGCTGCCACACGCGCCCGTGCAAAGCGCTTGGGCATGGAGACGATCAGCGGCACACGCACCGAGGATTCGAAAAAGCATTGCTTAAACCACATGCCGCGCTCGCCCAGCATCTCGCCATGGTCACCGCAAAACACGACGACAGTGTTGTCTTGCAAGCCGGTTTCCTCCAGCACATTCAGGATACGGCCGATTTTTTCATCCACATAGCTCACCATGCCGTAATAGGCGTGTCGGGCGCGGCGCACTTGCGCCTCGGACACGCTGTACAGGTCTTGCGCATGCGCCACATACAACCATTGGCTGTGCACGTCCAGTTCGTCATAGGCAATCGGGGGCACACGGGGTGCGTCGATATCCTCTTCGCGGTACAGATCCCAAAAGCGCTGCGGCGCTACAAAAGGCGGGTGCGGATGGGTGTAAGAGACGGTCAGGAAAAACGGTTGGTCACGCGGTGCGCGCGCCAGGTCGTACAGGCATTGCGCGCCTTTGTATTCCACTTCGTCGTCGTAGTCGATTTGCATGCTGCGCACGCAAGGCCCCGCCTCCAGCACGGGGCGCATGCTCACACCCGTGGGCCGGAAGCCCGGTCCTTTGCGCCAGTCGGGTGTCCAGGCAAAGTCGGCGGGGTAGATGTCGGTGGTCAGGCGCTCGTCAAAACCGTGCAATTGGTCAGCACCGATGAAATGCATCTTGCCGCACAAAATAGTGCGGTAGCCCGCGTGGCGCAGGTAGTGCGCCATGGTGGGTGTAGACGATGCAAACTCGGAAGCGTTGTCATACGCGCCTATGGAATGCGGTAAACGCCCGCTCAGCATAGACACGCGCGAGGGCGCGCAAATCGGGAAATTGCAATACGCGCTGTCAAACACCACGCCCCGCTGCGCCAGCGCGCTTAAGTGGGGCGTTTTGACCAGCGGATGCCCGTGAAAGGGCAGCGTCGGCACCGCCAACTGGTCGGCCATGACCAACAAAATATTCGGTTGCGCCGTTTTCATGGGGTGCGTGTTGGCTTGGATTTACTCAGGCTTGATGTCCGCGGCCTTGACCACTTTGGTCCATTGCACCAACTCTTGCTTGAAAAATGCGTCAAAGGTTTCCGGCTTGCCGGGCTTGGCACCATTCATACCGGAATTAGCCAGGGCCTGCCCGAACTCGTCCTGCACCAGCACTTTATTGACTTCGCTAACCAGTTTGTCGATCACGGCGGGTGGCGTGCCTTTGGGCGCTAGCAAGCCTAGCCACTGGTCCACCTCAAAATCCTTCATCCCGGCTTCGGCCATGGTGGGCACTTGGGGCAGGCCAGGCATGCGTTGCGGGCTGGTCACTGCCAGCGCGCGCAGCTTGCCCGCTTTGATTTGCGGCAGCGCTACCGCTGCGTTGGCAAACTGGTAATCGATACGGCCTGCGATTTGGTCGGTAATCGCCGCCGGGGCACCGGTGTAGGGAATGTGCACCACAAATAAATTGAGCCGCGATTTCAGTAGTTCACCCGTCAGATGCGCGGGCGAACCGATACCGGCCGACGCATAACTCAGCGTGCCCGGCTTGGCACGGGCAGTTTTGGTAAGGTCTTGCAGCGAGTTGATACTGCTGCTGGGGTGCACCACTAGCACCAGCGGCCCGTAAGCCACCATGGCGACGCGCTCAAAGTCTTTGACCGCATCAAATGGCATGGGCGAACGCATGGCGGTGTTCATGGTCAGAGCACTGGTGGTAAACAGCAAGGTGTAACCATCAGCGCTGGCTTTGGCTACCTGGTCGGCGCCGATATTGCCGCCTGCGCCCAGCTTGTTTTCCACCACGAAGGGCTGTGCCATGCTGGTTTGCATGCGGCTGCTCAGTTGGCGCGCGGCCACGTCCACCAGGCCACCGGCAGGCCAAGGCACGACCAGGCGGACGGGTTTATTGGGGTAGTTTTGCGCGTGTGCTGGCGCGACGCTGACCAGCAATGCGGCAGCGGCAAGCAACATGGCGCGTAGCGCAGTGCGGCGGGGAAACAAAGCGGTGTGCATGGCGGAATCCTTCAGGTGTAAATATAAAAAAGGGTTGGGGAAGGTCTGCATAAGTCCGTCATCGTGAGGAGCGAAGCGACGCGGCGATCCATAAGTGCTTGATTTGTAAGCCCGAGTGGATTGCTTCGCTGCGCTCGCAATGACGAATTTGGACTGATATAGAGCTTCCTTAGAGTGTGAGCTGCATTTCGAATTGAATGAAATCGCCCCGGTACGTAATCTGCCCCAGGTACAAAACCGTGCCATCGCTGGCCTGGCAAATGCGGCGTACTTCTGCCACGGGGGAGCCCACGGGCACCTGAATCAGGCGCGCGATTTCGACATCGGCCGTAGAAATACGCAAGGTCTGGCGGGCTGCGGCGATATGAACTTTGGGCAGGTCCATCATCACCGGGACCACGGTTTCTTGGCGAAAGCGCTTGGGCGCTTGGCGGAACACGCGCTGGTCGATAAAAATGGAAGCCGCGCAATAGGCCTGGCCGTCGCGCGAATGCACGCGGCGCATATAGTGGTAAGCGGGTGCGGCTTTGCCGTCCAGCGGTGTGAGTGGCGGCTGCACCCCGGCTTCTTCCAGCAGCGTGAGTTCGGGCTTGTCGTTGCGGTAGGCGTCGGCCAGACCGCGTAGAGAGGTTTCTAGCGTCAGCGAGCGTTCGGTACGCACTTGCTCGGTGACAAAGGTGCCGCGCCCGCGTTGCGGCAGCAGCAGGCCTTCGCGGGTGAGGATGTCGATGGCTTGGCGCACGGTAACCCGGGCCACCTGGAATTCGACCACCAGGGCTTCTAGCGAAGGCACTTTAGTACCCGGCCCCCACAGCCCACGCAGCACGCGCTGGCGCAGCAAGTCGGCCAGCTGGGAATACAGCGGCACCGGGCTGTCAGGGAAGATGGGATGGGCCGAACTCTGCATTGAAAATCCGATAGTTCTATCTATAGTAACATAGCCTTGACGGGGGTCTGATTGCGCCGCGAAGGCCTTGGCGGCGCAAGGCCGCACCGCCACTGCAAGGCGCATCCATGAAGACTATTTTTGTATTGTTTGACTCGCTGGTGCGTAACGCCTTGGAGTGCTATGGCGGCAGCGCCGTAGCGACGCCGCAGTTTCTTCGCTTTGCGCAGCGTGCGATTACTTTTGACAACCACTATGTCGGCAGCCTGCCTTGCATGCCGGCGCGGCGCGATTTGCATACCGGACGCCTTAATTTTTTGCACCGCAGCTGGGGGGCGCTGGAGCCATTTGACCAATCCTTCTGCGAACTGCTGCGCGCCCAAGGCACTTACACCCACCTCATTTCAGACCACTACCACTACTGGGAAGACGGTGGCGCCACTTACCATAATCGCTACTCATCCTGGGAATTCATACGCGGCCAGGAGTGGGACAAATGGAAGGCCATGGTGCAGCCGCCCCTGGAGCGCTTCAAGCAGATGTACCACCCCATGCAGCAGCCCGAAGGCCCCAACGATGGTCGCCTGCAAACCATGGTGAACCGTGAGTACATGAAAGATGAGGCCGACTATTGCTGCCCGCGCACCTTTCAAGCCGGTTTTGATTTTTTGGATACCAACCGCGATGCCGATAACTGGGTGCTGCACCTGGAATGCTTTGACCCGCACGAGCCTTTTTCTGCGCCCGCGCGCTTTCGTGAGCGCTACCCCACCGGCTACACCGGCCCGATACTCGACTGGCCGCGCTACAAGCGCCATGAAGAAACTGCCTTGGAAGTGCAAGAATTGCGCGCCAACTATGCCGCTTTGCTCAGCATGTGCGACGAATACTTTGGCCGCTTGCTGGACTACATGGACCGCCATGCCATGTGGGAAGACACCACCCTGATCCTGAGTACCGACCACGGCTTTTTGCTGGCCGAGCATGACTGGTGGGGCAAAAACCGCATGCCATTTTTTAACGAAATCGCGCATATCCCGCTCATGATCGCGCATCCGGCTTTTGCCGCACAGGCGGGCCAGCGCCGCCAAGCCTTGACGCAGACCACCGACTTGATGCCCACCTTGCTGGACTTACACGGCGTAAAGCCCCCGGCCACCGTGGAAGGCCATTCGCTCTTGCCTTTGCTGGAGCAAGATAGGCAAGTGCGCGAGGCGGCGATTTACGGCATGTTTGGCGCGGCCACCAATATCACCGACGGGCGCTACACCTACTTCCGCTACCCCGAGGACATGACGCGCCAGGACTTGTACGAATACACCTTGATGCCTATGCACCTCAAGTCCATGTTTGCCGTGTCCGACCTGGCCCAGGCCGAGCTGGCGCGCGGCTTTAATTTCACACAAGGCGTTCCATTACTTAAAGTGCCGGCCCGGCGCAATGCCAAGGGCCAGCCGGTGGGGCATACCGGGCAGGGCAGCGGCTACGAGGACACGACTACCGTTTTGTTCGATTTGGCCTCTGACCCCGCGCAATTGAACCCCATCCGCGACGTTGCCGTAGAGCATCGTTTGATGGCGCAGATGGGGGCGATCATGGAAAAGAATGACGCGCCGCCCGAGGCCTTTTTGCGACTGGATTTACCATTGCCAACAGGCACTAGGATTTGATATGCCATTTAAAGCAGTAGTTTTCGATGCCTATGGCACTTTGTTTGATGTGTATTCGGTGCAGCATCTGGCTGAACAATTGTTTCCCGGCCAGGGCGCGGCCTTGGCGCTGGCCTGGCGCGACAAGCAAATTGAATACACCCGCCTCATTACCCAGTCCGACCCCAACCCAGCCACGGGCAGCCGGTTTTACCAGTCGTTTTGGGACCTTACCCGCTTGTCGCTGCACTACTGCCTGGACCGGCTCAAGCTTGACCGCAGCCTAGGACAGGATGCAGCCTTGATGGGCCAGTACGCCAAGCTCAGCCCGTTCCCCGAAAACCTGGAAGTCTTGCGCCGCATCAAGCACCACGGCCTGACTACGGCCATCTTGTCCAATGGCAGCCCGCAGATGCTGGACTCTGCGGTACAAAGCGCGGGCATGGCCGCTTTGCTCGACCATGTGATTTCGGTGGATGGCCTGCGCTTATTCAAGACCGCGCCGCAGGCCTATGCGCTGGTACAGCAAAACATTGCACTGTCTTTGGACGAAATTCTGTTTGTTTCTAGCAATGCCTGGGATGCACTGGGCGCCAACTGGTTTGGCCTGCGCACGCATTGGGTGAACCGGCAAGGCCTACCTTTTGAAGCATTGGAACCCCGGCCCGACTTCACGGGCCCGGATTTGCGCTCGGTGCTGACCACGTTGCAAATCAGCCCTGACTAAGCCATGGTCTGGCTATAGCTTTTCTACGCTGGCATCGCGTCAATTAGCCGGGCAGGTGGGCTGCCAACAAAATCGCCAGGTGCGTTGCCTCGCGCTGCGCACCGTCCTGGATCTGGTGGCGGCAGCTGGTGCCATCGGCAATCACCCAGGCGTTTTCGTCTTTGCGAACGGCAGGCAAGAGGCTGAGTTCGGCCATTTGTATCGAGGTCGCGTAATGGCGGGCCTGGTAGCCAAAAGCCCCGGCCATGCCGCAGCACGATGTTTCAATAAGGCGCGCTTGGGTGCCCGGAACCAATGCCAGCACCTGCATCAGCGCACCCACGGTATCAAAGGCTTTTTGGTGGCAATGGCCATGCACCAGCACCGGTTTGGCGCTGGGTTTAAACGCGATGCCAAAGCGGCCCGCCTTGGCCTCGGTGGCGATAAATTCTTCCAGTAACACCGCTTTTGCAGCCACGGTGTGGGCCGATGGCCCCAGGCCCATGGCCAGTGCCTCGTCACGCAGGGTGAGCAGGCAGGACGGCTCCAGCCCGATGATGGGTATGCCCGCCTGCGCCAGCGGCTCCAGGGCGTGCACCAGTGCACCCATGCGTTGGCGCGCTTGGTCCACCATGCCACTCGCTAAAAAGGTGCGGCCACAGCAATGCGCGCCTTGGTCTTTGCGCAGCGCATGGACGCGGTAGCCTGCCGCGTGCAGTACTTTGAGCGCGGCCAGCGCGTTGCCGGTTTCCCAATAGCCATTAAAAGTATCCACAAACAAGACTGCGGCCTTGCCGCCTTGGTCGGCGTGGGCCAATAGCGCATCGGCGCTGGCTAATTCGGCAAGCACCGGGTCTTGCCAAAACGTATCGTTGCGCCAGCGCGGCAGGCTACGCTGGCGTGACAAGCCAAGGGTGCGCTCCACCAGCCATGCCACGCCAGGCAGGCGCACCAGCCCATTGAGCAGACCGGCTGCGCGGCTGGCCAGGCCTGCATAGTCGGGCAGGTGGGCCACCAGCCGCTCGCCCAGGCTATGGCCATGGCGCTGCGTGTAATGGTGCAAAAACTCGGTCTTCATTTTCGCCATGTCCACGCCGGTGGGGCACTCGCGCTTGCAGCCTTTGCAGCCCACGCACAAGTCCATGGTTTCGTGCATGGCTTCGCTAGTGAAGGCATCGGGCCCGAGTTGCCCGGAAAGCGCCAGGCGCAAGGTGTTGGCACGCCCACGCGTCAGGTGTTGCTCGTCTTGCGTGACCCGGTAGCTCGGGCACATGGTGCCGCTGTCAAACTTGCGGCAGTGGCCGTTGTTGTTGCACATTTCCACCGCCATGGCCAGGCCGCCGGTGGCGTCGCCACCACTGCCCGGCGCGCCGCTGACTTGGGTGAGCGCATCCACCTGCACATTCCAAGCCGACCAGTCCAGCGCGGTTTGGATGGGGATGCGGCGATAGGGCTGAGGCGCTCGCTTTGGTGGAAAACGGAACAGGGATACATCGTCCATGCACGGGGTGTCGATGATCTTGCCGGGATTGAACAGGCCAGCCGGGTCCATATGCTGTTTGATGGCTGCCAGCGCTTGCGTTATCCGCGGGCCAAATTGCCATTGAATCCATTCGCCCCGGCACAGGCCGTCGCCATGCTCGCCGCTGTACGCGCCTTTGAAGCGGCGCACCAGCGCCGATGCTTCCTCGGCAATTGCACGCATCTTGGTGGCGCCGTCTTGGCGCATGTCCAAAATCGGGCGCACATGCAAGGTACCTACCGAGGCATGCGCATACCAGGTGCCGCGCGTGCCGTGGCGGGCAAATACCTCGGTCAGTGCATCGGTGTAGTCGGCCAGATGTTCCAGGGGCACGGCGCAGTCTTCAATAAAGCTGACCGGCTTGCCGTCGCCCTTGAGGCTCATCATGATGTTCAGGCCCGCTTTGCGTACCTCCCACAAGGCTTTTTGCTTGGCGTCCTCGGGCATAGGCACCACGCTGCCGGGGTGGCCCAGATCGCCCATTAAGGTGGACAAGTCTTTCAACTTGGAGGTGAGTGCGTCTTTGCTCTCGCCGCTGAATTCGACCAGCAAAATAGCGTCAGGCTGCCCGATCAAGGCGCTTTGCATGGTGCTCTGAAAAGCCGGGTTGGCCAGGGCCAGCGCGACCATGCTGCGGTCCACCAATTCAACAGCGGTGGGCCCCAGGGTGACGATGTGCTGCGCCGCTTGCATGGCATCGCGAAAACGCGCGAAGTTGACGATGCCCAGCACTTTGGCGTCCGGCAGCGGGCACAGTTGCAAGCGCAGCGAATGGGTATAGGCCAGCGTGCCCTCAGAGCCGACCAGCAAATGCGCCAGGTTGACGCTGCCATCTTGGGTGTAAGGGCGCTCGCTTTGGTTGCAAAAAATGTCCAGGTTGTAGCCGCCCACGCGGCGCAGTACTTTGGGCCAGTGCGCCTCGATGTCAGCGCGGTGGTGCAGCGCAAGGGCTTCTACAAAATCGGCAATACGCCGCGTCGGTGCGGCCAGGCTGGCGACCGGGCCGAAGTCGTGCAAGCTGCCGTCGGATAACCAGGCCGATGCGCCCAGTACGTTGTGGACCATATTGCCGTAGGCAATAGAGCGGCTACCGCAGGAGTTGTTTCCCGCCATACCGCCCAAGGTGGCTTGGGCGCTGGTGGATACATCCACTGGAAACCACAGCCCGTGGGCCTTGAGGGCCGCGTTGAGGTGGTCCAGCACCATACCCGCTTGCACGGTGGCGGTTTGGGCTTGCAGGTCCAGGTCAATCAGGCTCTTAAAGTGTTTGCTATTGTCGATCACCAAGGCAGCGCCGGTGGTCTGGCCGCACTGGCTGGTACCGCCCCCGCGCGGCAGCACCGGCACACCGGCCTCACGGGCCAGCGTGATGGCCGTGCTGATGTCTTGCGCGGTTTTGGGAACAAACACGCCTGCGGGCATGATTTGGTAGATCGAGGCGTCGGTGGCATAGCGTCCGCGTGAGGCCGCGTCAAACAAGACTTCGCCTTGGGTATGGCGGCGCAACTGCGTGGCCAGGCGCTCGCGCGATGGCGCGTCCGGTAAGCGGGTGCCTGGCGGGGGGCGGGAAATAACAGCGCTCATGTGGGATGATGTGCGTTAAGCGCGGGGTATGCGCTGACCTTGCGTTCAGCCGATTCTTGCACGCCTTACGACCTCTCCCAGGATGCACCATGTTTCCATTGAACCAGCACCCGACCGGGCGCCACTACCTGCAAATTCCCGGCCCCAGCCCGGTACCTGACCGCATACTGCGCGCGATCAGCCTGCCCACCATAGACCACCGCGGCCCCGAATTTGGCACCCTAGGCCGCAAGCTGCTGGCCGATATGCAAAAGATTTTTCAGACGCGCCATCCGGTCATGATTTATCCGGCATCGGGCACCGGCGCCTGGGAGGCCGCCTTGGTCAACACCTTGAGCGCGGGTGACCAGGTCTTGATGTACGAGACCGGGCACTTTGCCAGCCTGTGGAACAAGCTGGCCCTGCGCCTGGGCCTCAAGACCGAAGTCATCGCTCTGCCCGGTATCGAGGGTTGGCGCCGTGGTGTGCAGGCCGACTTGATTGCACAGCGTTTGCGCGCCGACACCGGCCATGCTATCCGCGCCGTGTGCGTGGTGCACAACGAAACGTCCACCGGCGTGACCAGCGATATTGCAGCGGTGCGCCGCGCCATCGACGAGGCGGGCCACCCGGCACTGCTGTTGGTAGACAGTATTTCCGGCTTGGCCTCGGCCGATTACCGGCACGACGAATGGGGGGTAGACGTCACCATCAGCGGTTCGCAAAAAGGCTTGATGCTGCCACCAGGCATCAGCTTTAACGCGCTCTCACCGAAAGCGATTGCGGCCAGTGCCAAGGCCAGTTTGCCTAAATCATTTTGGGCTTGGGACGAAATGATCGAGATGAACCAGAGCGGTTATTTTCCCTACACACCCAGCACCAATTTGCTCTATGGCCTGAGCGAAGCCTGCGATATGTTGCTAGAGCAAGGGCTGCCCGCCGTGTTTGCCCGGCACCAGCGTTGGGCGGCGGGGGTGCGCGCCGGGGTGCAGGCCTGGGGCCTGGAGATTCAATGCCAGGACGCCTCGGTCCATTCCCCGGTACTCACCGGCGTGATGACACCGCCTGGGCTGGATGCGGATGTTCTGCGCAAACTGATACACACGCGATTTGATTGCTCGCTGGGTACAGGGCTTGGCAAAGTTAAAGGGCGCATGTTTCGCATTGGCCATCTGGGCGATAGCAATGACCTGACCTTGATCGCCACTTTGGCGGCTTGCGAGATGGGTCTCAAGCTGAGCGGCGTCGCACTGCAAGCCAGTGGCGTGCAAGCGGCTATGGATTATTTTGCCGGCCATCCGGCCTAGCAAAGGACGCGAAAGTCCAAGCGGATTCTTGACCATAGTGAAGCGCTAGACGCGCGGAGAAAGTGCATGCTTGTAAAACAAATCTGGACCGGTAACGACTACCGCAATTTCAACTACCTGGTGGCCTGCCCCGAAACGGGTGAGGCCTTGGCCATCGACCCTTTAGACAGCCAAAAATGCCTGGATGCGGCCAAGGAGGCGGGTTGGGAAATCACCCAAATACTCAATACGCACGAACACCACGACCACATCGACGGCAACCAGGCCATCGTGGACAAAACCGGAGCTGCCGTGCTGGCCCACCATAAAGCCAAGGACAGCATCCCCGGCATGACACGCGGTTTGTCGGCGGGCGACATCATCAAAGTAGGCAAGACCGTGGAACTGGAGGCACTGGACACACCTGGCCACACCATGTGCCATATCTGCCTGCGTTCGCACACCGAGCAACCGGCTTTGTTTTCGGGCGACACGATGTTTAACGCGGGCGTGGGCAACTGCCATAACGGCGGCGATCCTGCTACGCTGTACCAAACCTTTGCCCAACAACTGCATGGTTTACCGGACAACACCTTGGTGTATCCGGGCCATGACTACATCGAAAACAATTTGCGCTTCACCCTGGACCGCGAACCGCGCAATGCAGCGGCGCAAGCGCTGCTTGATAAAGTGCAGGGACAAAACCCGCAACAAGCCTATGTCAGCCAACTGGCCGAGGAACGCGAGGTCAATACCTTTTTCCGCTTGGGCAGCGCTGGCGTGGTCGCCCGCTTGCGCGAGGCTTATGCAGAACTACCGCCGAACCCGGATGCTATGACGGTGTTTTTGAAACTGCGCGAATTGCGCAACCGCTGGTAAGGCCCACACACGCTGCCTAAGGTTTCACAAAGCGCAGCGTAAAGCGGTCGCTCTCGCCGATGGCGGCGTATTTTTCGCGGTCTTTGTCTTTGAGGCGGTAGCTGGGCGGCAGCGTCCACACGCCTTCGGGATGGTCTTTGGTGTCTTTGGGATTGGCGTTGACTTCGGAGCTGGCTTGCAGCTTAAAGCCCGCTTGTTCGATCAGCGCAATCGCCACGTCCTGGCGCACATAGCCAGAGGCTATTTGCTCGGCTTGGGTCTGGTCGGTGCGGCCCCGGTGGTCCACGATGCCCAAAATGCCACCAGGCTTTAAGGCCAGGTAAAAAGCCTTGAGCGATTCCTGCAACTCGCCTTGCTCCATCCAGTTGTGCAGGTTACGAAAACTGATCACCATATCCGCGCTGCCCGCAGGCGCGATGGCATGGCGGTTCGCGCGAAAAGGCGTGACCAGCACTTTGCCGTACAAGTCCGGCTCCTTCACCAAGCGCTGCAATAGCTTGTCGTGGTCGGCCTGGTATTGCGGCTGCGAACCATCGCGGTTGGCGGCGATATACAAGCCCTTGTCCTTCAGCCAAGGTGCCAAAATTTCCATGTAATAGCCACCGCTGCCAGGCAGGATTTCTACCACCGTGCTATCGGGGCGGACGCCAAAAAACGCCAACGTTTGGGCCGGGTGCCGGAAAGGGTCGCGCGCCACATTGCCCGGTGATCGGTAGCTGGCGCTCAGCAGAGCTTGGAAGGTGTCGGCGGTGGTGGGCTGCGCAAAGGCGGCAGGCAAGAACGCCAGTAGCGCCAGGGACAAACCGATAAATGGTCGTTTAAAAGCATGCATCGAAAGTCCAAAAAAGCTAAAGCGTCACGGCAGGATAGCGGCTCTAGGGCTTGCGGTCGAAGTCACTCGCGTCATGCCGCTCAGCCAGTTGGTTGTCGGCATCGCCCCACGTGCGGTTGACCTTGCGTCCGCGCTGCACGGCGGGGCGTTTGGCAATGGCGTCGGCCCAGCGGATGACGTGGGTATATTCCTGCACTTGCAAGAATTCGCCCGCTTCATAAAGCTGCCCTTTGGCTAGCGCGCCATACCAGGGCCAAACCGACATATCGGCGATGGTGTATTCCTCGCCGGCCAGGTAGGGGCGCTCGGCCAAGTGTCTGTCCAGCACGTCCATTTGGCGCTTGACTTCCATGGCAAAGCGGTTGATAGGGTATTCCATTTTGCTAGGCGCATACGCAAAAAAATGGCCGAAGCCGCCGCCCAAAAACGGCGTGCTGCCCATTTGCCAGAACAGCCAGGACATGCATTCGGTCTGCAGGACAAAGTCCTTGGGCATAAAGGCGTCAAATTTCTGCGCCAGGTACCACAAGATGGCTGCCGATTCGAACACACGCACCGGCTCGGGTCCGCTGCGGTCGAGCAGCGCCGGAATTTTGGAGTTGGGGTTGATGGCAACAAAGTCGCTGCCAAACTGTTGGCCCTCTTGGATGTTGATAAGCCAGGCGTCGTATTCGGCGCCGCTGTGCCCTAGGGCTAACAGCTCTTCCAGCATCACCGTTACTTTGATGCCATTGGGTGTACCCAATGAATACAGTTGCAGCGGGTGCTTGCCGACGGGTAGCGTTTTATCGTGCGTGGCCCCGGCGATGGGCCGGTTGATATGGGCGAACTTACCGCCGCTGGCTTTGTCCCAGGTCCAGACCTTGGGCGGTAGATATTCCGTGTTATCGCTCATTTAGCATCCTTTAAATTGGGGTGCGCGCTTTTCTACAAAAGCCAGGGCCGCGCCTTTGTGGTCCTGGGTTTCAAAAGTGCGGATCATGTTGGGTGCTTCAGAGTCCAGTACGTCACCCAGCGAACCGCGTAGTGCGGTGTTGAGGTTTTGCTTCATATAGCCTACGGCGACCGTGGGCAGCGCGGCGAGCTCAGCAGCCCATGTGTGCGCAGCTTGCGCAAGTTGATCTGGAGCTACCACCCGGTTGACCAAGCCAATACGCAGGGCTTCTTCGCTTTGCACCACTTGGGCGGTGAAATACATCTCGCGCGCCTTGGCAGCGCCCACCAAGTAGTTAAGAAAGTAGCTGCCGCCAAAGTCGCCCGACAGTCCGATTTTGGAAAACGCGGTCGTAAATTTGGCGTTGCCAGACGCAATGCGCATATCGCAGGCCAGCGCCAAGGACAGGCCTGCACCCGCTGCCGGGCCGGGAATCACGGCGAGTGTGGGCTTGGGCATTTCATGCAGCCAGCGGGCGGACTCCATGATCATGCGCAGGCCCTGGGTGCGCTCTTCAAAGCTGACGGTCTCGGCTGCGCCCACACTTTTGGCAAAGCCTTTGACATCACCCCCAGCGCAAAAGGCATCTCCCGCGCCCGTCAGCACCACCAAGCGTACGCTGCGGTCGGCTGCCAGGCGGGCCAGGCTGCGTTCGAGTTCAATCAACATGGCACGCGTCATGGCGTTGCGCGACTCGGGCCGGTTCAAGGTCAGGGTGGCGATACCGCCTTCAATGTGTTCCAGAAGTTCTTGGCTCATGGGCTTCCTCGCTTGGAGTTCAATCTAATGTGGTTTATCTGCGAAAGTGCTTGTAGATAGCGGCGATCAGGCCGCTAGCAAAGCAGCTTTGGCTTCTTGGTATTCGCGCTTGAAGCGCGCTACCAATTCGCCCGCGGGCATCACTTCGCGGATGGCGCCTATGCCCTGGCCGCAGCCCCAAATGTCTTTCCAGGCTTTGGCTGCATTGGCGCCTTCGCCGCTGGCAAAGTTCATTTTGCTAGGGTCGCTCTCCGGTAAATGGTCCGGGTCCATACCGGCATTGCGGATACTGCCTTTGAGGTAATTGCCGTGGATGCCGGTGTAAAAGTTGCTGTAAACAATATCGTCGGAATTGGACTCGGTAATCATCTGCTTGTACCCATCGACAGCGCGCGCCTCTTCGGTGGCAATAAAGGCCGAGCCGATATAGGCCAGGTCTGCGCCCATGGCTTGTGAAGCCAAAATCGCGCCGCCCGAGGAAATAGCCCCGGACAAAGCCACCGGGCCACCAAACCATTGGCGAATCTCGGCCACCATGGCAAACGGGCTTTTCACGCTGGCGTGGCCGCCGGCACCCGCCGCGACGGGTATCAGGCCGTCCGCGCCTTTTTCAATGGCTTTGTGGGCAAACACATTGTTGATCACATCGTGCAGCACCACGCCGCCCCAGGCCTGCACCGCGCGGTTGACGTCCTCACGCGCGCCCAAACTGGTAATCACGATAGGCACTTTGTATTTTTCGCAGACCTGCATATCGTGGTCCAGCCGGTCATTGCTTTTGTGCACGATTTGGTTGATGGCATAGGGCGCGGCGGGCGACTCAGGGTGGGCTTTGTCGTGGGCGGCCAGCGCCTCGGTGATTTCGGCCAGCCATTCGTCCAACTGGGCGGCGGGGCGCGCGTTGAGGGCTGGCATGGAGCCCACCACCCCGGCTTTGCACTGGGCAATGACCAGTTTGGGGTTGCTGATGATGAACAGCGGGGAAGCAATGACGGGAAAGCGCAGGGATTTGAGTACGGGCGGGAGGTAGCGGGCGGGAGCAGTCATAGGGTTGGGGGAATAGTGAGTTGGGGTATGCGGCGATCTCCCCAATAGCATACGGCAGACGGCTAGGGCGGCATCTCACTTAGGTGACAGGTAGCCATGGCACTTTGCTGAAGTTTTACTGTGCGATTATTTTGCAGCGTGCGCGGCATGGTAGCCTATGGTTCCCTTTTTGGAAAACGTTGCGAACCATGCGGCTTAGAAAATGGCGATTAGGAATCCTGGTGATGGTTTGTGCCATGCCGCTATGCGCCATTGCGGCGCTGGGAGAGGCCCCGTTCGCGGCGGGGGCTTCTGCGGCAGTTGATGCCCGAGTCGCAAGCTACCAAGCTGCAAAAACAGCGCAAGGCTACAGGGTGGCGGTGCTGGAGTTGAACAATGGAACCGTCGTCCAAGAGTTTGTAGATGCCAAGGGCCAAGTTTTTGCCCTGCGCTGGAGCGGCCCAGACCTGCCAGACATGGGCATGCTGCTGGGGTCTTACCTGCCAGTGTTCAAGGCCTCGGTGCAAGCGGCCAGGCAAGCGGGCAAGCGTGGCGGGCCTGTGGTGGTGCAATCTGGCGGCATGGTCATGGTTTCCACCGGTGTCATGGGCGCCTTTCAGGGCTATGCCTACTTGGAAGCATGGGTGCCGCTGGATGTCGATGTGCGGGCGCTATTGAAATAGTGCAGCCCGCATGAAACGTCTCTTTTTGCTGCTAGCGCTGACACAGGCATTGGTAGCCTGTGGCGGAGGCGCATCCGTTAACGAGGAGCAGGTACTGTTACCCGAAGGCGCAAATGTTGCTGATTTGTTGGTTGACAGTGGCCCCGACGGCAACGGGGTCAACCGGCTTTACACCAGCGTGACCATTTGCAAGCCCGGCAGTACAACGCTTTGCAAAACTATAGACCATGTGCTGGTCGATACCGGTTCGGTGGGTTTGCGTTTGCTGGCCAGTGAGGTGCCTGCGGATTTGCAACTGAGTGCTGCGAAAAACACCAACGGGAACGTGCTGCTGGGGTGTGCCAATTTCCTGGATGGTTCCTTTGCCTGGGGCCCGCTGACGATTGCGGATGTGAAACTTGGTGGATTGACCGCAGCCGATACCACGGTACAACTGGTCGGGCATTCTGAGTACGACCCATTTCAGTACCAATGTTCCACCTGGGGAGATCCCATCATCACTGCTACCGACTTGGGTGCGAATGGCATATTGGGCGTGGGGCTGAGCAAGCAGGACTGTGGCAGCGCCTGTGAAGTACAAGGTCGCCGCAACGCGCGTAATGGCAAATACTTCAGTTGTAGCAACGCCGCTTGTACCAGCGTCGCAGGCACGACTTTGGCTAGCAATAAGCAATTACAACAAGTCGTGGCGCGCTTTCCCACGGACAACAACGGCTTTGCTATCCAAATGGACAGTGTGCCCAGTGCTGGCGCGGTCACCGCCACCGGCAAGATGATTTTCGGACTGGGCACGCGCAGTAATAACCATTTCCCAGCGCTACAAGTTTTGGCAACTACGACGCAAGGCTATCTCTATGGCACGCTAAGCAGCAACAGCGGTTTGGCCGGGGGCAGTTTCTCAAGTACTTTTTTGGATACCGGCTCCAACGGGATTTTCTTCGATTCCTATATTCCCAATTGCACCTATCCCAACGACAGCGGGTTTTACTGTCCATTTACGGACATTGCAATTAATGTGATTCTTGGGACCGCGGGCACCGTGCAAGTCAGGGCTAGCTTTACGCTTTCTAATGCCGCTGCCTTATTTCAAAAGGGCAATTCGGCATTGCCTACATTGGGCGGGGCTTTAGGCGCGCAGGGCCTTTTAGACTTGGGCTTGCCGTTTTTTTATGGCAAAACCGTGGTCATTGGCATAGACGGTATGCCTATCACTGGCGTGGGAACCGGTGCCACCATGGGGCCGTATTACGCGCTCTAGCACGGTGCCAAAGTTTTTATGCAGCCAGCGCGGTGGCTGCCACGCTTTAGCAGAGGCTGCGCCTTGGGCTTAGCGCCCTTGCGCCAAGGCCTGTGCCACCTCTTTAATTAGCGCCGGGCCTTTATAAATCAGCCCCGTGTAAATCTGCACCAAGTCGGCCCCGGCCTGGCGTTTGTCTATCGCATCTTGGGCGCAAAGGATGCCGCCCACGCCGATGATCGGGTAGTGCGGCCCTAAGGCGGCGCGCAACTGACGGATCACGGCATTACTGACTTCCCGCACCGGCGCACCCGAGAGCCCGCCCGCTTCTTCGCCATGCGGCAGGCCGCGCACTGCATCGCGGCTGAGGGTGGTGTTGGTGGCAATCACACCGTCAATGCCGTGGCGCAGCAGGATAGCGGCGATCACGCTGATTTGGTCTGGCACCAAATCGGGCGCGATTTTTAGGAAGATGGGTGTGCGCTTGGGCAGTTTGTTGCCCGCGTTGTCAAACACCGCGTGGTGCTGCGACAGTTCTTCACGCCGCTGTGCGATGGCCCAGAGCAGGGCATCGAGCGCCGCATCGCTTTGCAGGTCGCGCAGGTTTTTGGTGTTCGGGCTGGAGATATTCACGGTCACGTAGTCCGCATGCCCATAAACGCCGTCAAGGCACGTCAGGTAATCGTCGGTGGCGCGTTCGATGGGCGTAGCCGCGTTTTTGCCGATATTGAGCCCGAGCAAGAGGCCAGGGTGGCGGGCGCGGCGCAGCTGCGAGGCCTGCACGTTGGCCACAAAAGCTTCCAGGCCACCGTTGTTAAAGCCCATGCGGTTAATCAGCGCCTGCGCGGCAGGTAGTCGGAACATGCGGGGCTTGGGGCTGCCGCTTTGCGCCAGCGGCGTGACCGTTCCCACTTCCACAAAACCAAAGCCCATGGCGCCCAGGGCGTCGATGCAGCGGGCGTTTTTATCCAGACCAGCTGCCAAGCCCACCCGGTTGGGGAAGCGCAAGCCCGCAAGCGTCACCGGATCGGCCACCTGCGCTTGGGAGTAGGCCAGTTGCAGCGGTGTACCTTGGGTGCGGGCCAGGGCCTGCAGCGTGAAGTCGTGCGCGGCCTCGGCGTCCATGCCAAATAAAAAGGGGCGTAGCAAGCCATAGGGCACCAGAGACATCGGATAATTCCTGTTGATTTTTACTTCACCAGCGCGCATTGTCCCCCATGGTTTCTATGTCTAATTCCTCCTCCACCCCTAGCCCCCGCGCCTTGACGCAAGACGAACTCAAAACCCTGGTCGGGCAGGCCGCCTTGGAGTATGTAGTGCCAGGGGAATGGGTGGGGGTGGGCACCGGCTCCACGGTCAACAAATTTATCGAAGCCCTGGGCAGTATCCGCCACAAGATACCGGGCGCGGTCTCCAGCTCTCTCGCCAGCACCGAGCGCCTGCGTGCTTTGGGCATCGAAGTGCGCGAAGCCAACGAGGTCGATTGGCTGGCGGTGTATATCGACGGCGCCGACGAGATCGACCCCCGGGGTTGCATGATCAAAGGCGGGGGCGCGGCGCTTACCCGCGAAAAAATTGTGGCCGCGCAAGCAGAACGTTTTATTTGCATAGCGGACGCTTCCAAGCAGGTGCCGGTATTAGGCAAGTTTCCCTTACCGGTAGAAGTGATTCCCATGGCGACTACGCGCATCATCAGCCAGTTTGCCGCTATGGGTGGCCGCGCCGTGCTACGCATGGCGGGCGACAAACCCCTGGTCACGGACAACGGCCAGCACTTGCTCGATGTGCATGGTTTGAAGATCGACAAACCCCTCGGCTTTGAGTCACTGATCAGCCAATGGCCCGGCGTGGTGACCGTGGGCGTGTTTGCTTTTCAGCGGGCGAATATTTGTTTGCTTGGCACCGACGCGGGCGTACAAACCCTGCGTTTCGATTGAGGCGAAACTACAAAATACGTCATCGCGATTAGCGCAGCGACAAACACTTAAATCTTCACGTTCGCAAAGGTGGCGTGTTTGTGCATATTCATCGCCACCACCACGCGCCTGCCTTCGGTGGCTGGCACTTCATGTGTCAGGATGCCGGGAAACATGACCAGCATATTGGGTTTGATTTGCAGCGGGTATTTGCCGGCAAACACGATGGGCGCACTGTTTTCATGCGATTCAAGGTAGATGGAACAACTGAAATCCGAGGGGAAATGGTTGTGCGGAATCGTGTAACTGGCCTGTTCGTAAATAATGCCCCAGCACTCGCTAATGATCATTTCCATGTTCAGGGCGTCTAAGTCGGCGGAGAGTAACTTACTGGCCTCTTTGCTCACTTGCAAGACGACTTGGATCAGGGGTGCAAATTTGTCGGTCAGCAAATGGCTGCGCCAGGGGCTCATATAAGTGGCTTTGACGTTGGAAGCGGGCGAGAGCGGATGCGTCTCGCGCAATTCGTCTATTGCCATGCGTGCCAGTTGCAAATGGGCCTGCAAGGGCGACAGATCCGCCACAAACACCGGTATGTCGGCATGGGCCATAAAGGGCTGAACAGCAATCATGTCAAAAAAACCTCGGCATTATGGTGACTCAGTAAATTGAGCGCGCTTATATAGTTCCCCCTGCATATTTTGCTCTTCAGTGTTGACTGGACGCACCGCAGCGCATGCAAACTATGTCAACCTCAAGAGCCGACGGATTTTAGGCCTATCGGGCCGACGCGGGGCGCAGTGGCATCGCTAAGCCTGGCGCAGGTTTGACCTGCGTCAAGCAAAGGCCATTTGTTTCTCGGCGATATTTTGCGTGGGACGGCACTGCTGGGTTGATGCCGCAAGTCTAGGTTTCGCATGGCAGGTAAGCGCCGCTGCTCGTGCTGGGCGAACGCAATTCACATACGCTGTACGCTGCAAAACATGCCATCGGCCTCTGGCGAATCGGCGTAAAGGCATCCCGCGTCCAAGGCCACGATGGCTATCGCGCCCGCGATTTCTAATTGCGCCAGCTTGTCCTTAAAACCAAAGCTCTCCCATACTTCCAGCTTCACGGTAAATGCAAAAGGCGAATCTGCGGCGAGTACGCGTACGATTTCATCCAAGCAATGGGCGCGTACATGGCCGCTGGTGAAGGTGCCGCAGCAGATGGCCCCTTGGTAAGTGCCGTCTGCAATGGGCAATCGAGCGTTTAGGTCCGCGCAGATCAGATCGCGGTAGCCACCTTGTTCGCGCGCCACGGCCATCATCTCGGGGGAAATATCGATGCCGTCAATGACCGTAAAGCCCAGCGCCGCCAGTTCGCGCCCGGCCAGACCAGTGCCGCAGCCTATGTCCAGCACGGCGTGGCCCCGCTCCGGCATTAAGTCTGCCAACCGCGCAGCCACCAGCCGAGGCGATTGGTAATGCAGGCCCTCCAGCATGGTCTTGTCATACGTCTTGGCCCAATCACGGTACAGCGCCTGGGACTCTGCATCACTGGACAGGCCGTAGGCGCGGCGCAGCAGTTCTTGCTCCTTGTGTGGCAAAGCGTCGCTGGCGGTAGATGGATGGCTCATGGTGTGAAAGTCTTGTGCAGGCGTATAAGGGCAATGGCCAAGCACCGATAATGCCACGACTGCCTGTGCTTGGAGAACGGTACATGGCGAAAAGCGCATGGACGCGTTGGATAGGCTCCAAGGACACCTCTGATGAAACGACGTAGGCTAAACCAAAGTGCCGATGTGCGCTGGGCGCAAGCGATAGGCCACTTGCAAAGCCCGATGGCGGACGCGCAATTTGAAGCCATATTCCACGGCTTGGCCGACCCCGTGATTGGCGCGGCGCGCAGTGCGTACTTCGTCCCCGCTGCTGGTGCCGTGCGCGATGCGCCCAAGGTGCAGGCTTTGATCGCACTTGCGCACATTTAAAACATGACAGTCATAAACAAAGCGCATATCGTGGTGCTGGGCGATACCGAGCAAGCGCTGCGCCGCTTGGGCGACTGGAAGGCCATCGACCAAGCCGCCCACGTGAGCGTATACAGCCAGCCATTGCAAGGCGCTGCCTTGCTGCAAGCCATGCAAGAGGCCGACGTACTGGTACTGCTGCGCGACCGCATACCGCTGGATGCAGCGACGATTGCACAACTGCCGCGCCTGCGTTACCTGGTGTTTACCGGCTCGCGTAACACCACGCTCGATGCGGCAGCTTTGGCGGCGCGTGGCATACCGGTCAGCCACACCGAATGGGGTCCATCCAAAGAAAGTACTTGCGAACTGACTTGGGCCTTGATCTTGGCGGCCACACGCCAATTGGCCGACTACAGCGCCTTGCTGGCACAAGGGCAGTGGCGCGCGCCCACGCCGCAAGCTTTGCCCGGTGTGCTGCTCGGCGAGGTTTTAGGCTTGGTGGGCCTGGGTGAAATCGGCAGGCGTGTTGCTCAGGTCGGTAAGGCTTTAGGTATGCAAGTGCTGACCTGGAGCCCGAATATGACACCCGAGCGCGCCAGCGCGCATGGCGTGCAGGCCGTACCCTTAGACGAACTGCTGGCACGCGCCAAAGTGCTGAGCCTGCACCTGGTGCCATCGGCCAGCACGCGCCACCTTATCAATGCCGAACGCTTGGCTTTGATGCGGCCCGATAGTCTGCTGGTCAATACCTCACGCGCGGCGTTGATAGACACGGCAGCATTGGTGGGTGCCTTGCGCGTAGGGCGCATCGGCATGGCGGCTTTGGATGTGTTTGATACCGAGCCTTTGCCAGCGGACAGCGCCTTGCGCGATTGCCCGCGCCTTTTGCTCACGCCGCATTTGGGTTTTGTGGTGGAGCCGGTGTACCAAACCTTTACCGATGGCGTGCTGCAATGTTTGCACGCCTTTGTGGCCGGACAGCCTTTGCCCCGCCTTTTGAAAGCAGCAGCATGATGCAATCGATGTGGTCCCTGGGCTGGCGTACCTTGTGGCGTGATGTGCGATCGGGCGAATTGCGCTTGTTAGTGGTGGCGGTGACTCTCGCCGTTGCGGCCCTGACGGCAGTGGGCTTTTTTGCCGACCGTTTGCAAGCCGGTTTGCAGCGCGACGCGCGCCAGTTGCTAGGCGGCGATGCGGTTATCGCCAGCGACCGCCCCGCGCCCGCTGTATTTGCCGAACAAGCCCGCAGCCTGGGTCTGGCGATGGTGAACACCCAAAGCTTTCCCACCATGGCGCGTACCACGCAAGAGCAAGGTGGCAATAGCAAACTGGTGGCCTTGAAATCGGTAGAGCCGGGTTACCCCTTGCGTGGCACCTTGCGCATTGCCGATGCGCCCGGTGTGCCGGAGCGCCCTGCGCGCGGCATACCCGCGCCGGGCGCCGTGTGGGTGGATGCGCAATTGCTCGATGCGCTAGGCATTGGCGTGGGTGACAGCCTGCTGCTGGGTGAACGCAGCTTGCGGGTAGCGGCCATCATCGTGATCGAGCCCGACCGGGGCGCTGGCTTTATGAATTTTTCGCCGCGTGTGATGCTCAACAGCCAAGACTTGGCCTCTACCGCCCTGGTGCAACCCGCCAGCCGGGTGAATTACCGCTTGGCAGTGGCGGGCGCGGATGCGCAAGTCAAGCGCTTTGTGGATGCGGCGACCCAGCGCATCAAGGCGGCCCCCGCAGCGCAGCCGGATGGCACTGCGAATACGGAGAAACCGGCGCGCGATACAACTGCGCGTACCGAAACAGCGGCCCGTGAAGCCGACCAAGACGCCGCCAGCGGCGAGCTGGTGCGCGGAGTCCGTATCGAATCGACCTTGACCGGCCGCCCCGAAATGGGGCAGACCCTGGAACGCGCAGAAAAATTTCTTTCGCTGGTGGCTTTGTTGGCCGCTTTGCTCAGCGCCGTGGCCGTGGCCCTGGCGGCGCGCTCCTTTGCTGCCAAGCATTTGGACGATTGCGCCATGCTGCGCGTGCTGGGCCAAAGCCAACGCACGATTGCCGGGGCCTATGCCTGGGAGTTTGCGTTGGTGGGTTTGTTTGCCAGTGCGCTAGGGGTGTGCATTGGCTTTGGCGTGCATTATTTATTTGTGCTGCTGCTAGCCGGTTTGGTGGATACGCAACTGCCCCAAGCTAGCTTGGCCCCGGCGGCGTTAGGCTTGGGTATGGGCCTGACGCTCTTGTTTGCGTTTGGGCTACCACCGGTATTGCAATTGGCGCAGGTACCGCCCTTGCGGGTGATACGCCGTGACGTGGGTAATTTGCGTCCCGCATCCCTGGGCGTGTTGGCGCTGGGTGTGACCGGTTTCGCCGCCTTGCTGTTGGTAGTCAGTAGCGACTTAAAACTAGGCCTGATTGCAGTCGCCGGTTTTTCCGGTGCGGTGCTGCTTTTTGCGCTGCTCAGTTGGCTGGCCATCAAGCTCTTGCGCGCTAGCGTGAATGAAAGCAGTGCCCCGCGCGCGCTGGTGCTGGCCACACGCCAAATCGCAGCGCGGCCTGTGTTTACCGTGGTGCAGGTGAGTGCCTTGTCAGTGGGTTTGTTGGCGCTCGTGCTGCTGGTGTTGCTGCGCACCGATTTAATCGCCAGTTGGCGCAAAGCCACACCGCCCGATGCGCCTAACCGCTTTGTGATCAACGTCAGCCCTGAGCAGTCCGCAGCGTTTGAGCAAAGCTTGCAAGACGCGGGCGTCAAAAAGTACGACTGGTTCCCCATGATTCGTGGCCGCTTGGTAGCGATTAACGGCACCAGCGTTTCGTCCGAAACCTATACCGAAGAACGCGCCAAGCGCCTAGTGGACCGCGAGTTCAATATCAGCTACAGCGCCAAGCAACCGGACAACAACCTCATCGTGGGCGGCCAATGGAAACCTGAAGAAGCCGGCGCCATCAGCATGGAAGAGGGCATTGCCAGCACGCTGGGCCTGCAAGTGGGCGATACCTTGCGCTTCGACATGGCCGGGGTGATGGTGGACTCCAAGATCACCTCGCTGCGCAAAGTGGACTGGGGCTCGATGCGGGCCAACTTTTTTGCGCTTTATCCAGTAAGCAACATGCAAGGCGTGCCTGCCACCTTTATGGGCGCTTTCAAGGCCCCGCCCGAGCCCGGTTTTGACAATGCGCTGGTGCGTCGTTTCCCCAACGTCACCAATGTCGATATGAGCGCCACCATCAATCAGGTGCAGCGCATACTGGATCAGGTGATACGCGCCGTCGAATTTTTGTTTGGCTTTACTTTGGCTGCGGGCCTGGTCGTTTTGTTTGCAGCAGTCAGCGCGACGCGCGAAGAACGTGCGCGCGAGTTCGCCATCATGCGCGCGGTGGGCGCGCAAAACAGCTTGCTGCGCCAGGTGCAAAGGCTGGAGTTGGCGGGGGTTGGCTTGCTGGCGGGCTTTTTGGCCTCCATTGTTGCCAGCGCATTGGGCTGGGCCTTGGCGCGCTATGTGTTTGAGTTTTCCTGGACCGTGTCTTTGTGGGTGCCGCTGCTGGGCGCACTGGCCGGCGCGGCGCTGGCCTTGATGGCGGGTTGGTGGGGCTTGCGAGAAGTGTTACGCCGCCCGGTGGTCGAAACGCTGCGTAAAGCAACAGCCTGAAAGCGCCCCATGGACGAAGACGATGCTCAAGCCCAAGCCCAGCGCGCCGCCGCCTTCGAAGCCCTGGGCGGCGAGCCGCAGGTAGAGGCGCTGGTGGAGCGTTTTTACGATTTGATGGAGCTCGACCCGGCCTACACCGCTTTGCGCGCCGTACATGGGCCGGACCTGGCGCAGGCGCGGCAAAAGCTCACCTGGTTTTTGTGCGGCTGGCTGGGCGGGCCGCAGCATTACACCGAGCGCTTTGGCCACCCGCGCTTGCGCATGCGGCACATGCCTTACACCATTGGTATTTTGGAGCGCGACCAATGGCTGGCCTGCATGGACCAGGCCATGGCTGAAGTCGGCATGGCAGAGGCCGTGCGCCTGCGTCTGCGCGACTCTTTTTTCCAGACCGCCGACTGGATGCGTAACCGCTAAGCTTTGGCTGATGGCCGTTGACCGGCTCAACTGATCTTTGCGCCCTTGGCCGCGCGTTTGTTTTTGGCGCGCGCAAAGTCCCACCAAGGCAGGACCTTGCGCAAGGCACGCACCTGGCCGCTGAGTTCGGGGGTGTAGCCGCTGAGCTGCGCCAACGCACCGGTCCAGGCGCTGCTTTGTAAGAGCTGGCGTAGGCTTTGCAAAGCAGGCGCGTCCAGGGCAGATTTCAGGCAGACCAGGTGGTAACTTTCTTGCACCAGTGGCAAAAAATGCAAGCCATGGGCCGCGGCTGCGGCGGCAATGCCCAATCCGGCATCGGCACTGCCTGACGCTATAGCCTGCGCGACTGCGCTGTGGCTAGGTTCGGTACGCTGATAGCCCTTGATCGCATCGCTGGAGATGCCTGCTTGCTGGAGCAATTGGTCCAAGACGACGCGGGTGCCGGTTCCTAATGCACGGTTAACGTAGCGTACGCTTGCTTGCTGCACGTCGGCCAGCCGGGAAATGCCCAAGGGATTGCCAGGAGCCAGCATCAGCCCTTGCATACGGGTGGCAAAACCGAGCATTTTGTGCTTGCCCGGTTGTAACAAGGGCTTGTAGGTACGCTCGGTGTGGGAGCCTGGCGCGGGCGTTTGGATGGTGTGAAACCCGGCCAATGTGCAGCGCCCTTCGTTGAGGGCGCGAATCGCATCAACACTGCCGCAAAAGCGAATGTCCAGGTGCAGCCTCTCGCCTATGTCCTGGCCGATGGCCAGTGCCTGCTCCCGCAGCAAGGCCAGGCCGTCGTCATGGCTGGCGTATAAGGTCAGCACTTGGGCGTGCGCATCAAAAGCGACTGCAAAGGCCGTTTCCAGGTCCGCCCGCAAAGCCTCTATCTGCGGTGCCAAACGCGCCTGCGCTTGGCGCTCGGCCCACATTAGTTTTTCTCCAAAGCTGCTTAGACGCGCAGATTTGCCCTTATCCCATTGGAGCAACTCATTGCCCAATTCATTTTCCCAGCGCTTGAGTTCACCCCAGACATGCCGGTAGGACAGACCCAGTGCGCGTGCGGCCGCACTGATGGAGCCTTGGCTGGCTACCGCTTGCAGCAGTGCGATCAGCGCATTGCGCAATGGCTTTGTCTGCGCATCGCGGCTCAGGGTGTAATGAAAGGCTAGCCTATGCACGGTGTTACATATCGCAAGGTATTGGTCAACGCCCTACGATAACCGAGATATGCATTCATTTTCTGATAGTGCGCTTTTGGCATTGCAGCTACTGGTTTCACTGGACCCCTTGTTTTTGGCCATTGTGGGCCGCTCGCTGGCGGTGAGCGCCTGCGCTTGCATGTTGGCCTGCAGCCTAGGCTTGGCGCTAGGCGCCTGGCTGGGCGTGGCCCGCTTTACGGGGCGAGGCTTGGTGTTGACGCTGCTCAATACTGCGCTGGCCGTGCCCTCGGTGGTGGTGGGTCTGGTGGTGTACTTGCTGCTCTCGCGCTCCGGGCCTTTGGGGTATTTGGGTTGGCTATTTAGCTTCAAAGCCATGGTGCTGGCGCAAGCGGTGTTGGTGCTGCCGGTGGCCACGGCACTGACGCGCCAGGTGGTGCAGGACGCCGAACAGGCGCACGGCGAGCAATTGCAATCTTTGGGCGCGGGGCGCTGGATGCGCAGCATATTGCTGGCCTGGGACGAGCGCCATGCTTTATTGGTGGTGCTGCTGGCGGCTTTTGGGCGCGCGATTTCCGAAGTCGGCGCGGTGATGGTGGTGGGCGGCAATATCGAAGGCTTTACCCGGGTGATGACGACTGCCATTGCGCTGGAGACGTCCAAGGGCGATTTGCCCTTGGCCCTGGCGCTGGGCTTTGCTTTGCTGATGGTGGTTTTGCTACTCAATGCACTGGTGGCGATCTTGCAGCGCTGGGGGCAGGGAGCGGGTATGCGCGTGGGTAGCTCGGGCGCGGTGGTGCTATGAAGGTATTTTTGCGCATCGTTATGGGCACAAGGCTGTTTCAAGCGAAAGCGCAGGCGCTATGAGCGTCCAAGTCCAGACTCTGGAGGCAGGCGTTCAGTTCGGGCCGGATGGGCGCAGTCTTTCCCGCTGGCAGGCAGAGACGGTGGCGGCGTTGCGCGATGTTTCGCTGTCCATCGCCGCGGGCGAGCGCGTGGCCTTAGTCGGCGCTAATGGTGCGGGCAAAAGTACCTTGCTGCGTTTGTTGCATGGTTTGCTGTCGCCCACTGGGGGCAGCGTACAAATGCAAAGCGGTTTGCGTCAGGCCATGTTGTTTCAAAGACCGCACATGCTGCGCATGCGGGTGGACAGCCAATTGGCACTGGGCTTGTGGCTGCGCGGCACGCCCTGGCAGCAGGCGCGCCAGCAGGCCATGGTGGCCTTGCAACAATTTGAATTGCAAGAGTTGGCAGCGCGCAAAGCGCACAACTTGTCGGGTGGGCAGCAGCAGCGCGTGGCTATGGCGCAGGCATGGGCCTTGGAGCCGCAGATGTTGTTGCTCGACGAACCGACAGCCAGCCTAGACCCGCATGCAAAGGCGGAAGTCGAAAGCCTCTTACAGGCGTTTGCCCAGTCCCGTCCAAAGGCTAGTCTGGTCTTTGCCAGCCACAACCTAGGCCAGGTCAAACGACTGGCTACGCGCGTGCTGTATTTGGAGCGTGGGCGATTGCTGGTCGATCTGCCAGTAGATGAATTTTTTGACGCAGAGCGCGTGCGAGCGCTGTGCTTTACCGCTTATTTATTTGTAAAAGGGGAATTTTCATGAAATTTTTTGTACTGCTAAGGAATCTCCGTATCAGTCCAAGCCCGTCATTGCGAGCGCAGCGAAGCAATCCATTTTTGCCGGGAAGTCCAACACCTGTGTATCGCCGTGTTGCTGCAATATGTGCCCTGTGTGTGTTGCCGGTACTGGCGCAGGCGCAGACCGCTATCGTGATGGCTTCAACGACTTCGACCGAGCAATCAGGTTTGTTCGCGCATTTGCTGCCGGCCTTTAACAAGGCGACGAGTGTCGAGGTCAAGGTCGTGGCTTTAGGTACTGGACAGGCGATGGACATGGGTCGACGCGGCGATGCCGATGTCTTGTTCGTACACGACCAAGCGGCAGAAGAAAAGTTTGTCGCCGAAGGCTTTGCGCTCAAGCGCTTTGCAGTGATGTACAACGATTTTGTGTTGGTCGGCCCTGCAGCAGATCCAGCCCGCACCAAGGGCGCGGACATTGTGCAAGCCCTGTCCAAAATCGCCGCTGCGAACAACGCCTTTGTGTCGCGCGGCGACAAGAGCGGCACGCACGCTGCAGAACTGCGCTTTTGGAAAATGACGCCTAACGCGGATACCAAAGGCAGCGGCTACCGCGAATGCGGCTGCGGCATGGGCCAGGCGCTCAATATGGCCGCCGCCACCGGCGCCTATGTGTTAACCGACCGTGGCACCTGGCTGAGCTTCAAAAACCGCGCCGATTTGCAAGTACTGGTGCAAGGTGACCAGCGCTTGTTCAACCAATATGGCGCGTTGGCGGTGAACCCGGCCAAGCACCCGCATGTCAAAGCGCAGGACGCACAAAAATTTGTCGATTGGGTGCTGTCCCCCGCTGGCCAGGCGGTGATTGCGGCCTACCGAATTGATGGGCAGCAGTTGTTTTTCCCTAACGCGGGGAAATAGGCGAGGCGCCAATGGTCTAAGCGCGACCGACGTCCGCGATCTTGGTGGCCCGCACCGGCGCCAGCAGCACCAGCACCGCGCCCGCGCCGCCTTTGTTGGGCGGCGCTTGTACAAAGGCGATCACCTCGGCTTTTTGCACCAGCCAGCGCAGCACCTTGTCTTTGAGCACCGGCGCCTTGCCTGGCGAACCCAGGCCTTTGCCGTGCACCACGCGCACGCAGCGCAGGCCTTGCTTGTGGGCGTCGCGGATAAAGCGACCCATGGCCTCGCGCGCGTCGTCGCTGCGCAAGCCGTGCAAATCCACTTGGCGCTGGATACTCCATTGGCCTTTGCGTAGTTTTTGCACCACGTCCGCGCCTACGCCGGGGCGGCGAAAGCTCAGGTCTTGGTCGGTATCGAGCAAGCTGCTAACGTCAAACTCATCGCTTAGCGACTCTTGCAGCGCCGCTTGCGCGTCCAGTTCATGTTGAAGAATGCTGGCTAGCGGGGCGGGGCGCCTCAGGTCGGCGCGCGCCACGGTCGGTAGGCGCTGTACCTTACCCACCGCGCTTTCAAACAAATTGCGCTCTTTCTCGGCCCGCTTGGCCGCAAGCAGGCGGGCCGCTTGCTCGGCTTTTTCTCTGGCCGCTTGCGCTTCCAGTTCTTTCTTTAGTTTTTGAAGGTCTTGCAAGCCGGGCATGGCGCGATTGTCCATGCAAGCGGCGCAGACTTTCTAAGGCGGTTCACACCAGACCTTGCTCCGCCATAGAAAAAGACTGTCCTTGCGCCACGATGATGTGGTCCAGTACGCGCACGTCGATCAGCGCCAGCGCGGATTTCAGGGTTTGCGTGAGCATCTCGTCCGCCCGCGATGGCTGCACCGAGCCGCTGGGGTGGTTGTGCGCCAGCACCACCGCGCTGGCCTGGTGGTGCAACGCACGGATCACCACTTCGCGCGGATAGACGCTTGCCTGGCTGACCGTGCCCTTGAACATCTCTTCCACGGCCAGCATGCGGTTTTGCACATCCAAAAACATGACGGCAAACACTTCATGGGGCAGGGCAGACAAGCGCAACTGAAAGTACTGGCGCACCGCTTGCGGTGAGTCCAGCACCGTGCGCTCTTGCAGGCGTTGCGCCATGGCGCGGCGGGCCAACTCCAGCACTGCAATGATTTCAGCGCGCTTGGCCGGTCCCAGGCCTTTGACCTGGGCTAATTCTTTGGGGTCGGTATGCAGCAAGCCAGCGATACCGCCAAAGCCTTGGGCCTGGGCGCCGTTTTCAGCCACCCGGTGCGGGGTGCGTAGCAGTTCGTCCGCCAGTTGCAGCACGTCTTTGCCGGGTATGCCGGTGCGCAGCAAGATGGCCAGGAGTTCGGTATCGCTGAGGGCGGCGGGGCCGCGTTGCAGCAGTTTTTCGCGCGGACGGGCGTCCACAGGCATATGGTCCAGGGGCATGGCGGCAGAGGGTGTGACAGCGTTGATCGGTAGGGCCGGGGCGATGGTGCTGCGGTACATAGCCGCTGCCCCGTATCCATACAATAGCCGCAGATTATCCACAGCCCCATGACCCACGACCTGCCTCGCATCCAAGCCGCCTCGTTTTTAACGCTGCATTACCGGCTGGCCGGCCCGGCAGGCGATGTGATCAACACCTTTGCGGGTAAGCCCGCCACCCTGAGCCTGGGCACCGGCGAGTTATCCCCCGAAGTGGAGCGCTGCCTGATGGGTTTGGAAGAGGGTGCGCACCGCACTTTTGATTTGCCCGCCGGCGTGGCCTTTGGCCCGCGCAACCCGGATATGCAGCAGTGGGTAGCTCAAAGCCTGTTACGTGACATGGGCGACCCGCAAGAGCGCTATGCGCCCGGCGATGTGGTGCAGTTCCCCACGCCGGACGGGCAAAGCAGCTATGCCGGTGCGGTGGTCGCGGTCAAAGGCGACGCCAGCGGCCAGGGCGCGCAGGCCGAAGGTGCGGTATTGTTTGATTTCAACCACCCGCTGGCCGGTCAGCCTGTCAGCTTTGAAGTGAAAGTGATTGCTGTTTTATGAACCCTCATGGCAACCAGTCCAGCGATATTTTGAATGGCAGCGAAATCCTGCTGGCTGAGCCACGTGGCTTTTGCGCCGGGGTGGATAGGGCGATTGAAATTGTGGAGCGCGCGCTCTCCAAATTCGGCGCGCCGATTTATGTGCGCCATGAAATCGTGCACAACACCTTTGTGGTGAACGACCTCAAGTCCAAGGGCGCTATCTTTATCGAAGACCTGGCCGATGTGCCCCCCGACGCGACCTTGGTGTTTTCGGCGCATGGCGTGAGCAAGGCGATTCAGGACGAGGCCCAGCAGCGCGGCTTTAAAGTGTTTGACGCCACCTGCCCGCTGGTAACCAAAGTGCATGTGGAAGTGGCCAAGCTGCACAAGGAGGGCTACGAGTTCATCATGATCGGCCACAAGGGTCATCCGGAAGTGGAAGGCACCATGGGCCAGTTGGAAAGTGGCATCCACCTGGTGGAAGACGTAGCCGATGTAGCCCGCGTGCAACCGGGTCAGACATCCAAGCTAGCGCTCGTCACGCAAACCACCCTGAGCATGGACGACGCGGCAGATATTGCCGCAGCCGTCAAGGCGCGCTTTCCGCAAGTGCGCGAGCCCAAGCAGCAAGATATTTGCTACGCCACCCAAAACCGCCAAGACGCCATCAAAATAATGAGCCCGCAGGTGGACATAGTGATCGTGGTGGGCAGCCCCACCAGCTCCAATAGCAACCGCCTGCGCGAAGTGGCGCAAAAACTCGGCACCGTCAGCTATATGGTGGACCACGCCAACGAGCTGGACCCGGCTTGGTTTGTAGGCCGTGGCCGCGTGGGCCTGACGGCGGGTGCTTCGGCCCCGGAAATATTGGTGCAAGCCGTCATCTCGCGCCTGCGCTCGCTGGGAGCACTCTCGGTGCGGCGCATGGACGGCGTGGTGGAAACCATCAAGTTCCCGCTGCCCAAGGGTTTGAAGCCGGATACGGAAGGGCACGGCGCCCCGAATGCCTGATTCCAGCGAGACACTGGCATGCTAGCCCTGGCTTTGGTTACTAAGTCACTACTGTCTAAATTAGACGATGCTGCGGCGCTTTGGGTCCAGCGGCTGCTACTTGCATAAAAATCTGATAGCGCCTATGCTGTCAAAATGTTGCCCGTTGTCCTCGATACGAATGTTTTTGTTGCGGCCCTGCGGTCTGGCGGCGGCGCATCGCGCTTAGTTCTGCGTCGGGCTTTGGGTGGTGATTTGCAAGCCCTGTTCGGAAACGCGCTCTGGACCGAATACCTGGATGTCATGGGTCGTCCAGTCTGGGGCGATGTAAGTACCGTAGAAGAGCGACAGGTCGTTTTGGCGGCCTTGGCGAGCAAAGCGCGTTGGGTGACGGTGTATTACGGGTGGCGGCCCAACTTGCCTGATGAAGGCGATAACCATTTGATTGAGTTGGCGCTAGCCGGGGGTGCGCACGCTATCGTGACCCACAATTTGCGGGATCTGCGTGGCGGTGAATTGCGCCTAGGAGGTTTGCGGGTGCTCACGCCCGCACAATGTTTGAAGGAGTTGATATGAGTGTGCTAACCATACGCTTGCCGGAAGATACTGCGCAGCGGCTCAAATCCATGGCGCAAAGCCGGGGCCTGAGCATGAACAAATTAGTGGAACAACTCAGCGCCCATGCGCTTGCGGCTTGGGACACCGAGAACCATTTCCGCGCCATGGCCGCCACCGGCGATATGCGCCAAGCACTTGCCGTGCTCGATCGCTTGGACGCGGCAGAGTCGCAGTCTTAGCTATAAGGCAGGTGCGCCACTTTGTTGCCTGCGGCTTGTGCGCCGGGCATGGCCTGCGCCATCCGATCCTGGCATAGCGCCCGGCCCGCCTAAAATCGCTGGTTTCGGCCTATGCCCGAACCCTTACTACCTCACCATGCTCGACATCACCCTGCTTCGCAAAGATCTGCCTTCGGTTCTGGCCCGCCTTGAAACCCGCAAAAGCCCGCAAGCCTTTTTGCCCGTGGACGCGTTTACCGCGCTAGAGGCCGAGCGCAAAACCATCCAAACCCGTACTGAAGAGCTGCAAGCCAAGCGCAATAGCTTGAGCAAGCAGATCGGCCAACTTAAGGCCAAAGGCGCGGCAGGGCAAGCCGAAGTCGATGCGGTGATGGCGCAGACGGCGGATATCAAATCCGAGCTAGACGCCTCGGCCACCCGTCTGGAGGGCATCCAGGCCGATATGCAGGCGCTGTTGCTCAACGTGCCCAATTTGCCGCACGAGAGCGTGCCGGTGGGCAAGGACGAGCATGCCAATGTGGTGGTGTGCAGCTGGGGCTCGCCTAAGGCCATGGACTTCACCATCAAAGACCATGTGGATGTGGGCGAACCTTTGGGCCTGGACTTTGACATGGGCGTCAAACTAAGCGGCGCGCGCTTTACCGTCATGAAAGGGCCGATGGCCCGATTGCATCGCGCTATCGCGCAGTTCATGCTGGACGTGCAAACCCAAGAACACGGCTATACCGAGTGCTACACACCTTATATCGTAAACGCCGAAACCCTGCGCGGCACCGGCCAATTGCCCAAGTTTGAAGAAGACTTGTTTGCCGCCAAAAAAGGCGGGCAGGACGCGCAAACGGCGGACAACGCCGCGCTTTACTTGATCCCCACCAGCGAAGTGACGCTGACCAATTTTGTGCGCGACACCGTGCTGGCTGAAAACCAGCTGCCCATGAAGCTGACGGCGCACACCGCGTGCTTCCGCTCGGAAGCTGGATCGTATGGGCGCGACACGCGTGGCCTGATCCGCCAGCACCAGTTTGATAAGGTGGAGATGGTGCAGATCGTGCACCCGGACCACAGCTACGCCGCGCTGGAAGAAATGACTGGCCACGCCGAAGCCATATTGCAAAAGCTGGGCCTGCCCTACCGCGTGATGAGCTTGTGTACCGGCGACATGGGCTTTGGCGCGGCCAAGACCTATGACCTGGAAGTGTGGCTGCCCGCGCAAAACACCTACCGCGAAATCAGCAGTTGCTCGAACTGCGAAGGCTTTCAGTCACGCCGCTTGCAAGCGCGCTTTAAAAATGCGCAAGGTAAGAACGAATTGGTTCACACCCTGAACGGCTCAGGCCTGGCCGTGGGCCGCACCCTGGTGGCCGTGCTGGAGAACTACCAAA
>CAJBBZ010000152.1 GCA_903951445.1 uncultured beta proteobacterium
AAAATTCCATGGAAAAAACGCAGGCTTTCAGGGGTAAACGAATGGCCCTTGTGAAGGGCGCATTTCGCTTACCGGTATTTAAAACACTGCTTAGGAAGGGCGCTTCATCTGGCAGCTGGTAGGCGTGCTGGAAACGTAGTTGGGATAGACCTTGAGAGGTACCAAGGTCATCCCAGTGTTCTCAGGGCTGTAGGGGTATTTCTTGTCCGCTTTTTGCCAAACCGTCATGTACAGCGGTTGCTGCAACTGGTGGTCTAACTTGCGCATTTCCACTTCGCCGTTGAAGCTATCGACCCGTAAGCCATCAAGTGCAGCTGCAACTTTGACGGGGTCGGTGGACTTGGCCTTGGCCATGGCCGCACCCAGCATCTGGTACACGCGGATGACGGAGCCGGTATAGAAGTCGTCGTTGTACTTGGTCTTGAATTCGGCCATCCACTTGTCCATCTGGCCGCCCATGTTGTAGTGGCTGTAGGCAATTTGATAGACCTTGCCCGCGCCATTGGTGCCCAAAGCGGTAGGCGTGCCGGTAACACCTGCGTAGTAAGTGTAGAAATTGCCGGTGTAACCACCTTCCATAGCGGCCTTGATGAGCAAGGACAAGTCCGAGCCCCAGTTGCCGGTAATCACCGTGTCCGCACCCGATGCTTTGATCTTGGCGATGTAGGGTGCGAAATCACGCACCTGGGCCAAGGGGTGCAGGTCTTCGCCCACGATTTGGATGTCCGGGCGCTTGCGACCCAAGGTCTCTTTGGTGTACTTGGCTACTTGCACACCATGCGAATAGTTTTGACCCAGGATATAGACTTTTTTGATGTCTTTTTGGTCCACCATGAAGCTGGACATGGCTTCCATCTTCATGGAGGTATCTGCATCAAAGCGGAAGTGCCAGTAGCTGCATTTGCTATTGGTGAGGTCCGGGTCCACGGCGGCGTCGTTCAGGTAAATAACTTCTTTGCCGGGGTTGCGTTCATTGTGCTTGGTCACCGCATCCGACAGCGCTAAGGCCACGGACGAGCCATTCCCCTGGATGATGTAGCGCACACCCTGGTCGATGGCAGACTTGAGGGCGTTCAGGCTTTCTGCGGGGCTGAGTTTGTTGTCAATACCGGTCACTTCAAACGTGACCCCAGCCGGGTTGCCTTTGCCGCTGAATTTCTCGGCAAAAAACTGGTAGCTTTTGAGCTGGTTCACGCCGACGGGGCCCAGTAGACCGGACTGCGCGTCAATGCGCACCATTTTCACCACCTCGCCTTTTTGCGCCATGGCGCCGCTTGCACAAGCCAGGGCGACTGCCGCCGTAATGATTTTGAAATGAATAGACACAGCTCTAACTCCTATGAAATCTAAGCCCCCGAGGGTACAAGACTTCTCGCCTGCACTCCCAAGGGTTTGACCCTAGCTTAGTCGCCAAAGCGATAAACACCAAAACCGCAGGAATAGCGGGGCCAAAGTGGGTAGCTGCGTCCTCGTAGCAGAGCGGTCTGTGCCACGCCAAAGGCGGCTCAGACCTTAGGCCGTCGGCAGTTGGTAATCTTTCAAGGTCTCGCGCAATTTAACTTTTTGCATCTTGCCGGTCGCGCCCAGCGGGATAGCATCGATAAAAATCACGTCGTCCGGAATTTGCCACTTGGCGGTTTTGCCTTCAAAAAACCCAAGCAATTCTTCGCGCGACACTTCGGCGCCAAGCTTTTTCACCACCACCACCACCGGACGCTCATCCCACTTGGGGTGCTTCATGCCGATGCAAGCTGCCATCGCCACGGCGGGGTGCGCCATGGCGATGTTTTCCACATCGATAGAGCTAATCCATTCGCCGCCCGACTTGATCACGTCCTTGCTGCGGTCGGTGATTTGCAAATAGCCATCGGGGTCTATGGTGGCCACGTCCCCCGTGGGGAACCAACCATTGACCAGCGGCGAACCGCCCTCACCTTTGAAATATTCGCGGATCACCCAGGGGCCTTTGACCAGCAAGTCGCCGTAGGCCTTGCCATCCCAGGGCAGTTCATCGCCTTGTTCGTCGACGATCTTCATATCCACGCCATAAATGCCACGGCCTTGTTTGATGCGCACGGCCATTTTTTGGCTGGCGTCCAGGTTCACATGCTTGTTCTTGAGGGTGCACACCGTGCCTAATGGCGACATCTCGGTCATGCCCCAAGCGTGCAACACTTCTACGCCGTAGTTGTCGTTGAACGCGCTGATCATGGCCGGCGGACAAGCCGAGCCGCCGATCACGGTGCGCTTGAGCGTGGAAAACCGCAAACCGCCCTGTTGCATATGGCCGAGCATCATTTGCCACACGGTGGGCACACCGGCAGCGAAAGTCACTTTTTCGGATTCGATCAAATCGAAGATGGATTTGCCATCCATGGCCGGGCCGGGGAAGACCATCTTGGCGCCGGTCATGGCCGCTGAATATGGCAAGCCCCAGGCATTGACGTGGAACATAGGCACCACCGGCAGCACGCTGTCGCGCGCGCTCATGTTCAGCGCATCGGGCATGGCGCCCGCCCAGGCGTGCAAGATGGTGGAACGGTGGCTGTACAGCGCGGCCTTGGGGTTGCCCGTGGTGCCGCTGGTGTAGCACATGCTGGACGCGCTGTTTTCGTCAAACTCGGGCCAGGTGTACTGCGCCGGCTGGCCGCCCATCCATGCTTCGTAGCTTTGCAGACCGGGGATGCCGCTATCGGCGGGCAGACTGGCCGCGTCGCACAAGGCGATGAAATGCTTGATGGTGGTGCAACGCGCATACACCGCTTTGACGATAGGCAAAAACGTCATGTCAAAACATAAAACCTGGTCTTCGGAATGGTTGGCGATCCAAACAATCTGATCCGGATGCAGACGCGGATTGAGGGTATGGAGCACGCGCCCCGAGCCACTGACGCCGAAATACAGCTCCAAATGGCGGTAACCATTCCAGGCGAGGGTGGCGACGCGGTCACCAAAGGCCAGCTTCATAGCGTCCAGCGCATTGGCTACCTGGCGGGAACGCCCGGCTATATCTTTGTAGGTGCAGCGGTGGATGTCCCCCTCCACGCGGCGGGAGACGATTTCCCCTTCGCCATGGTGCCGCTCGGCAAAATCAATCATGGAAGAAATCAGCAATGGCTGGCTTTGCATCAATCCGAGCATCTACAAATCTCCAAAAAAAATCCGCCCCAAATGGGCGAGCGCGCATATTAACTGCACGGCATAAGAGGGCCGAAAAGCACTGCACTTAAGGCAGCCAGCGACTTTCGCGGAAAATGCGGGCATGACCGACCCCTTCACCCCTGCGGCAGTCGCCCCCCCTTCCCCCGCCGATCCGGCACTTGCATCGCTGCCTTGGCAACAGCGTTTTGCCCATTTGGGCCCAGATTTTGTGGCGCCCATCGCCCCTGCCCCCCTGCCCGAGCCATATTGGGTCGGGCAAAGCGGCGCCCTAGCCCAATCGCTAGGTCTGCCGCCCGGCTGGGCTACGGCCGACTCCGCACTGCAGGCCCTGACCGGCAACCAATTACTGCCCGGCAGCGCCATGGTCGCCAGCGTGTACAGCGGGCACCAATTTGGCGTGTGGGCCGGTCAATTGGGCGACGGACGCGCCTGCTTGCTGGGCGAACTGGCCGGGCAAGAAATACAACTCAAAGGCGCAGGCCCCACGCCTTTTTCGCGCCGGGGCGATGGCCGCGCGGTATTGCGCAGCGCGATCCGCGAATTTTTATGCAGCGAAGCCATGCATGGGCTGGGAATCCCCACCACGCGGGCTTTGTGCGTTACCGGTTCGGATGCCACCATCTGGCGCGAAACGGCAGAAACAGCGGCGGTGGTGGCGCGGGTGGCTCCCAGTTTTATCCGCTTCGGGCATTTTGAGCACTTCAGCAAGCGCGAGCAAATCCCCCAGTTGCAAGCCTTGGCTGACTTTGTGATCGACCACTACTACCCCCAATGCCGCGACGCCACGGGCGCCAACCCCTATTTGGCATTGCTGGGCGAAGTCAGTCGCAAGACGGCTGAGTTGCTCGCCCATTGGCAAGCCGTGGGCTTTTGCCATGGCGTCATGAACAGCGACAACATGAGCATTCTGGGCCTGACGCTGGACTACGGCCCGTTCCAGTTTTTGGACGCCTTTGCGCCTGGCCATATTTGCAACCATTCAGATACGGAAGGTCGCTACGCGTTTTCCGAGCAGCCCAATATGGCGTACTGGAACCTGTATTGCCTGACCGACGCTTTGATGCCGCTGATTGGCGACGAGGACGCGGCTACCGAAGCCGTGGACACGTACCGCGCGCACTTCCAAGCGGCCAGCCAGTTGTGCCTGGCGAAAAAAATGGGCTTAGACCAAGCCGACCCCCGGCAAAAAGCCCTGACCGACATGTTGCTACCCATGCTGGCGGCCGACCAGGTGGACTACACCATCTTCTGGCGCCGCCTGAGCCATTGGGCCGCACGCATGGACGATGAAGATTATTCGGTCATGGATTTGTTCGTCAACCGCCAGCAAATGCAAACCTGGCAGTATGCGTTTGAGTCCATGCACAAAGGCATGGGGACGACCGACATATCGGCCCGCATGCTGCGCGCCAACCCCAAATTCGTGCTGCGCAACTATATGGCTCAGGAGGCGATTGCTGCGGCCCAGGCCAAAGACTTTTCGGTGCTGGCGCAACTGCAAACCGTGCTGGAAAACCCGTTTGACGAACACGCTGCGCACGAGCGGTGGGCCGGCTTTGCGCCGGACTGGGCCACCGCTATTTCCGTGAGTTGCTGCTCTTGATGCTGCACGGTTTCACCTCCATTACCAAGGTATTTTCATGATCCACAAAACCGACGACGAGTGGCGCGCCCTCTTGGCTGCCAAAGGTGCCGAGCCCTTAGCCTTTGCCGTGACGCGCCAAGAGTCCACCGAACGCGCCTTCACCGGCCGCTGGGCGGACAACCACCAAAAAGGCATTTACAGCTGCATTTGCTGCGGCAAAGCGCTTTTTTCGTCGGAGACCAAATACGAATCGGGCAGCGGCTGGCCCAGCTATTTCCAGCCCTTGGCGCCAGATGCGGTAGGCACCAAGGAAGACGGCATGTTATGGATGAAACGCACCGAGGTGCATTGCGCTGATTGCCACGCCCACCTGGGCCATGTGTTTAACGACGGCCCGGCGCCTACGGGCTTGCGCTATTGCATGAATTCCGCCTCGCTGGACTTCACACCCGAATGAAAACCCTATTTGACCTGTTCCCGGTACTGCTGTTTTTTGGCGCCTACAAGCTCTTTGATATTTACGTAGCCACCGGCGTGATGATGGCGGCCACGTTGCTGCAATCGGCCTACACCTATGTGCGCGAACGCAGCCTGCCTTTGATGCAAAAAGTCACCCTCATCATGGTGCTAGCCTTTGGCGCCGTGACCTTGGGCTTGCACGACGAGCGCTTTATTAAGTGGAAGCCTACGGTTTTGTATACCTGCTTGGCTGTTGGGCTGGCGATTGCAGTTTTCGCGCTGCGTAAGAATTTTTTGCGCTCCCTGCTGGGCAGCCAGTTAGAGCTGCCCGATGCGCTGTGGAACAAACTCAATGTGGCCTGGATTGCGTATTGCGCATTTATGGCGGCGCTTAACGCCTATGTCGTCCTGAACTACAGCACCGAAGAATGGGTCAACTTCAAACTGTGGGGCTACGTCTTCCCCCTGGTTTTCATCGTCGGCCAGGGCTTGTACATTGCGCCGCATATGAAGCTGCCAGAAGATCCAGAGCAAGCGCCGCTATCGCCCGATGACGCGGGGAAGAAGCCATGAACCAGCCTTTGCAAATCACGGCGCACAACTTAGAGGCCCGCTTGCGCGAGCGCTTGCAACCCTTGCGGCTGACCGTAATCGACGAAAGCCACCAGCACGCAGGCCATGTCGGGGCCAATGACAGCGGCTTTGGCACCCACTTTAGGGTGCGCATCGCTTCACCTTTTTTTACCGGTAAAACACGGGTCGCGTGCCACCGCCTTGTGTATGATGCCGCGGAGGATTTCATCGATCAGGGCTTGCATGCCCTGGCCATCGAAATCGACACCGCAAGCTGAACCCAGCCCGCCGACCCCCACCCGCGTACAGAGCCACTGCCTTAAGCAGCGACAATACGTGCTTAGTTTTTCTCCAGCCCTCAAGGATCTCGAATGAAATTTCAAGTTTGGACCGCCACGGCGGCAACCCTCCTGGCCCTGGTTGCCGCCCCCACCCTGGCGCAAAACATTGCCATCGTCAACGGCAAACCAGTGCCCACCGCCCGCGTGGAAGCCCTGGCCCAGCAAGTAGCCCGCTCCGGCCGCCCTGTCACGCCGGACATGCAAGGCCAGCTCAAAGAAGAAGTCATCGCCCGCGAAGTATTTAGCCAAGCCGCTATGGCCATGGGCTTGGACGCTTCTGACGAATTCAAAGCGCAGATGGAGGAAGTGAAGCAATCCATCCTGATCCGCGCCCTGTTCGCTGCCCACCAGGCCAAAAACCCGGTTACCGAAGCGGATATGAAAGCCGAGTACGACCGTTATGTGGCCATGAACGCCGGCAAGGAATACAAGGCGCGCCACATCCTCGTGGAAAAGGAAGACCAGGCTAAAGCCTTGCTAGCTCAGCTAAAAAAAGGCGCCAAGTTTGAAGACCTGGCCAAAAAATCTTCCAAAGACCCCGGCTCGGCCGTCAAGGGCGGCGAACTGGACTGGGCCAACCCCGCCAGCTACGTGAAAGAGTTTTCTGACGCCTTAGTGGCCCTAGGCAAAGGAAAGACCACCGAAGCCCCGGTGAAAAGCCAATTCGGTTTCCACATCATCCGCTTAGATGACGTACGCGAAGCCAATATGCCCAAGTTCGAAGATGTCAAACCCCAAATCTCTCAGCACCTGACCCAGCAAAACTTGGCCAAGTACCAGGAAGAACTGCGTAGTAAAGCGAAGATCGAATAAGCGGCTTGCATTGAGCCCTTTAAAACGCGGCCTAGGCCGCGTTTTTTATGCAGACTCGCTTGCGCAAACTTCGGTATCGTGCCTTGTTTCAATTCCAATTTCAGGCCCGATGGTTCAAGCCTGCTTCCATAACCATAGCGCCCCCAGCATGACCGGCTGGTGCAGCATGTAGTAGCTCAGGCTCCAGCGCCCCAAAAAGGCCAAGGGCCGCAGCGCCGGAATATCGGCTTGGTGCAGCCGATTTGCGGCGTGGTGGGTAAAGACCCATTGCATGGCCGCCATGCCCCAGAGCATCACACCCAGCCAAGGCACTAAGGGTACATAGTCTTCAGTAATCGGTTTGGTGCTGATCAAGCCCAACCAATTAAGTGGCTTGTCGTTGAGCGCGCTGTCCCACCAGCCCGCGTTGATCGCCCAGGGCGCCAGCCATTGCAGGGCTATCAGTGCGCCGCTCAGCAGCCACAACCAAGGCCCAAGCGGACCGACAAAGCGGGTGATCAGCAGCATCACCGCCATGCCGTGCAAAACACCAAAATAAATAAAGCTGCGCGGAAACATCAGGTACGAGCCCGCGCTTACCAACAAAGCGCATCCTGCGATGTGCAGCCAGCGTTTACCAAAGCGGCGCCAGCTTTGGGCTTGCGCTAAGGCGATAGCTTGGCCCGCGCCTGCGCAGAACAAAAACAAACTGAGGATGCAAGTGCGCTGCACCGTCCAGCGCGGGTCTTGGTAGAAATTGGCTTGCAACAAACCGGCGTTGGCTAAGTCAAAGCAAAAGTGAAACACCGTCATCCACACCATGGCCAAGCCGCGCAGCGCGTCCACCCATTGATAGCGTGCGGTGTGCATGACTTGCGGCCCTATGCAATCAAGCGCAGATTGCGCAGACCAACGGGCCGCGCATCCACCATAAGGTTTAGCCCAGCCATTGGCGTGCGTTGTGCCACAAGTGCATCCAAGGGCTGCGCGCGCTGATGTCCAGCGCGGTCCAACTGCTTTGAACATTGCGAAACACGCGCTCGGGGTGCGGCATCATGGCGGTGAAGCGGCCGTCGGCCGTAGTGACCGCCGTAAGGCCCGCTGGGCTGCCGTTGGGGTTGCAAGGATAAGCTTCAGTGGCCTGCCCAGCGTTATCGACAAAACGCATAGCGCGCAGCACTTGGGCTGCATCGCCGCGCTGCGTAAAGTTAGCATAGCCTTCGCCATGGGCCACGGCAATGGGCAGACGCGCACCGGTCATGCCTTGAAAAAATAGCGAGGGCGAATCCAGCACTTCCACCATGGACAGGCGGGCTTCAAAGCGCTCGCTCTGGTTGGTGGTGAAGCGCGGCCAGTGGGCTGCGCCGGGGATGATGTCGGCCAGCTCGGCGAACATCTGGCAGCCGTTGCATACGCCTAATCCAAAGGTGTCGGGCCGTGCAAAAAACGCGCTGAACTGGTCCGCCAGCTGGATGTTAAAAGTAATCGAACGCGCCCAGCCGATACCGGCGCCCAGGGTGTCGCCGTAGCTGAAACCGCCGCAAGCCACCAGTCCGGCAAAGTCGCGCAGGTCGGCGCGGCCCGTTTGCAAATCACTCATGTGCACGTCAAAGGCGTCAAAGCCGGCTTCGGTAAACGCGTAGGCCATTTCAATGTGCGAATTGACGCCCTGCTCGCGCAGCACCGCCACGCGCGGCTTGCGCGAAAGCAGGGCGGGCGCTGTGGGCGCAGGCTCGGGCGCTAGGCCCGGCGGTAACACCACCTGCATGCCGATATCGCTTGGCCCGCCAAAAGATGCATGTTCGGCATCGGCGCAAGCCGGGTTGTCGCGCAGGCGGCAAATTTTCCAGCTCACGCTGTCCCAGACCTGGGCCAGGTCGTACAAAGGCGCAGTAAAAACTGCCGTGGCGTCACGCCAAATTTCTAAGGTCGGCGCATCAGCGCCCTGGGCCGGGCGCGTCTTGCCAATGACATGGCTGTGCTTGGACAGGCCATGGGTGCGCAGCACCGCCATCACTGTGTCGCGGTCCGCAGCGCGCACTTGCAAGACCACGCCTAGCTCTTCGTTGAACAGCGCTTTAAGCGTTAGCTCTTCACGGAGCGCGCCCACTTGGTTTGCCCAGTTTTTGCTGTCGCCCACGTCCATGCGGCTGTCGCTCACGCCGTCGCCCTCGAGCACCAGCATATCGACGTTCAGCGCCACGCCCACGCGGCCTGCAAAAGCCATCTCGGCCACGCAGGCCAGCAAGCCGCCGTCGCTGCGGTCGTGGTAGGCCAGTATTTTTTGCTCAGCGCGCAATGCGTTAATGGCCTGTACCAGCGCAATCAGGTCTTTCGCATTGTCCAAGTCCGGCACCTGATGGCCTGTTTGATCGAGCGTCTGCGCCAAGATGCCAGCACCCATGCGGTTTTTCCCGCGCCCCAGGTCGATCAGCAGCAGCAGCGCATCGTCCACCTTTTGCAATTGCGGCGTGAGCGTAGGCCGCACATCGGCGATGCTGGCAAAGGCCGAAATAATCAGCGAAACCGGCGAGCTGACTTTCTTCGCCTTGCCGTCTTCGTCCTTCCATTGCGTGCGCATGGAAAGCGAATCTTTACCTACCGGAATCGAGATACCCAAGGCCGGGCACAGTTCCATACCTACAGCCTGCACCGTGGCATAAAGCGCCGCGTCTTCACCGGCATCACCGCAGGCGGCCATCCAATTAGCAGACAGCTTGACGCGCGGAAGTTCGATGGGCGCAGCCAGCAAATTGGTAATCGCCTCGGCAATCGCCATGCGGCCCGAAGCCGGTGCATCGATCACCGCCAGCGGCGTGCGCTCGCCCATGGACATGGCTTCGCCAGCAAAGCCTTTGAAGTCGGCCAATGTGACCGCGCAATCGGCCACCGGCACCTGCCAGGGCCCGACCATTTGGTCGCGATGGCTCAGGCCGCCCACGGTGCGGTCACCAATCGTCACCAAAAAGCGCTTGGACGCCACCGTGGGGTGTGACAACACCGCCGTCACGGCGCTTTGCAAAGTGGCGCCGCTTAAGTCCAAAGGCGCAAAGTCGCGGCGCAGCGTTTGTGCATCCCGGTGCATCTTGGGCGGCTTGCCCAGCAACACGTCCATCGGCATATCCACCGGCGACGGAGCACCTGCATCGGCCACGACGAGCTGACGGTCTTCGGTCGCCACGCCCACCACCGAAAACGGGCAGCGCTCACGCTCGCATAAAGCAGTAAACAGAGGCAAAGAATCAGGGGCAATCGCCATGACATAGCGCTCCTGGCTTTCGTTGCACCAAATTTCTTTGGGCGCCATGCCCGACTCTTCCAGCGGCACAGCGCGCAAGTCAAAGCAGGCGCCGCGACCGGCGTCGTTGCTCAGTTCGGGGAAGGCATTGGACAGACCGCCAGCACCCACATCGTGGATCGCCAAAATCGGGTTCGCGTCCGCGCCCATCAGCCAGCATTGGTTAATCACCTCTTGCGCCCGGCGCTGGATTTCGGGGTTGCCGCGTTGCACCGAATCAAAATCCAACTCGGCTGCGTTAGCGCCCGTCGCCATCGAGCTGGCCGCGCTGCCGCCCATGCCAATACGCATGCCTGGTCCACCCAGTTGCACCAGCAAACTACCGGCGGGAAACAGTTTTTTATGCGTTTGCGACGCATCGATCACGCCCAGGCCCCCAGCGATCATGATGGGCTTGTGGTAACCGCGCTGCACCGTATCTTGGGCGCTCACGGCGCTTTGCTCGAACTCGCGGAAATAACCCAGCAAATTGGGGCGGCCAAATTCATTGTTAAACGCGGCCCCGCCCAAAGGCCCTTCGATCATGATTTGCAATGGGCTGGCGATATGCGCCGGTTTGCCGTAGCCGCCCTGCCCGTCCCAGCGCAAGGTGGACACGGTAAACCCGGTCAGCCCGGCTTTGGGCTTGGAGCCGCGCCCGGTAGCGCCCTCGTCGCGGATCTCGCCGCCCGCGCCGGTGGAGGCACCGGGAAATGGCGAAATCGCGGTCGGGTGGTTGTGCGTTTCCACCTTCATCAAGATATGTTGCAGGGCCTCGGTTTTGATGTACGGCGGCGACTGCTGTGCGCCCTGGGCTGAGGCTGGCCGGGGCGCAAAGCGCTCTATGGCAGCGCCCTCCATCACCGAGGCATTGTCCGAGTAGGCCACCAGCATATGCTGCGGATGCGTCTTGTGCGTATGGCGGATCATGCCGAACATGCTGCTGGCCTGCGCCATGCCATCGATACTGAAATCGGCATTAAAAATTTTGTGTCGGCAGTGCTCGCTATTGGCCTGCGCAAACATCATGAGTTCCACGTCCGTGGGATTGCGCTGCAATCGGACAAAGGCTCGGTGCAGGTAGTCGATTTCATCATCGGCCAAAGCCAGGCCAAATTGCACGTTGGCCTGCACCAAAGCCGCGCGCCCGCCGCCCAACACATCGCAATAGTCCATGGGCGTGGCAGGTAAAGCCTGGAACAAGCGCTCGACCTGCGCACGCTCGCGCCACACGCTTTCGGTCATGCGGTCATGCAAGCAGACGGCGACGGCTTGTAACTGTGTTTCGTTCAAGCTGCCCGATTGGCCGAGCCAGGATTTGACATGCACGCGGTATTCCACCGCGCGCTCGATGCGGCGAACGGCAAAACCGCAGTTATGGGCAATGTCGGTGGCTTTGGACGCCCAGGGCGACAAGGTGCCCAGCCGGGGCGACACCAGCAAGACCTTGCCGCCTTGCTGCTTGGAGGCTGGCTCGCCGTAGGTCAGCAAGGCGCCTAAGCGCTCGTGCAAGCCAGCTCCGAGCGCGCTATCGGTGGCCACCCAATGGACATAACGGGCGTCAATCGCGCTGATTTTGTCGTGAACTTGTTGTAATTGGGCCAGTAATTGCTGGCTGCGGAAAGGGCTTAAGGCGTTGCCGCCTTCGAATGTGCTGGTGTGGAGCGTCACGGTGCAAGGCCGGCTGGAGGGAATAGGCAATTTTAGCGGGGCCATGCGCTTGGGGCCTTGGGCGCCGCGATGGGGGCAGAATGCATAGCTCCTCCACAAACCGGACAGATTACTTACAAATAACCCGACAAGCTATTTATTCCCGACTCAGGTACCTACCAAAATTTGCCAAAGCGCCAGCCCACCCTACAATCTTTTGCATTAAACCGGGCTGATTCAGGGATAAAAAGCCATGCGAATTAGCAAATTTTCGGCGCATTACGCCAAGCTTTTTTTGACGCTCGCGTTCGCGCTGCTGCTAGGCGCTTGCGCAAGCATGCCGCCGGGCAAACCCGAGCAAGGCGGCCCGACCCCCGTCGGGAGCTTGCAAGCGCAGCTGGATCGCGCCGAGGCGGCACTGGCAAACACGGCAGGCACCGAACGCACACTGGTATTTGTGGGTGCTGCACTGCACTCGCAGTCGACGGCGTTTCAAAGCGATATCCTGGCCATGCAACAACGTCTGGAAAATTTTGGCATGCCGATGCATAGCATTATGTTGAGCAATCCGCCCAAAGACCAAAAGATGCTTTTTGCAGCGGCGACGCAGCAAAATTTGAGCGAAGTCTTTTCCCGCGTGGGCGCATGGTCCGACAAATACCCCCTGACCGTGGTGGTGTTGATCAGCAGCCATGGCAATAAAGACATGCTGGCTATCAACATAGCGGACAAGGACTATCCGCCTATTCGCTCCTCGTCACTAAGCGCCTGGTTGCGCCGCATCCATCCAGCTTCGCCCAGCGCCGTTCTCTTGTCGGCTTGCTACTCCGGCTCCTTTGTACCCGGGCTGGGCGATGGCACCCGCGTGCTGCTCACAGCCAGCGCGGCCGACCGCAGTTCTTTCGGGTGCAGCCCCAAATCGACCAATAGCTGGTTTATCGAAAGCCTACTGGAGCAGGGGATGCATCCTGCGCTCAGTTGGAGCGATTCCTTTGCACGCACTGCCAAGCGCGTGGATGCCAAGGAAAAGGAACTCAAGCTCCTTCCCTCGCTGCCGCAGGCCAGCATTCCAAAAGCTTGGGCGGACGCCCCGCTGAGCGACTGGTTGCGCGGCCTGAGGCCTTAGGCCGAATACGGCTGGCGGGGCGGCAAGTAAACTGGCGTTTTTCAATGCCTTACGAACCGCGCTATGACCGATAAAACCATCCCCATCCTGCCCATCAACCGCCGCAGCGCCAACATCACCGAAGGCAAATCGCGTGCGCCCAACCGCTCCATGTACTACGCCATGGGCTACCAGGAAACCGACTTCAAAAAGCCCATGGTCGGCGTGGCCAACGGGCACAGCACGATTACCCCCTGCAACAGTGGCCTGCAAAAACTGGCGGACGCGGCCATCGCGGGTATCGAAGAGGCTGGAGGCAATGCCCAGGTGTTTGGCACGCCCACCATCTCGGACGGTATGGCCATGGGCACCGAGGGCATGAAATATTCCCTGGTCAGCCGCGAAGTGATTTCCGATTGCATCGAGACCTGCGTACAGGGCCAGTGGATGGACGGCGTGGTGGTGATTGGCGGCTGTGACAAAAACATGCCCGGCGGTTTGATGGGCATGCTGCGTGCCAATGTACCGGCGATCTATGTCTACGGCGGCACGATTTTGCCCGGTAGCTACAAAGGCCAGGACCTCAATATCGTCAGCGTGTTCGAAGCCGTAGGCCAAAACGCCGCCGGTAATTTGAGCGACTTTGATCTGCACGAAATCGAGCAGCGCGCCATTCCCGGCCCCGGCTCTTGCGGGGGCATGTACACGGCCAACACCATGTCCAGCGCCTTCGAGGCCCTGGGCATTTCGCTGATTTATTCCAGCACCATGGCCAACCCGCACGACGAAAAGCTCAATTCCGCCAAAGCGTCGGCGACGGTGTTGATCGAAGCGATCAAAAAAGACATCAAACCGCGCGACATCGTTACGCGCAAGTCCATTGAAAACGCAGTCGCCGTCATCATGGCCACCGGTGGCTCCACCAATGCCGTGCTGCATTTTTTGGCGATTGCCCACGCCGCCGAAGTGGAATGGACTATCGAGGACTTTGAACGCGTACGCGTCAAAACGCCGGTCTTGTGCGACCTCAAGCCCAGCGGCAAATACCTGGCCGTGGATCTGCACCGCGCAGGCGGCATTCCCCAAGTCATGAAAACTTTACTCGTGGCTGGACTGCTGCACGGCGACTGCCTGACGATTACCGGCCAAACCATTGCAGAAGTGCTCGCCGACATCCCCGATGCGCCGCGCGCCGACCAGGACGTGATCCGCCCCATCAGCAATCCGATGTACGCCCAGGGCCACCTGGCGATATTGAAAGGCAACCTCTCGCCCGAAGGCTGCGTGGCCAAAATCACCGGCCTGAAAAAACCCGTAATGACCGGCCCGGCCCGCGTGTTTGACGACGAGCAATCGGCGCTCAAAGCGATTCTGGCTGGCAAGATCGTAGCTGGCGACGTGATGGTTTTGCGCTACCTAGGCCCCAAAGGCGGCCCCGGTATGCCCGAAATGCTGGCCCCCACCGGCGCGCTCATAGGCGCGGGCTTGGGCGAGAGCGTGGGTCTGATTACCGATGGCCGTTTTTCCGGCGGCACCTGGGGCATGGTGGTAGGCCATGTGGCGCCCGAAGCGGCAGTGGGCGGCACGATTGCCTTTATTCACGAAGGCGACTCGATCACCATCGATTCCCACGCTTTGCTGCTGCAACTCAACGTGCCGGACGAAGAAATCGCCAAACGCCGCGCCGCCTGGACAGCCCCTGCACCGCGCTACACACGTGGCGTGCAAGCCAAGTTCGCTTTCAATGCCTCCACCGCCAGCAAAGGCGCAGTGCTGGACGACTATTAAAAATACCTAATGGGGCCGGGCGCTGCTTAGTACCCCTAGCGTCAAGAACGCCGGATGGCCTGCACTTGCAGGTCGGCCGTGCCATCGGACAAACGGGCTTGCACCCGCTGGCCTGTTTGCATTTGGGCGGTGCCTGTCAGGGGCCGCCCTGCGTCATCTTGAAGCCAGGCGTACCCACGCGCCAACACAATTTGCGGGTCTAAAGCTGCCAGGCGCACACCCAACTGAGCCAATCGGCTTCGCTGACGCTCCGCACTCTGGTGTGCGGCATTGCGCAATGCGGCCTGGCCGGCCAGCAAACGCGTTTGCTGGGATTGCAAGTGCTGGCTCGGCGCGTAAGCCATACGCTGGCCGAAGCTCGCCAAGCGCAGTTGCAATCGATGGACCAGTGCCGCCGGACGCCCCGCGCGGCTGGCCACCTGGTCCAGGCGTTGCGACTCGCGGTCCAGCGTGCGCAATACGGCGGTTTGTAAACGCGATTGCAGGTAGCCGGCAGCATCTTGCAATTGCTCCAAGGGCATGGCGCACAACTCGGCAGCTGCCGTTGGCGTGGGCGCGCGCAGGTCCGCCACAAAATCGGCAATCGTGAAATCGGTTTCATGGCCAATGCCGGTGATTACCGGCACCGGACTTTGCGCCAGCACACGGGCTAGCGCCTCGTCGTTGAAGGACCACAAATCCTCCATCGCGCCACCACCCCGCACCAGCAAAATTACGTCAATAGACATCGCGCCGATGGTGGTACGCGCATTAGCGCCTGAAGCTGCACCCCTACCCGCATCCACCTCTGCGCCAGGCGCGGCAATCGCGTACAAAACCTGCAAAGCCTGCGCCAGCTCACTAGCCGCATTGGCGCCCTGGACACTCGCGGGCGATATCAGCACCGGGATATGCGGCACACGCCTTTGCAAAGCGCTCACCACATCATGCAGAGCGGCGGCACCCAATGAGGTGACCACCCCGATACCGCGCACCCGCGTTGGCAGCGGCTTTTTGCGCTCTGGCTCAAACAGGCCCTCGGCCTGCAAGCGCGCTTTTAGCAGCACAAACTGCTCATACAAATTGCCCTCGCCGGCCTCCACCATGGCTTCGACGACCAGTTGCAGTTCACCGCGCGGCTCATAGACGCCCAGGCGACCCGAAACTTCGACGCGCTGCCCCTCGCGCGGCAAAAATGCCAGGCCCGAGGCGGCGCGCTTGAACATAGCGCAGCGCAACTGCCCGCTGCTGTCCTTGAGCGAAAAATAACAGTGCCCGCTGGCGGCGCGTACAAAACTACTGATTTCGCCCGCCACGCGCACCGGGTTAAAGCGCGCGTCCAGGGCGTCAGCAATCGCGTGACACAGAGCGCCTACCGACCAGACCTGCGGCGCGGCGCGGCGCACGGGCAAAACTTCTGACATAGGGGAATTGAGCAGTTTTCAAGCGCCACCAAGTAGCACGAACGGAAAATTAACAGTCTTTAAATACGATATTTGATAATAATCACAGATAATTGTATTTTTATAAACTTAAATTGGGGGGATACATTGTTTTCCATCATACTAGCCGCAGGTTGGCCGATTTGGCCCCTCATCGCCAGCTCCGTGGTCGCCCTGGCCATCGTGATTGAGCGCTATTTCAGCCTGACCGACGCAAAAATAGCCCCCGCCAGCCTCACCAAAGCGGTGATCGATAACCTGCACCAAGGTATTCCACCCCCAGACGCCATTGCCCAACTAGAACGCAACTCCTTACTCGGCCAAGTACTTGCCAGCGGCTTGTATACCCGCTCACAAGACGCATTGGCAACTGAAGCCGACCTGCGCGCCGCCCTGCACCAAGCGGGCCGTCTGGCCGCGCAAACGCTGGAAATGCGCCTGACGGCCCTGGCCACTATCGCCTCGGCAGCACCGCTGATGGGCTTGCTGGGCACGGTGGTGGGGCTGATCGAGATATTCGGCGCGCAATCGCCCGGCTCGGTCAGCGGCAACCCTGCGCAATTGGCGCAAGGCATATCCATCGCGCTGTACAACACCGCTTTCGGCCTGATCGTGGCCATACCCGCGCTGGTGTTTTGGCGCTATTTCCGCGCCCGCGCCGATGCATATCTGCTGCAATTGGAAAGCAGCGCCGACCAGTTATTGCGGCGCTTGCGCGCCATGGACACGCCATGAGCGACGGTTTTCATTTGCCCGGCGGCAGCGCCAGCGAGGGCTTGCAGTTCAAGGCGCGTCAGGACAGCGAGCCGGAAATTAACCTGATACCGTTTATCGATGTCTTGCTGGTGATTCTTATTTTTCTTTTATTAACAACCACGTACAGCCAAAACCTACAGTTACGCATTAATTTACCGGTGGCGCAAGCGGACAAAGAGCAGGCGCCCAATCCGCCGCTGCACATCACTGTCACTGCCAATGGCGATTACGGCCTGCAAGGTAAACTGATCGCAGACCATACCGCAGCCGCCCTGTCCGAGGCGCTGCTCGCCCAAATCCGTGGAGACAGCCCACCTGTGCTCATCATCAGCGCCGACGCCTTAAGCAGCCACCAATCCGTGATTACGGCGGTGGACGCTGCCCGCATGGCCGGTATCAGCCACATCACTTTTGCGCTGCAAGCGCCCCAGGGCGCGCCCCGGCGCTGAGCCATGCGCAGCCTGGCAACGCGGCTACTGCTCCGTGCCTGGCAAGGGCGATCCGTATGGATGTGGCCGCTGCTACCCGTCTCTTGGCTGTGTGGCCTGATCCTGCGATCGCGCCGCGCGCTGTATGCGCTGGGTTGGCGCAAGGTGGAGCGACCAACGGTCTGCGTGGTAGTCGTGGGTAATGTGGTAGCCGGTGGCGCTGGTAAAACGCCCACCGTACTGTCCGTAGTCGCGCATTTACGCGACCAGGGTTGGATTGTGGGGATTGTTTCTAAAGGCTATGGACGAAACGAGGCGACGACGAAAGAAGTGCGGCCCGATGCGCCAGTGCAAACCGTGGGCGACGAAGCCTTGCTTCTGGCGCAGCGCAGCGCGGTGCCGGTTTTCGTAGGGCTTAGCCGCCAGCGCAGCCTGCTAGCGCTGCTTCAGGCCTATCCGCAAACCCGCATTGTGGTTTGCGATGACGGCCTGCAGGACTACAGCCTGTACCGCGATGTCGAAATTTGCATGATGCACGAGGACGGCCTAGGCAACGGCTTGCTGTTGCCCGCCGGCCCCTTACGCGAACCCTGGCCTCGCCAAGCCCTGCAATGCGCTGGGGTGAACGATGCGCACTTACTCATCGTTAGCAGTGGCCCGGCCAAAACCGGCCAATTTGCCACCCTCCGCCGCCTAGGCCCCACCGCAAGGCGGGCTGATGGCAGCACCTGCACCTTAAGCAGCCTGCAAGCCGACCCGGCGCTCAAGGCCGTTGCGGGGATAGCGCGGCCCGCCCAGTTTTTTGCCATGCTGCAAGCGGCTGGCTTGAACTTGGCGGCGCAAGAAGCGCTCCCCGATCATGCCGACTTCCAAGGCCGCACCCGTGCCTCGCTGGGGCCTTACACCTTGCTGTGCACAGAAAAAGACGCGGCCAAACTCTGGGCTATCGCGCCCGAAGCCTGGGCCGTGCCCCTAGAGCAAAACTTGGACGCAGGCTTTTATGCCGCGCTCGATGCGCGCATCGCAGCAGCCTGGGCCGGACGTTTATCATCGCCGCATGGACACTAAATTAATGGCTTTGCTGGTCTGCCCGGTTACCAAAGGCCCGCTGGAATGGCACGCTGATGCCAAAGAGTTGTGGTCGCGCAGCGCCCGCCTGGCTTACGCGGTGCGCGACGGCATTCCCATCCTGTTGGAAAACGAAGCACGCACCCTGAGCGACACCGAATTGGGCCTGTAGCCGCGATGGCCACGACGGTCCTGATTCCTGCGCGCCTGGCCTCCAGCCGCCTACCTGAAAAACCCCTTGCCGATTTGGGTGGCGTGCCCATGGTGGTGCGCGTCGCCCAGCGGGTGGCGCACGCGCTGCCAACAAACACCCAAGTGGTGGTGGCCTGCGACAGCCCGCGCATCGTGGATGCCTGCGCAGCCTTTGGTGTGCAGGCGCTGCTCACCCGCATCGACCATGCCTCAGGCAGCGACCGCCTGGCCGAGGCCTGCCAACTGCTCGGATTAACCGATGAAGACATCGTGGTCAACGTCCAGGGCGATGAGCCGCTGATCGACACCGACTTGGTAGCAGCGGTTGCGAATTTGCTCAAGCAACACCCGCAAGCGAGCATGGGCACCGCCGCGCATGCGCTAGAAAGTGGCGCGGATTTTTATGACCCCAATGTGGTCAAGGTCGTATGTGACGCAGCAGGGATGGCCATGTACTTCAGCCGCGCACCGATCGCATGGTGGCGCGACCGCCCCGCAGACGCACTGCACACTTTGCCCCAGCCAGCGCCCTTGCGCCACATAGGGATTTATTCCTACCGCGCCGGGTTTTTACGTAGCTTTCCAACGCTGGCGCAAGCGCCCATGGAGATCAGCGAGGCGCTAGAACAACTGCGCGCGCTGTGGCACGGCCATAAGATTGCGGTGTACGTCTGCGCCAGCGCACCGGGGCCGGGCGTGGACACGCCGCAGGACTTGGAGCGCGTGCGGCGCCTGCTGGCGCAGGCCTAACACCTGCGTGGCTGTAAGCCAAGTTAAGGAACACGCGTGCTATTCTCGAAGCCAGACCCTAAAACGCAGCCGGGCCCTGTTGGTAGGTCGCCCGGCCATTAAGAGACACTGATTTGCGAGGTAAGCCATGCGATTGATTCTGTTAGGTGCGCCCGGCGCAGGCAAAGGTACCCAGGCCACATTTATCTGCCAGAAATACGGCATTCCCCAAATTTCCACCGGCGATATGTTGCGTGCCGCCGTAAAGGCAGGCACTGCGCTGGGCCTGCAAGCCAAGGCCATCATGGACTCTGGTGGCCTGGTGAGCGATGAACTCATCATCGGCCTGGTCAAAGACCGGCTTATGCAGCCGGACTGCGCCCAAGGCTTTTTGTTTGACGGCTTTCCGCGCACCATTCCACAAGCCGACGCCATGAAAGCCGCTGGCGTGGCGCTGGACTATGTGGTGGAAATCGACGTGCCCTTCGATGCGATTATTGAACGCATGAGCGGCAGGCGCTCGCACCCGGCTTCAGGCCGCACCTACCATGTGAAATTCAATCCGCCTAAGGTCGCCGGTCAGGACGACATCACCGGCGAGCCTTTGATTCAACGCGAAGACGACAAAGAGGACACCGTAAAAAACCGCCTCAATGTCTATAGCGCGCAAACCCGCCCGCTGGTGAAGTATTACTCCGATTGGGCGGCGCAAGAACCAGCGCAAGCGCCCAAATACCGCGCCGTCAATGGGCAGGGTTCGGTGGAATCCATTCGCGACAGTGTGTTTGCGGCGCTGCAAAGCTAAGCGGGCCTGAGCAGACACACAAAAAAGGATGCATAAGCATCCTTTTTTGTTGAAGGCGCGGCCCGGATGGTCCGGGCAAAGGCTCTAAGCAGTATGCGACCTATCAATACGCCTGGCCCAATTGGTCCAATATTGCCGGGTTTTCCAGCGTAGAAACATCCTGAGTAATCGTCTCGCCCTTGGCCAGCGAACGCAGCAAGCGGCGCATGATTTTTCCGGAGCGCGTTTTAGGCAGGTTCTCGCCAAAGCGGATGTCTTTGGGCTTGGCAATCGGGCCGATTTCTTTGGCCACCCAGTCGCGCAATTCCTTGGCGATGACTTTGGCCTCTTCGGGGCTGGGGCGGGCGCGCTTGAGGACCACAAATGCGCAAATCGCTTCGCCCGTCAGGTCGTCGGGGCGGCCTACCACAGCGGCTTCGGCCACCAAATCGGTTTTAGACACCAGGGCCGATTCAATTTCCATGGTTCCCATGCGGTGACCAGAGACGTTAAGCACATCGTCAATGCGCCCGGTGATGCGGAAGTAGCCCCGGTCGGCGCTGCGCACCGCGCCGTCGCCCGCCAGGTAGAGCTTGCCGCCCATCTCCTCTGGGAAATAGCTTTTCTTAAAGCGCTCAGGGTCGTTCCAGATGGTTCGGATCATGGAAGGCCAGGGTCGTGTTACCACCAAAATACCGCCCGTGCCATTCGGAATGGGTTTGCCCACTTCATCGACGATGGCGGCCATGATGCCGGGCAATGGTAAGGTGCAGCTACCAGGTACCAGCGGCGTGGCACCGGGCAGCGGCGTCATCATGTGGCCGCCGGTTTCGGTTTGCCAGAAGGTATCGACGATGGGGCATTTCTCGTGGCCCACATGGCGGTAGTACCACATCCAGGCCTCGGGGTTGATGGGTTCGCCCACCGATCCCAGAATGCGCAAGCTGCTCAGATCTGATCGGTCTGGGTGCACCGCCGCGTCACTTTCGGCGGCCTTGATGAGTGAGCGGATAGCCGTGGGTGCGGTGTAAAAAATAGTGCACTTGTGGCGCTCGATCATTTGCCAGAAACGTCCGGCATTAGGGAAGGTAGGCACGCCTTCAAAAATGATTTGTGTGGCGCCTGCCGCCAAGGGGCCATAGGCCACGTACGTGTGGCCGGTGATCCAGCCGATGTCGGCGGTGCACCAAAAAATATCGTCGGCGCGCAGGTCAAAAGTCCAGTCCATGGTCAGCTTGGCCCACAGCAAATAGCCGCCGGTGGAATGCTGCACGCCTTTAGGTTTACCGGTGGAGCCTGATGTGTACAAGATAAACAAAGGATGCTCAGCGCCCACTGCCACCGGCGCGCAGACGCTGCTTTGTCCAGCCAACGCTTCGGTAAAGGTTTTGTCGCGGCCAGCCACCATGTTGCAGGCAGTGGCTGTGCGCTGATAGACAAACACGGTTTTGATGGACTCGCAGCCTCCCATGGATAGGCCCTCATCCACAATCGCTTTGAGGGGCAGTTCTTTACCGCCGCGCATCTGGTAGTTGGCGGTGATAACGGCAACCGCGCCGGCGTCGATGATGCGTTCTTGCAAAGCCTTGGCGGAAAAGCCACCAAAGACCACGCTGTGCGTGGCCCCGATGCGGGCGCAGGCTTGCATGGCGATCACGCCTTCCAGCGTCATGGGCATATAGACCAACACGCGGTCGCCTTTTTGGATGCCTGCGGCCTTGAGCGCATTGGCAAACTGGCTAACGCGCGCCAGCAATTCTTTGTAGGTGGTTTTGGTGACCGCGCCGTCGTCGGCTTCAAAAATCACAGCGGTTTTGTTTTCTACCGGCGTGCCCATGTGGCGGTCCAGGCAATTGGCCGAGGCATTGAGTTCGCCGTCGTCAAACCATTGGTAAAACGGCGCGTTGGATTCGTCCAACACCCGGTTGAAAGGCTTAGTCCAACTCAGGTTGTCGCGCGCCAACTGGGCCCAAAAACCCTGGTAGTCTTTTTCGGCGGCATCGCACAAGGCTTGGTAGGCTGGCATACCGGCAATCCGGGCGCCTTTTTGGCTCGCCTCGCTAGGATGAAAAACCCGGTTTTCAACCAGTACGGATTCGATAGCGGATGTCGACGAACTCATAAAACCTGTCTCCTTGTAGTATTCGAAAAACTGACGCAATCTTCGGCGGCAGCACTTACATTGCACTGACTTCAGGCCCAAAGACCTCGAATTTTGACGCCAAACGGGCACTCGGGCAAGCTGGCGCCAGAACGGCCCTCAGAAAGCCAGACGCTAAACTCAGCGGATATTTGCCAGCCTGACACCATGACCACTATTACCCAAAACGACCTCGTTGAATCGGTGGCAGCCGCCCTGCAGTACATCAGCTACTACCACCCCGCCGATTACATCGCCCACCTGGCCCGCGCCTACGAACACGAGCAAAGCCCGGCGGCCAAAGACGCTATCGCCCAGATCCTGACCAATAGCAAAATGAGCGCGACCGGTCATCGCCCTATCTGCCAGGACACCGGTATCGTCAACGTCTTCTTAAAAGTGGGCATGGACGTGCGTTTTGTAGGTTTTAGCGGGTCTGTGGACGATGCCGTGAACCAAGGCGTACGCCAGGGCTATCTGCACCCGGACAACACCTTGCGCGCCAGCGTGGTAGCCGACCCCCAATTTGCGCGCATCAACACCAAGGACAACACGCCCGCCGTCATCTTCACCGAACTGGTGCCCGGCAATACCGTGGAAGTGACGGTTGCGGCCAAAGGCGGCGGCTCGGAGAACAAAAGCAAGCTGGTCATGCTCAACCCCGGCGATTCGGTGGTGGACTGGGTGCTCAAAACCGTGCCCACCATGGGTGCGGGCTGGTGCCCGCCGGGCATGCTAGGCATAGGCATTGGCGGCACGGCAGAAAAAGCCATGCTCATGGCCAAAGAAAGCCTGATGGACGACCTTGATATGTATGCCTTGCAAGCCAAATCGTCATCGGGCCAGGCGCTCACGCAAACCGAGGAATTGCGCCTGGAGCTGTACGATAAAGTCAACGCGCTGGGCATTGGCGCCCAGGGCTTGGGCGGGCTGACCACGGTGCTGGACGTCAAAATCAAGCTTTACCCCACGCACGCGGCCAGCAAACCGGTGGCCATGATCCCTAACTGCGCCGCCACCCGCCACGCGCATTTTGTGCTGGACGGCAGTGGCCCGGCCTACCTCACGCCACCGTCTCTGGACCTGTGGCCCTCGGTGGACTGGAAGCCCGACTATGTGAAAAGCACCCGCGTCGATCTCAACACCTTGACACCCGCCCAAGTGGCGGCCTGGAAGCCGGGCCAGACCTTGCTGCTCAACGGAAAAATGCTGACCGGCCGCGACGCGGCCCACAAACGCATCCAGGGCATGCTGGCCAAGGGTGAGGCCCTGCCGGTGGACTTCACCAACCGGGTGATTTATTACGTCGGCCCGGTCGATCCGGTGCAAGGCGAAGCCGTTGGCCCGGCAGGCCCCACCACCGCCACGCGGATGGACGGATTTACCGAAATGATGCTGGCCCAAACCGGCCTGATCGCCATGGTGGGCAAGGCCGAACGCGGGCCGGTCGCCATCGAAGCCATCAAGAAGCACCAAAGTGCTTACCTCATGGCCGTGGGCGGCGCCGCATATTTGGTGAGCAAAGCCATCAAACACGCCAAAGTGCTGGCCTTTGCCGACCTGGGCATGGAAGCGATTTACGAGTTTGACGTGGTAGACATGCCGGTGACCGTGGCCGTGGATGCTGGTGGCACCAGCGCCCATATCACCGGCCCGGCCACCTGGCAACAAAAAATCGCCAGCGGCGAGTTCAAAACCATTGCCGTGCAAACGGCCTAAGGTCGGATGCAAAGCCCCGCTGTCGCCATCGGGCCTATTGGGGTCTTTGACAGCGGTATTGGCGGCCTGAGTGTGCTGGCGGCACTGCGCCAAGAGTTGCCTGACGAACAATTCGTTTATATCGGGGATGCGGGGCACGCGCCCTATGGCGAGCGCGATACTGCGCACGTACTGGCAAGGTCGCAGCTGCTGGCCGATTACCTGTGCACTAGCCACCAGGCCAAAGCCTTGGTACTGGCCTGCAATACCGCCACCGCTGCCGCCGTGGCCAGCCTGCGGGAGCTTTACCCAGAGTTGCCCATTGTGGGTATTGAACCGGCGCTCAAGCCGGCGGCGGCACAAACTGCCAGCGGCGTAGTGGCGGTGATGGCCACCCGCAGCACGCTGGCCAGCGATAAGTTTTTAGCGCTCTTAGCTGCGCAGCCACCTTCGGTGCGATTCCTGTTGCAAGCCTGTGATGGATTGGCAGCGGCCATAGAGCAAGCGGACCGCCATGCCATCGAGTCCTTGAGCGAGGGCTATGTACAGGCCCTGCGGCAAAACACGGATGGCGGCGCGCAGATTGACACTGTGGTGCTGGGCTGTACCCATTACGCCCTGATTACTGAGGTTTTGTCTCGTCTTTGGGGACCGCGTGTAGGCTTGTTAGAGGCCGGTCAGCCGGTGGCTAGGCGCACCCGCCAGGTGCTGAAAGCGGCAGGATTACTTCGACCAGCCATCGGCGCCACGCAGCAAGACGTAGCCGCTAAGCCTCTAGTGTGCCTAAGCACTGGCGACCCCACTTTACTAGACCAGGCACTGCAAGATTGGCATATCGGCGAGCCAGCCCTGCGCGCTAGCGCTCTGCTTTTACCCTAAGATGATGCGTATGAAAGTGGCCTGTCCGACAGGAATCGAACCTGTGACCTACAGCTTAGAAGGCTGTTGCTCTATCCAACTGAGCTACGG
>CAJBBZ010000153.1 GCA_903951445.1 uncultured beta proteobacterium
AGCGCAGCGACGCGGCGATCCATAAGTGGTTGATTGGCAAGGAAAAATAGATTGCTTCGCAGCGCTCGTAATGACGGGTTTGGACTTATGCAGAGCTTCCCTAAAAGCTTGCTGCGCCCCGGCGGTAATTAAGCTGCGGCTTGCCGCGCAGCTAGTTGCAGCATCAACTCAATCCGCGCTTTGACCGGGCTGAGTTCCAGGATGGGAAACGCTTCTCCGCGTCCGTCGGCGCGGGGCAACACCCGGCCACGGGCGCAGCGTGTGGTGCGGACCACCGTCACCCCAAGGCTCTGGGCCGCTCGTAGCGCTGCCTCCAGCCCCCGGTGCATCGTGCCGTTGCCAGTGCCCGCCAGCACAATGCCTTGCACTGGCGCATCGCCTTGGGAAGGCGGCGCGCACAGCGCCCGCACGATAGCGCCATCGGCGCCGTTGTGGTTGAAAACGATTTCCACCCTAGGAAAGTCCTGGCCCGAAGTGGGCCTCCCCGCCAAAGTTTTAACCGCCCGGTCTGGCACGGGCCGAGGCCAGCCGCCTAGCAATCGAAGCTGCGTCTCCTCCACCACGCCTACCATGCCGTGGTCCCCCGCGTCAAACGGGTTGAGCTGGTAGGGGTGAATTTTTTGCACCTGCGCGCCATCGAGCACCTGGCCCTGGCAGACCAGCATCAGGCCATGCGCGCCTGATGTAGCTGCGACCACGGTAGCGTCGCGCAGGTTTTGCGGGCCGTCCGGCGACAGCGAAGTAGCCGGACGCATGGCGCAGGTCATCACCACAGGTTTGCCAGCCAGCAATGATGCGGGCAGGGTACGGGCCAGATAAAAAGCAGTCTCCTCCAGCGTGTCCGTGCCATGGGTGATAACCACGCCCCGCACCGAAGCACTCCCCAAATGATGCGCTACGCGCGCGGCCAGGACCTGCCAATGGCTGAGGTCCATATCCTTGCTGTCTTCCTGAAACACTTGCTCGTGCAGCATGGCGTGTGTGCCCAAACGCTCTGGCAAACCGGGCAAAGCGGCTAGCAAGTCGCCCAGGGGGACCCGGCCCGAGGTGTAAGACAGATTGTCCTGGGCGCTGGACGCGCTCCCAGCAATCGTGCCGCCGGTGCCCAAATAGACGATGGAATCAGCCATAGCAAAAAAATCCTTGCATAAAAATAAAAACTGGATAAAAATACAGTTACTGTGTAAGTTCACAGTCTGTTTGCAAACCCAGCCTGTTCTGACCACCTTCAAGGAGTCCGTATGCTAGAAGCCCCCAAACTCACTGCCCGCCAGCAGCAGATTCTCACGCTCATCGAAAACGCGATTGCACAAACCGGCGCACCACCCACCCGCGCCGAAATCGCTAATGAGCTGGGCTTCAAATCCGCCAACGCGGCCGAAGAGCACCTTCAGGCCCTGGCCCGCAAAGGCATGATAGAGCTGGTTAGCGGCACCTCGCGCGGCATCCGCTTGCGCGGACAGTCATTGCGAGACATCCAAAACACGCGCTCCAAACAATTCTCACTTTCCCTGCCAGGCCTGGCCCAATTGTGCTTGCCCTTGATCGGGCGTGTAGCCGCCGGCTCACCCATCTTGGCGCAAGAGCATGTGGACCAGACCTATTACCTTGAAAACAGCCTGTTCCAACGCCAGCCCGATTACCTGCTCAAAGTACGAGGCATGTCCATGCGCGATGCCGGCATCATGGACGGCGATTTGCTAGCCGTCCAATCCACCAAAGAAGCGAAAAACGGCCAGATCATCGTCGCCCGTATCGGCGAAGAAGTCACTGTCAAGCGTTTTCGCCGCAACAAGCACCTGATCGAACTGCACCCCGAAAACCCGGATTTCCAGACCATCGTGGTCGAGCCGGGCGAGCCCTTTGAGATCGAAGGCCTGGCTGTCGGTCTGATCCGCAACACCATACTGATGTAAATACCCGCCGTTTGAAAGCACACCATGCGCTCCCTGATTAACACCCCGAAAGTCTCCGCCACTTTGTACCGCTTGGCAGACTGGCTGCAAGGTCGGCCCGCCCCCGCAACGCAAAGCGCCAGCACGAGCACCTTGCCCTTTCAATCCAAGGTGGTGCCGTTGCGCCGTTCCGCCAAAGCGCCTTTGCCGCTAACGACGGCCAACCGGGCGCCGGTTAGCCAACGGCCTTTGCGCGTCTTGCGTGTCGTGGACAGCCAAGGCCGCGCTGCGGGCGGACGCATGGTCATTTCCGGTCGCATGGCCGATGTGTGCGCCGAATTGGATCGTCTGGCCGGTAAAGAGGCGGCTGCGGCCTGAAAGCGTAGGCTGGCTGGCACCCTCGCGCGGGGTGCAATGTCGGCAAGCCAAACCGCTTTAGGTCAGCAGGCCAAGCCGCTTTAGACACGCAGGCGACAAAACTACTTTTCCCATTGCGGTGCAGGGGCGACAATGCAGCTATGCACTCTGCCCCTCGCTTACGCTAGTGTCCTGCCATGGACGAACCCATTCTCACTGTTGAAGAGCGCAACGCTATCAATTCAGGGCGCTGGTTTTCGGCGCTTTCGCCCTCGCTCAAACACGACATCCTGCGTTACGCCTATGTGCGCCGCTACCGCGACGGCGAACTGCTAGCAGCGCGTGGCGAACCACCGGAAGAATGGCTGGCCTGCGCCAAAGGCGCGGTGCGCGTCAGCTCCACATCGATCTCTGGCAAGCAAATTACCCTAACCTATGTCGAACCAGGCATCTGGTTTGGCGATGTCGCTATTTTTGACGGCGACCGCCGTACCCACGATGCCTATGCCCATGGCGACACCACGACTTTGTGCGTTGCCAAATCCGACTTCAAAAAAATCCTGTCCGCCCATGTCGAGTTGTATGAAGCGCTGCTGCGCCTGCATGCGAGGCGTATCCGCCAGCTCTATGGCTTGGTAGAAGACCTCAACACCCTGCCCTTGCGCGCCCGCTTAGCCAAGCAATTGCTGCACCTGGTGCGTAGCTACGGCATACCTTCGCTGAGCGACGGCAGCGAGACGCGCATCGGCCTGCAATTGGCCCAGGAAGAATTGGCGCAACTGCTCGGTGCCTCGCGCCAGCGTGTGAATCAAGAGCTCAAATCGATGGAACGCGACAACTTCATCCGCATTGAGCCGGGTGGCTTGGTTATCCGTGATCGTCAGGCCCTGATGCGTATTGCAGAAGCCGATTTGTAAGTTGGATTCCAACCCACCACTACCAAGCAAAGACACCCACTCATGACTGACTTTGACCACTTCGTAGGCACGCAGCCGGTTGCGGACAAGCACAGCTTTGATACAGCCGCCCTGACGCTATGGCTGCAAGCCAATCTGCCTGGGTTTGAGGGCCCTTTGAGCGTCTCCTCCTTCAAAGGCGGTCAAAGCAATCCGACCTATAAATTACAAACTCCCAGCCGCAGCTATGTGATGCGTGCCAAGCCTGGGCCGGTCGCCAAGTTGCTGCCATCGGCCCATGCCATCGAGCGCGAGTTCGCCGTCATGCGCGGGCTGGCTGGTACCGAAGTACCCGTGCCCACCATGTACTGCCTGTGCGAAGACGAGTCGGTGATAGGCCGCGCCTTTTACATCATGGACTTTGTGGAAGGCCGCATCCTCTGGGACCAGGCCTTGCCTGGCATGTCCAAGCAAGAGCGCGCCGCCATTTACGCGGAAATGAACCGCGTGATCGCAGCCTTGCACCGCGTCGATGTCGCCGCACAGGGCTTGAGCACTTATGGCAAGCCGGGTAATTATTTCGAGCGCCAAATCGGCCGTTGGAGCAAGCAATACCAAGCCTCTATTACCCAGCCAATTGAGGAAATGGACAAGCTGATCGCATGGCTACCGCAGCATATTCCGGCAGTCGCCAAAAGTGAGGCGCTGGTCAGCGTGGTGCACGGCGATTTCCGTCTCGACAATCTTATTTTTCACCCCACCGAGCCACGCATACTGGCGGTGCTGGATTGGGAACTGTCCACCCTAGGCCATCCCCTGGCCGATTTCAGTTACCACGCAATGGCCTGGAATATTCCGCCCGGCAGCTTTCGCGGCATCGCCGGTTTGGACTTCGCTGCTTTAGGCATACCCGACCAAGACCAATACATCCGCATGTACTGCGCGCACATGCCCCACATCGACGCGCAAGCCCTGCGCGCGGACTGGAGCTTTTACATGGCCTACAACATGTTCCGCATCGCAGCTATTTTGCAAGGGATCGCCAAGCGCGTGGAGGCAGGCACCGCCTCCAGCGCGCAAGCGGTCAGCTCGGCCGCTGGCGCCAGGCCCTTGGCTCAGCTGGCCTGGTCCTTCGCCCAAAAATACCAAGGCGCAAGCGCCGCCTAGTCTTTCGCGCGCTAGCTCCCAACCTATTTATTTCATCCCGCACTGGAGACACCATGGACTTCGAATATTCAGACAAAACCAAGGCCTTACAAGCCAAACTCATGGCCTTCATGGATGAGCACATTTACCCCGCCGAGGGGGCTTACCACCAGGAAATTGAAGCCAACACCGCAGCGGGCAAGCGGTGGACGCCCTTGCAATTGATCGAATCGCTCAAGGTCAAAGCCCAGGCCCAAGGCCTGTGGAACTTGTTCCTGCCGGTGGATAGCGCCGAGGCGTCCGGTTACCACGGTGCGGGCCTGACCAACCAGGAATACGCGCCCCTGGCCGAAATCATGGGCCGCGTCATGTGGTCCAGTGAGGTGTTTAACTGCTCTGCGCCCGACACTGGCAATATGGAAACCATCGCGCGCTACGGGTCTGAAGCCAACCGGGCGCGTTGGCTCAAACCTTTGCTAGAAGGAAAAATCCGCTCCGCCTTTGCTATGACCGAGCCAGAGGTGGCCTCCAGCGACGCCACCAATATCGCCACCCGCATTGAGCGCGATGGCGACGACTATGTCATCAATGGCCGCAAGTGGTGGACATCCGGCGCCGGTGACCCACGTTGTGCCATCTATATCGTCATGGGCAAAACCGATCCGCAAGCGCCCCGTCACTCACAGCAAAGCATGGTGCTGGTGCCTTCCGACACCAAAGGCATCACCCGGGTGCGGCCCCTCACGGTTTTTGGCTATGACGACGCGCCCCACGGCCACATGGAGGTGCTGTTTGAAAATGTGCGGGTGCCCGCGAGCAATATCCTCTTGGGTGAAGGACGCGGTTTTGAAATCGCCCAGGGCCGCCTTGGCCCCGGCCGTATCCACCATTGCATGCGCCTGATCGGCCTGGCCGAGCGCGCCCTGGAGTTGATGTGCAAGCGCGCATCGTCGCGCGTGGCTTTCGGCAAAACGGTGGCCTCCCAAACCGTCACGCAAGAGCGCATTGCCGAGGCACGTTGCCGTATCGACATGGCGCGCCTGCTGACCCTCAAAGCCGCATGGATGATGGACATGGGCGGCAACAAATTCGCCAAGAACGAAATTGCCATGATCAAGGTGGTGGCACCCAATATGGCAAGCCAGGTCATCGATTGGGCCATGCAAGTCCATGGCGCGGGCGGCATGTCGGACGACTTCCCGCTGGCTTACAGCTACACCAGCGCCCGCACGCTGCGCTTTGCTGACGGCCCCGATGAAGTGCACCGCAACGCGATCGCCAAAATGGAACTGGGCAAATACGCCGTGGATGCAAAACCGGTGGAGATGCCGATTACCCGCGGCTACTAAATCCTGGGCCGCGCCAGTCGGTGCGGCCTGGCGCAGGCTTTAGTGCGCAGGACGCGGCTTACGCCTTATTGCAAACCGCCCGGCGTTCGCCTAGTGCAGAAGGCTCGGCTATGACTTAATGCAAATGGCGGGGCTTGCGGCCACCGCCGTGACCGCTGCCAAAGCCGCCGCCCGAGCCGCGCGGCGGTTTGCC
>CAJBBZ010000154.1 GCA_903951445.1 uncultured beta proteobacterium
GAACGAGGACGAAGAGTCCCGCTACACCGTGAACATGCATTCCAACAGCCGCGATTACGGCGAGTTATGGCTACAAGCCGATTTGCTGGGTGGCGACAACGTGGCCTTGTCCATGTGGGCGGTGCGGCCCGCAGTCATTGACTTTGCCCGCCAAGGCCAGGCCGAGTTGCGCAATACCCTTAGCGAGGCGGGGCTGACACTGCGTTCGTTTTCGGCGCACTTGGGCGAGCGCCCTGCGCCCGAGCCCTTCATCCAACCCCTGGCCCTGCCCGGCGAAGTGGTGGACATGCGCGCATGAGAACCATCAAAAAAGCCATTGCCCTGGAATACGGCAAAAACCGGGCACCCATCGTCACCGCCAAAGGCGAGGAAGAGGCCGCGCTGGAGATGATCGCCCAGGCGCGCGAATATGGCGTCTATGTCACCGAAGACCCCAAATTGCTGGCCTTGCTCAGCCGTTTGAAGGTCGATCAGGAGATTCCAGCCGAGTTGTTTACCGCCGTGTCGGTGATTTTGTCTTGGGTGTATTGGCTCAAAGGCATGCGCCCGGGTGATGAAAAAACCGCGCCTGGCGCTGCTTCGGATAGCCAAACCGAGGCCCAAGGCATGCCCACCGAGGCGGCTGCGATGTTTGACGAATTGTCCAGCGGGCTCGATGGTTTGGGTGGATTCGGCAATCCGCCAAGTCCGGCCGGTGGTGCTGGATAAACCTTGCGTGCCGGGTAGCAAGCCGGTCATTGCGATGCCGCAGGCTGTGACAAAGTAAGGCTTCTTACCGACATGGATCGCCGCGTCGCTTCGCTCCTCGCGATGACAGAGCGGCGGGACCGTCGCGTAACAGCGCTCCAGGCGATGAAGGCCCGAGGCCAGTCGCGCTCAGGCGTCGCTGTATCCGGTATTGCGGGAGAAACGGGAAATATGGCCTAGGCGGTCATAGACCTCGACCGAGCTGCTGGGGTCTTCGAGGCGCAGGCTTTGCAAGGTTCCACGGATCGCTTCGAGTTTGCGCTCCATCAGGACCGCGTTGCGCCGATGCGCGTCGCGGCAGACCAGCATGGTTTCGCGAAAGCCTTGCCATTGGGGCAGGGTCTGTACCTCATGGGCTGGGGGGGCCAGGCGCGTTAACTCTACAAGTAACTCGTTTTTGATGGGTTGCAGAGCCTCGAATTTATCCAGATCTTGCACGCGCAAGGCCTCAAACTCCTGCTCCAAAATCTCAGAGAGCTGGCGGGCAAGTTCGTTCGCCTGGTCGGTGTTTTCAGTCAATGCACACTTTCAAGGGATAGCTCTCTGGCCAGTTTAGTTGGAGATCAGGTTCTCCAGAGCCACAAAGCTTTCGGCGATGCGGCGCGGGTTAAGCGGGTACTGCCCATTTTGAATGGCCTGCTTTATAGAGTCCACCTTGGCGCGGTCAAATTCGGGCTCTTTTTTCAGGCGCTCGGTAATTTTCTTGAATCCTGGCACTTCAGCGCCTCTCTCGGCCGCCGCCGATTTACTGGCCGCGATTTCAGACTCCGTGGCTGCTGCCGGCATCACCGCGCCCGCAAATCCGCCGCCCTTGGCTTTTTCCAAGGTTTTACGCAGAGACACATCGGTCTGCACAGGCCGGGAATTGTTGGATATCGCATCAGTCATAGTAGGCTCACTTCATGTTCGGAAGTCGTAAACGGGGCTTCTCTCACAGGTGAATCGGACGTACAAAACAAAACTTGAGTCCTTTTCGCATTTATTTTTTCATAAACCACGTGCGGCATTGGGTCCGGTAACCACCCCACTTAGTATTCGGCCCGACTCGGGATTTTTTAAGCGGATTTGTTCGTTCATTCTGCCATCTTGAAGGGCCTCTACCCGCGCCGAGATGGCAAAACCACCACTTTGACCTATCGTAAGTATGACTGCCTGGCCCTGTTTGACCAAAATCGCCCGGCGTACATCGTGGCTGCGCAGGGGAATACCGGCCTGCATATCGCGCACCATTTCGCCGTTTTCTACATCCTTAACTGAAGTAACCGCCTGTAAATCCACCCCTAGCGACGGTACTTCCTGCTCTTCCAGCATGTCCGGACTGACCGTGGTGCCGCTACGCAGCAATTGCTTGGACACCACTACCTTGCGCAAAACCGGGGGCGCGCTGACTACGGCTTTGGGCGGTACGGCGGCAACGTTGGTGGGCGCAGCCGGGGTCGCAGCGTGCTGTGCGCTGGCTGGCGCGCCCGCCAGCGTGACGCCGGGTTTGAGCACCAAGCGCAAATACAACTGCCAGTACGGGCTACCCAGGCAGCGCACACGCACCGTTTCCCGGGTGGCAAAGGGCAAATCCATCACCAAGGGCCGGTCGCAGGTCTGCACCTGCACCCGCGCGTCAAGCGGAGCAAAGCTGAATTGGTCGGCCTGGAGTTGATGGGTTTTCTGCGCCCACTGGCTCACTTCACTGAGCAATTTGTTCTGCACGCTAGTGGGCGCATCGGTTTGCGCGTGAGCACAACCTAGTAGAAAAAGCCAGGGAAGTGCTCGCACCCAAGACTGCCCCCGCCCCCGCCCTCGCCCTGGCCCTCGCCACGCAGCCACCGCGCCCACTATCCAATGGCACAGCACTTGCATAGGTGTTTGAAAAGGTGTTGGTTTTACGACAGCGTGCATGATGAATCTGGTACGCGCAAGAAAAGTGCCACCTGTTACGGACATTACACATTGAAACCCTGACCACAGCTATAGACCGCAATTACACAGAAATAGTAGGCACCATGCTCGAGCGCAACACCCTTACCCCCCAGCCTGGCGTCGCCGGCGCAGCGGCGGCGGCTCCGCGTCGAGTCGCTTATGCGGCCAACGCAGGGCGCGGCGCCCCAGGCGGCGGGTTCACCCAGACCTTACAAACCGTGCAAAGCGCCCGCAGCGTTACCGTAGATGCGGGCGATACGCTGATTGGCATGATCCGCGATGTCGCCAAAACCAAAGGTCAGACCTTGAACTCGGCCCAAGAGTTCCAATTGGCCCAGCAAGTGGCGCAATCCAATCGCATCGGGAACGCCAACCGGATTTTTACCGGCCAGAAAATTGACCTGTCGGTGCTTGAGCCCGCACTCGCAGCCCTGGCTACCGCCGGGCCAGGCCGCGGCCTGCCGGCCACGGTGGTCTATATGCCCACCAACCCCAACGCGACGGCAGCGGCTGTTTTACAAAACACCGTGCGAATGCAGACGCCTGCGCAAATGGCCATAAACCGTAATCCTGAAGTTACTATGCCCCGGCCGGTGCGTGGGATGGTCCCGGCGTCCTTTAGCCCCACAGAAGACACAGACCATCCGGTACTGCTCAAAACTCTGGACCGCGCGGTCGCCAAAGGCTTTATTCCACCGGCGGAAAAGGATGCGGTGTATGACAAGATTTTGGACATGTCCAAAAACCACGGTTTTGCGCCAGACGACTTCGCGCGCATGACGCTGATGGAGAGCGACGGCATGAACCCGCGCGCCAGCAACCAGCGCTGCCACGGCATCATCCAGTTTTGCGACGGCCCGGCCCGGGGCGCTGCCTCGGCCGGTTACGCCGCCAACCCCAAAGCCATTCTGAACCTGAGCGTGCACAAGCAGCTCAGCCTGGTAGATAAGTATTTCGAGGACGTGGGCCTGAAAACCCAGGGACCGGCGGGGCTGGAGGATTTGTACCTCTCGGTGCTCAACCCGGCCTCGCGCTCGGAAAACCAGCTCAACGCGCCACTCAATATTCCTGGACCGCAGGCGCGCAGCCTGCATGTGGGTAGCGACAGCTCCGCGCCGATCACGCGACAGTCGATCCGCCAAGGCTTGCTGCAGAACGCAGCGGCTAGGCTGGGGCAGATGTTGCCGCCTTCTCTGCGCCAATAGGCGCAGCGGGCGCAGCAATATGTGGAAGACAGCATGCCTTAGGCAAGGGCTTTTTGTGCAGGTTTCGGCCTGCTGGCCGAGCTGAACTTCCGAAGTCAGGTTTCGGCCTGCTGGCCGGCTTGTTGCCTGCCGCGGGCTTTTTTGCTTGCCACAGGGCGTGCGCCTGCCGCGGGCCTTACTTTTCTTTGCTTCGCCAAAGAAAAGATAAGCAAAAGAAAGGCGAGCCAAAGGCCGTGGCCCTACGGGCTGCCTTGCGCTACTCGCGGCGCGCGGGGTCGGGCGCAAACTCGCTACGCTCAAACAGCGCCCGCCCTGATCCGCTCGCCGCTGCGTTGCTCAGCACGGCCTATGGCAGCGGGGGGTCCGAATACCGCGTGTGCTCGTTCGCTGCGCTCACCTTGCACACGCTTCTCGGCGCGCTACGCGCTTCGCGCGCGGGCGCAGATGCGCCCACTGGCGCTTGCGCCTAGGAACACGGTGCCGGCACGGTATCCGCACCTAGTACCTGGTACCTGGTACCAAACACCCAGCACCAAGCCCCAATCCAATAACTACGACAGCCCCGTTCACCAACGCAGGCCCACAAACCCACACCGCAACCTCCCACACCAACACCCCTCTCCGGCCCCAAAAAACCAAATTGGGTATTCAAGCTCCCCTTCACCCCCCGAGGGGGTGAAGGGGCGGGGGGGAAGCGGGGGATAAAACAGCGGAGGACAAAAAAGTGGGACAAAACAGCTAAGCCGTCGACCGCCCGACTGCCCAGGCCATTGTTAGAGCTAGAAAACGGCAAAGCCTTGCCGCCGCAGGCGGTCCGGCCATCAGGCGGTTGAGGCCGCCACAGAGGTAAGCCAGCACGACCGCAGCGGCAAAGAGTGGGTGGCATGAAGTTTGCAAGCCATGACTCCATACGGCATACCTACACCCACCAGTGTCGGCATTCCGGCGAAAAACTACTATGCAATGGAGCCAGTGGCATGAACTTTATTGACCGAGCATTCACCCTCAACGAGAAGTCGTTGAACGTGCGCGCACAGCGCATGGAAGTGCTGTCGCGCAATATTGCTAATGCGGACACGCCGCACTACAAAGCGCAGGACATTGACTTCAAGTCGGTGATGAAAACCGCCAGCGAAGGCTCGGTGGTGACGACCAACGCCAATCACATGACCGACGCGCCGGACGATACCGGTGACGGGCTGAAGTTTCGCATCCCTTTCAACGTCTCATTCGACGGAAACACCGTGGAATTGCCGGTGGAGCAGGCCAAATTTGGTCAGTACGCCGCCGAATACCAAACCACTTTAAGTATTTTGGAAAGCCGCATCAGCGGCATTCGCAAAGCATTGCGGGGAGACTAAGCATGGCACTGGACAACATTTTTGGTATTGCTGGTTCAGCGCTCAATGCGCAGACCGCCCGTATGAATGCCACTGCGTCCAACCTGGCCAATGCCGGGGCGGTGGCCAGCACCGAGGCCGGCGCGTTTCGCGCCAAACGCACCACCTTCAAAACCATCATGGAGCAGCAGCTGAACTCGCCCGAGGTCAACAAAGGCGGCGTGAAAGTGGCGGGGATTACCGACGACCCCAAGCCCATCTCCCGCATGTCCGATCCCGGCAACCCGGCTGCCGACAAAGACGGCTATGTGTATCTGGCCAACGTCAATGAAATGACCGAAATGGTGGAGATGATGGCTGCGGCCCGCTCCTACCAAAACAACGTCGAAGTGGTCAACACCGCGCGCCAGCTCACGCTGCGCACGCTGGACATCATCAAAAACTGATTAACCGACTGAGACCACCATGGCCAACCTCAACCTGCTCAACACCTCGGCGGCGACGAACGACGCATGGGCCTCGGCGGTGCCCAACAGCCTGCGCACCACGGCGCAAGATGCGCAAACCAAGCTGGCAGCCAACGTCGGCCAAGGCGCGATGGGACAAAAAGATTTCCTCACGCTCTTTACCACCCAGCTGAAAAACCAGGACCCGCTGGATCCAGTAAAAAACGAGGCCTTTGTGGCCCAGTTGGCGCAGTTCTCGCAGCTGGAAGCGACCACCAATATGTCTAATTCGCTGGCTACTTTTGTGGGCAGCATGTCCAGCAGCCAAATGCTCAGCGGTGCCAACCTCATCGGTAAAAAAGTGTCGGTAGCCGACGGCCCGGCGCAACTAACTGGCGGCCAACCTGTGCAAGGCGTCATCAGCCTGCCCGAAGGCGCCAGCGGCATCACCATGAACGTATATGACGCCAAAGGCATTTTGGTCAGCAAAGTCACTGCCGGCCCCCAGACCGCAGGCGATATGACCTGGGCCTGGGATGGCAAAGACCAGGCCGGTAACCCTTTGCCCGATGGCATCTATAGCTTTAAAGCCACCGCCGTGAGCCAAGGCGTGCAAACCACCCCGGTGGTCAGCACCATGGCCAGCGTCATTGGCGTCAGCCAGCAGCCCGACAAAACCGTCTTGCTGCAATTTAACGGCGGCAAAACCATGAAGCTGGCAGACGCACTGCGCATCTACGGCTAAGCATCGACCCCATTAACTAACAAATCACCCTAGCAACACCCGGAGAACCTCACCATGTCTTTTTATACCTCGCTAACCGGACTGAACGCCGCCACCGCCATGTTGGGCGTGACAGCCAACAACATCTCCAACGTGGGTACCACAGGTTTCAAGCGCTCACGCGCTGACTTCGGTGACATTTTCGCGACCTCGCCGCTGCAAAAATCATCCAGTACTGTCGGTCAGGGTGTGTCGCTGAAACAAGTGAGCCAGGAGTTCAGCCAGGGTAATATTTCCTTCTCGTCCAATGCGCTGGACTTGGCCATTACCGGTGACGGCTTCTTCCCGCTGCGCTCGGCAGACGGTTTGACAGATACCTATACCCGTAACGGATCTTTTTCACTTAACGAGCAGTTCAACGTGGTGAACTCGGCAGGCCAGCGTTTGATGGCGGCGACGGTTGACTCGACCGGTAGTGCGAACGTGAATGACCGGGTGGTGCTGACCATTCCGCAAAAGACATCGGGCGAAGCCAAACAAACCTCTTTGGTATCCCTGGGCTTGAACTTCCTGCGGACGCGGCCGTTATCGATGTGCCCTTCAACCGCACCAACCCGTCCAGCTACAACAAGTCCACCGCCTTTACCGTGTATGACAACGGTGGTAACGGCTACCTGGCCACCATCTACTACGCAAAAACCCAAAACGCGAACCAGAACAGCCCGTTTAACAAATGGCAAACCTATGTGTATGTGGGTGAGGACCAGGTGTCCGCCGCTTTGGCCCAGTCTACCGACCTCAATGGCGATCTGCAATACGTGAACCAGTACGGTCAGATTAAGTCTTACAAAGAAGTGAAAGACGAGCTGACCACAGCAAAAACCCAGTTGATCTCGTTGGACGAATTGACCGACAAGCGCATCTCGGCACCTGCTGCCATTACTGGCATTCCCTCGCAAGTGGATCTCTCCGGTGGTGACAACACCTTTGCCAAAATTGTGGAGAGCTCACAGCTGGATCTGA
>CAJBBZ010000155.1 GCA_903951445.1 uncultured beta proteobacterium
CCTCGCTTGGGATCCGACCCGCTAAACCCATCTGGGACAGTGCAAAAGCACATCAAAGTCCGAATGTACGGTTGCAACCTCTCCGATTTAGCCCAAAGTCAATAAACAGTTTGCTTAACAGGGAGCGTCCATGTACGCGATGACGGGCTTATGCAGACCTTCCTTAAAGCACCACACCATTCGCCCAGCCGCCACCCAGCCCAAAGGAGCACGCATGATCGACCAAGACACCCGGACAGCTTACCAAAGAGACGGCGCCGTGCCCTTGCGCCAGGTGGTCAGCATGGATTGGATTGAGCGCTTGCGCGAAGGCGTAGAAGAGAATTTGCGCCAGCCCGGACCCTACGCCAAGCACTACACGCCCGAGGGCAACCCAGGCCGGTTTTTTGGCGACTATTGCAACTGGCAGCGCATTGACGCCTACCGCGACTTCTTTTTTGAATCGCCCATCAAGCAACTGGCGGCACAGCTCATGGACTCGCCCAAAGTCAATCTGTACCACGAGCATATTTTGGTCAAAGAGCCGGGCACCAAAGAGCGCACTCCCTGGCACCACGACCAGCCCTACTACCCGATAGACGGCGAACACATCATCAGCTTTTGGATACCGCTAGACCCGGTGACCCAGGAAACCGCGATCGAGTTCATTAGCGGTTCGCACGCCTGGGGAAGGTGGTTTACACCGGCGCGCTTTGTAGATTCCAAGACCCATGCAGCCGAAGATCCGCGCTTTGAACCGCCGCCCGATTTTGAGGCGCAACGCGCCCAGCACCGCGTGTTGCAATGGCCCCTGGAAGTAGGCGACTGCATTGCGTTTCATGGCCTGACCGTGCACGGCGCTCCGGCCAACGCCAGCCCGAATCGGCGCCGCGCTTTCTCGGCCCGTTTTACCGGCGCGGATGCCCGCTTTGTGTTGCGCAGCGGCTTTATGTCGCCCCCGCCACCGCCCTCAGGCGGCCCGACGCCAGGCGCGGCCATGGACTCGGCGGCGTTTCCGGTGTTGATAGCGGCCTGAACACAGCGGACTTGCGTCCCGGCAATAGGGGCTAGGACTGCGCGGAATAAGGCACCGTAAATAGCGGGAAAACCCCGACGCCTTGGCGACTGTAAATACCTTGCGCTGTGCGATAGTAGGGCCATGCAAAGAAGAACCTTACTCAAATTAGGCATCGGCTCAGCCATCGTGCTTGCCGCTGCCGGTGGCGCAGTGGCACTGCTGCAGCCCGGGCTGGTCAAGGGCAAACTCAGTGCCCCGGCGCGCTTGGTACTCAGGCGGGTGGCACAAGCCATGCTGGCGGGCACTTTGCCAGCGGACGCAGCGGCGCAAGAGGCATCGCTGCTGGCTCTGCTGGACCGGGCTGATGATTTCATCGCCGGTACGCCCCAATCGGTACAAGCCGAGTTATCCCAACTGTTTGCGCTGTTGCCCACCATGGCCGGGCGGCGCGGCATTGTCGGTTTGTCCGCCACATGGGAAAGCGCCACGGTAGCCGAAGTAGGCGAGGCCTTGCAAGGCATGCGAACTTCGGGCACTGCGCTTAAGCAACAAGCCTATTTGGGCCTGCACGATATCGTGTGTGCGCCTTATTTTTCGGGCGAAGAATCCTGGGCGGTGCTGGGCTACCCTGGCCCCACAGCGGTCTAGTCCTCGTGCGCGACATGCGCGCAGCACACCTATGGAACATCTGCATAAGCCCAAGCCCGTGATTGCGAATGAAGCGAAGCAATCTATTTTTGCTTTTCAAGCTTGCACCTATGGATCGCCGCGTCGCGGCGCTCCTCGCGATGACGGACTGATGTAGACCTTGCCTATCCACTTTTTCATTGAGTTAACACGCCATGAGCAATATTCCTGATCCCATCCTCCAAGGCCTGCAACGCGGCTGGAAAGTCCTGGGCGGTAAACACGGCGCAGTACCGGCCACCCTCACCTGTGACGTCGCCATCATCGGCTCGGGCGCGGGCGCGGGTATCACCGCCGAGTTGCTGGCCAAGGCCGGTTTGTCGGTCATCATCATCGAAGAAGGCCAGCTCAAAACCAGCACCGACTTCAAGCAGCGCGAGCCCGAGGCCTATGCCTCGCTCTACCAAGAATCTGCCGGGCGCAAAACCAAAGACAAAGGCATCACGATTTTGCAAGGCCGCAGCGTCGGCGGCACCACCACCGTCAACTGGACCAGTTCTTTCCGCACGCCCACAGATACCCTGAACTTCTGGCGCGACAAATTCGCCCTGCCCGACTACACGCCCGAAGCGCTGGCGCCCTACTTTGCCCAGGCCGAAGCCCGCCTGAACATCGCGCCCTGGACAGTTGCCCCCAACGAAAACAACGAGCTTATGCGCCGTGGCGCGGCTAAGCTGGGCATCAAAGCCGAAGTGATGCAGCGTAATGTCAAGGGCTGCTACAACCTGGGCTCTTGCGGCATGGGCTGCCCCACCAACGCCAAGCAGTCCATGCTGGTAACCACCATCCCTTTCGCGCTAGACCACGGCGCCACGCTCTTGGTCGAAACGCGCGTAGAACGCATGACCATCAGTAATGGTCGCATCAGCGATTTGCAATGCATTTCCGTCAAGCCCAACGCCGCGCCGCTCGACAGTGCGCAAACGCCTACGCGAGTGATCGCCAAACACTATGTGCTGGCCGGTGGCGCGATCAACTCACCGGCGCTGCTCTTGCGCTCCAAAGCGCCGGACCCGCACAAGCGCCTGGGTGCGCGTACGTTTTTGCATCCGGTCGCCATCACGACCGCTGTGATGAAAGAC
>CAJBBZ010000156.1 GCA_903951445.1 uncultured beta proteobacterium
ACCGAGGTGGTCGCAAATTGCGACCACCTCCAGAATCTGAAGATGAAGACCGAATCGCTAGAAATGTCGCACGACAACTTCAGTCGAAACACGCGGCTGCAATTGTGCCAACTGCTGGACGCGGTGCGTGAGCTGACTACACCACCAGAGCAGCCTAAACGACCCATTGGGTTTCTGACGCATGAAGACAAGGCTGCACCCAAGGCCAGCAGGTTGACCAAAGGAAGGAAGGCCCCGTGAATACGCAACCAAAAACCTCAACTTCCGCGCCGTTCATGACTATGGCAAGCAACCGCTACCTGTGCGCCCGCACCCTGGCGCAACGCGAGCTGCCGGTAGAGATCCGGCTGGGCTCAGGAGACTTTGACCCGTCCAGCAACAAGGTCAAGGTGATGACCAAGAAGGTCCGCAAAGGCTTGGAGTTACCTGGGGTGGCGCTACCCGGCGTGGGGCATATGCCTGCGGCTCGGGAGGATGGAAAGGAAGTGGCGCGGGTGTTTTATGTGGCGGCTACGCGGGCGACAAATAGGTTGGTGATGGGGGTGGGTGGGCCAGGCCTATTGCTCTCACTTTCAACACAAAATCTTTCGTCACGGCTAGTTAAGCAGCATTAACTAAATATTATGAGACAACAACCCGGCATTATCCGAGATCTACGTCTAGATAACTTTGGCCCAGTAGAACGCGAGATAACACTAAATCTCGCAACGATCTGGTTTGTAACCCATGCGGGAAGTCAGAAGTTAGGCAAGGATACGTATCCCTACCTCTTTCTAAAAGCCTCTGATCCATTAAGAGAAAAGTTTGCTTTCTTCGCAAATGTCTTAGCCGTTTTGCATCCTTACCCATCAGTCGATGGGAGAATAATCGATACTATCGAAAAAATCCTGCTGGCATATCCAAACCGCCTTGATCGATTGTGTGTTTTACTTATTAGCAATGCTTCGAGTGTTGATTTGGAAGTTGGCAGATTAAATGGAACAAGTGAAGCTCGGATTTTAGTTCCATTTAAATATCAGGAGTTATCCGGCGGAGTAAAAGGTAAAGAAAAAACGATATCCGACCGCTTGGAGCAGAATCTCTTTACTAAGGATCTATTTTCCATATCCTCGGCACTAAAAACTGACCGTTACTTTTATGGAAGAAAAGATGATATTCGGCATTTATTAGGGAAGTATCAAACTGGTGAAAATAGCGCTATTTTCGGACTGCGCAGAATTGGTAAAACCTCGGTTCTCTGGGCAGTAGTTCGTGAATTGAAAGCATCCAATTCACCAGTTGCATTTGTCGATTGCTCTGATACCAAATACCACAAGGCGAGATGGAATCAGACCCTCCAAAGGGTAATGGAGAGTATTCTTGACTCCAATGGAATGTCGGGAAAGGGGATGCCACATAGTAAGTACACGGAAAGTGAAGCATCGACCTCCTTCGCAAAAGATTTGCAAATGTTAAAGCATCACTTCCAAAAACCCACATTGATTATTTTTGATGAAATCGAAAGTCTATCTTTTGATTTGGCATCATCTAATCATTGGAAATCCGGGCCGGATTTTCTTAACTTTTGGCAAACAATTCGTTCGATATATCAACAGTCTCCAAACTTATTCACTTTTTCAATTTGTGGGGTAAATCCTCGAGTCATTGAAACATCGATGACACCTGACGGACATGACAACCCCCTTTATCGGTATGTTGAATCGAAGTATCTTGGGTTTTTTGTGTTTGAGGAAGTCAAAGCGATGCTAGAGGGCATTGGTGGATACATGGGCATCACATTTGATCCAGAGGTTGTTACTTACTTAACGGACGATTTTGGTGGGCACCCATTCCTCATAAGGCAAGCCGCTAGTAAGATGTATAGCATCTTTGCACGAAGTGATATTCCTCGAAAAATTCACATATCAAAACATATTTACAAGGAGAAACGAATAGAGGTTTCTCGCTCTCTTCATGACTATGTATCGTTAATTTTACTAATTCTTCGCGAGAGATACGCTGATGAGTATAAATTACTTCAATATCTAGCCGCCGGACAGATGGACACTTTCTGCAGTTTTGCCTCTGATGATCCAACATGGATTGAGCACCTGATTGGATATGGATTGATTTTGGCAATTTCTGGGAAGTATCATTTCCGAATTAATGTAGTTCAGGCAGCTGTCGAGGTAGAGTCAAAGTATTTAAAATCTCCTGATTCGGTGGAAGAGCGTTGGGAGCTTCTGAGTGAAGCTAGAAATGCATTTGAATCAGATCTTAGAAATTTAGTTAAATCTATTCTTAAGATTTCACTTGGTGCGAATGTCGGCAAGTCAGCAATTATTCAAGCCATGGTCAAAGGTCAACAGCAAGAAAAAGCTGATGCATTAACGTACGATCAGATGTACGATGCCGAGCTATATTTTTCTGACCTGAGAAGAGTCGTAGAAAATAATTGGAATATTTTCAAAAACATTTTTTCTGACGATCAGGAAAGATTCTCGACTTGTATGAAGAATGCGAATTTATATAGAGCGGATGCACACGCCAAATCTATCGAGCGTTCTGAATTTGAATTAGCAATGAATGCAATCGGTTGGTTGGCTAAATGTTTGGAGGAGAATTCATAATTCGGGTTTCGCTACAGGAGTATGTATGAATTGTGGACGGATGGCAATTTATCACGGCGCGGGGTGTTGTGGGGCGACTTGGGTGATGAGTGATCACATAAAGGTCGGCAAAGGCCTGGGGTTTCCAGTGGTGGCGCTGCCCGGCGTGGGGCACATGCCCGCCAAGGGCGCAGACCTGCAAGAGGCCGCACGGGTGTTTTATGTGGCGGTAACTCCGGCTACACAGCGGTCGGTGATTGGGTGGATGGGGATGGGGGTTTTGGCGTGCGGTTGACATGATCCGCGTGTCGTACAGTACCCCACAAGTTATTTGAAAGACCGCCCCCATGGCCCGCGCACCCACCACAAAACCCGATAAAGACGAACCACTGGAAAAGCAGCTCTGGAAGGCCGCCGACAAGCTGCGCAAGAACATTGATGCCGCTGAATACAAGCACGTGGTGCTGGGCCTTATTTTCCTGAAGTACATCTCTGACTCCTTCGAAGAACACTTCGCCAAGCTGCAAAACGGTGCGGGCGAATTTGCCGGGGCCGACCCCGAGGACAAAGACGAATACAAAGCAGAAAACATATTCTTCGTGCCGCCCGACGCGCGCTGGTCTTACCTGCTGGGCAAGGCCACGCAGCCAGACATTGGCAGCTACGTGGATGGCGCCATGGACGCCATTGAAAAAGAAAACCCGTCCCTCAAGGGCGTGCTGCCCAAGGTGTTTGCACGGCAAAACCTGGACCCGGCCAGCTTGGGTGGGCTGATCAACCTGGTGGGCAACATTGCCCTGGGCGACGCCAAGGCCCGCAGCGCCGATGTGCTGGGCCATGTCTTTGAATACTTTTTAGGCGAATTTGCGTTGGCCGAAGGCAAGCAGGGCGGGCAGTTCTACACGCCACGCTCTATCGTCGAATTGCTGGTGGTCATGCTAGAGCCTTACAAGGGCCGGGTGTTTGACCCCTGCTGCGGCTCTGGCGGCATGTTTGTTCAGTCGGAAAAGTTTGTCACCGAACACCAAGGCCGCGTCAACGACATCTCCATCTTTGGGCAAGAAAGCAACCAGACCACTTGGCGGCTGGCCAAGATGAACCTGGCCATTCGCGGCATTGACGCGACCCAGGTCAAGTGGAACAACGAAGGCTCGTTTCTTAACGACGCGCACAAAGACGTGAAGGCCGACTTCATCATCGCCAAACCGCCTTTCAATGTGAGCGATTGGAGCGGCGAACTGTTGCGCACCGATGGCCGCTGGCAATACGGCGTGCCGCCCAACGGCAATGCCAACTTTGCCTGGTTGCAGCATTTCAACCACCATTTGGCCCCCAACGGCCGCGCCGGTGTGGTGCTGGCCAAGGGCGCACTCACCAGCAAAAGCAGTGGCGAGGGCGACATCCGCAAGGCATTGGTGGCGGATGGCAACCTGATCGACTGCATCGTCAACCTGCCCGCCAAGCTGTTCTTGAACACGCAGATACCGGCGGGCCTGTGGTTTATGAACCGCGCCCGCAGCAACGGCCACCCGCGCAAGGGTGAGATTCTGTTCATTGACGCCCGCAACCTGGGCCACCTGATCAACCGCCGCACACGCGAACTGAGCGATGAGGACATCCAGACGATTGCTGCCGTTTACCGCGCTTGGCGCACTGGCGAAGGTGAGTATGCAGACGAAAAAGGTTTTTGCGCCTCGGTGCCGTTGGCGCGGGTGGCGGAGCTGGACTATGTGTTGACGCCCGGACGTTATGTGGGCCTGCCGGATGAGGAAGACGATTTCAACTTTGTGGAACGCTTTGCTTCGTTGAGGGACGAGTTGGAAGCGCAGGTTTTAGAAGAAGCGGAGCTGAACCAGGCCATTGCAGAAAACTTAGCAAAGGTGAAGGTATGAGTGAACAGTTGGACGCCGAGATTGACCAATTGCCAGCCGACTGGTCAATTGTTACTGTCGGGCAGCTAATGGACGAAGGTGTGATCGCTAAGCCGCTTGATGGCAATCACGGCGAAATACATCCGAAAGGCGCTGACTTTGTAAATGATGGAATTCCTTTCGTAATGGCAACAGACATCAACGCCGGAAAAGTTGATCTGTTGAACTGTAAGTTCATCACGAGAGAGCAAGCTGACTCACTTGCCAAAGGTTTTGCCATTCCAGAAGATGTCTTACTGACGCACAAGGCGACGTTGGGGAGGACGGCGGTCGTGGGTGAATTAAAAACCCCATTCATAATGCTGACCCCTCAAGTGACGTATTACCGGACTATTAAGAAAGACAGGCTACACAATAGGTTTCTTAAATACTATTTTGATTCGCCTTTCTTTCAAGATACTTTGGTGAACCACGGCGATAGCGGCTCTACTCGCGCATATGTGGGCATCACCGCTCAGCGAGATTTGCCAATAATTCTTCCCAATCTTGTTAGAGAGCAAGAATCAATTGCAGCGGTACTCACCAGTCTCGACGACAAAATCGACCTGCTGCACCGTCAAAACAAAACCCTCGACGCCATGGCTGGAACACTGTTCCGTCAGTGGTTTGTAGAAGACGCGCAAGAAGGCTGGGACGTAAGACCGCTGAGCAGCATCGCCAATTTCCTGAATGGTTTGGCCTGCCAAAAATATCCACCCACCAATGATCTGGAAAAGCTGCCTGTTCTCAAGATCAGAGAGCTGAGCAGCGGCATCTCTGACACTGCGGACTGGGCCACGAGTCACCTCAAACCCGGCTATATCGTCGAAGCCGGTGATGTGATTTTTGCGTGGTCCGCGTCTTTGATGGTCAAGGTGTGGGATGGCGAGAAATGTGTGCTGAACCAGCACCTGTTCAAAGTCACCTCGGATGAGTTCCCGAAGTGGTTCTACCTGCGGTGGTGCAAGCACCATCTGGCAGAGTTTATTGCCGTGGCTGCCAGCCATGCCACCACCATGGGGCATATCAAACGCGGCGACCTGGACGCGGCGATGGTGCTGGTGCCGCCGCCATCGATTCTTGAAAGCATGTCGAAGCAGATGCAGCCACTGCTGGACAAGCAGATCGCGATTGCCCGCCAGCGCAAAACACTGGAAAAGCTGCGCGACACCCTGCTGCCCAAGCTCATGAGCGGCGAAGTGCGGGTAGCCTACTGATGGAAAAGCTCCGGCTCACACTTGCCCAATACAGCCGCTGGCAACCTTACGGGGTTTATGTGGATCGTATGGAAGGGCATCTCGAATCAGATTTCAGTGTCGCCGTTGAAAATGCAAAGGCGCTGTTGGAAGGCATTAGCAAGGAAATTTGCGCTGCAAAGTGCATTCCGCTTGCAAATGCACCCGCGATCAGCGTCGTGTTGAAGACGGCTTTTCGCGCCTTGGGCTACAACGGCGAGCAACTGGTCACGCAGGTGTCCACTTCATTGGCCACCATCGGCCAGTTGATTGGCACGCTGCGAAACGAAATCGGCCCGACTTCGCATGGCAAGTCGCTAAAAGAGTTGGGCGACCGAAACGAAAAAGTCGATTTGCTCACCCGTGATTTTTTGATCGACAGCACCTTGGTGGTTGCGGTTTTCCTGATTCGGGCGTTTGAGGAAAGAAATGGCGATGTGGCTGCACCAGCCTCTGGCGCAGGGGCTGCCGGTGCCGATGCTGCAACTGAGTATGACGATCAGGAGGACTTCAATAGCTTTTGGGATGACTCTTTCGGTGAGTTCAGCATGGGCCAGTACTCCTACTCCGCCAGTGAAATTTTGTTCAGAGTGGACTTGCAAGCCTATCAAGCGGAATACAAAGACTTTATGGAATCCGAACAACAGCCAATAGAAGCTGCTGATTTGCAAAGTGAATAACCATGACTGACAAAAACCTGCCGCAAGCCGCCAACTTCATCCTCTACACCGCCGCCAATGGCGACATCAACCTGAATGTGGCCCTGCGCGACGAGACTGTCTGGCTGACCCAGAAGGCGATGGCTGACCTGTTTGCGGTGGGGGTGCCGGCGATCAACAAGCACCTGAAAAACATCTTCGATACCGGGGAGTTGCAGGACAAGGCAGTTATTTCCATTTTGGAAACAACTGCCGCCGACGGCAAAAGCTACCAAACCAAGTACTACAACCTGGACGCGATCATCTCGGTGGGTTACCGGGTCAATTCTCTGGAGGCGACCCAGTTTCGCATTTGGGCCACGCGTACACTGAAGGAATACATCATCAAAGGCTTTGTGCTGGATGATGCGCGGCTCAAGCAGGGCAGCCAGGTATTTGGCAAAGATTATTTCGATGAGTTGCTGGAGCGTATTCGCGAGATACGCGCCAGCGAGCGGCGGTTTTACCAAAAGATCACCGATATTTATGCGCTGTCGATGGACTACGACAAAAACGCGGCACTGACCAAAGCCTTTTTTGCCACGGTGCAAAACAAGTTGCACTGGGCGATAACCGGCAAGACTTCGGCTGAAATCATTTATCAAACGGCCGATGCGGGCAAACCGCACATGGGCTTGATGACTTACAAGAATGCGCCTGACGGCAAAGTGCTGAAAAGCGATGTGGCAGTTGCCAAAAATTATTTAGCGGAACAACACATTCGGGAGCTGGAGCGCATTGTGTCTGCCTACCTGGACTTGGCTGAGAATCGCGCCGAACGGCAGATTTTGATGAAGATGGCCGATTGGGTGACGTTTCTCAATAGCTTTTTGGAGCTTTCTAACTACCCAATTTTGCAAGACGCTGGAAAAATCAGCGCGGAGATGGCGCGGCTCAAGGCAGAGAAGGAATACGCGAAGTTCAGGGTGCAACAAGACCTTGACTATGTTTCTGACTTTGACAAAGCTGTCAAAGCCTTAAAACTGCCAGGCAAAAAAACCAAGTAACACCCCGGTCTTGGGGTAACAGAGACAAGCACCATGCTCACCGAATCTGCCATTGAAGCCTTCGCCATCAAGCTGTTTGAACGGCTTGGGTACATCTATGTGCATGGGCCAGACTTGGCCCCGGACAGCGATAGCCCGGAGCGCAGCAGTTATGCCGAGGCGTTGTTGCCCGGTCGGATGGCGCGGGCCGCCGGGCGCATCAACTACAAGCTGCCGCGAGACGTGGTGGAGATGGCGCTCAAAGAGGCGCAACGGGCACATGCGCCAGACCTGCTGGCCAGCAATGAGGCTTTCCATCGCTTGTTGACCGAAGGGGTGCCGGTCAGCATGCAAAAGGATGGCGACACGCGCGGCGAACGGGTGTGGCTGATTGACTTCGCCCGGCCAGAGAACAACGAATTTGTGGTGGCCAACCAGTTCACCGTCATCGAAAACCACCAAAAGAAGCGGCCCGACCTGGTGCTGTTTGTCAACGGCATTCCGCTGGTGGTGATTGAGCTAAAGAACGCAGCCGATGAGAACGCCACGCTGAAGTCTGCGTACCAACAGATTGAAACGTACAAACAAGCCATACCCAGCCTGTTCACGACCAACGCTTTGGTCGTTATCTCTGACGGGCTGGAGGCCAAGGCGGGTGCCATTTCCGCTGGTTTGTCGCGCTTTATGGCGTGGAAGAGCGCCGATGGCAAAGCGGAGGCTTCTCATCTGGTCAGCCAGTTGGAAACGCTGATTCTTGGCATGTTGAATCAAACGACGCTGTTGGACTTGGTGCGGCATTTCATCGTTTTTGAAAAGGGCAGCAAGGAAGACCCGAGCACCGGGCAGATCACGATCAGCACGATCAAGAAGCTGGCGGCGTATCACCAATATTACGCGGTGAACGCGGCAGTGGCCTCTACCCTGCGGGCGGCAGACATGAGCGAGCCGCTAGGCGTGCGTGAGAACCCTGCCAGCTATGGTTTGCCGGGTATTGCAGACCAGCCCAAGGGGGACATGAAAGCAGGTGTGGTGTGGCACACCCAAGGGTCTGGCAAGTCGCTGTCGATGGTTTTTTATACCGGCAAGATCGTGCTGGCGCTGGACAACCCGACGGTGTTGGTGATCACCGACCGCAATGATTTGGACGACCAGCTCTTTGACACGTTTGCCGCCTCCAAGCAGTTGTTGCGACAGGAGCCTGTACAGGCCAAGGACCGTGAGCATTTGAAGGCCTTGCTGAAGGTGGCCGCAGGTGGCGTGGTTTTTTCAACCATTCAGAAGTTCCAACCCGACGCGGGCAATGTTTACGACCAGCTCTCCAATCGCCCAAACATCGTGGTCATCGTTGATGAAGCACACCGCACCCAATACGGTTTTGCTGCCAAAACGGTGGATGAAAAGAACGCCGGTGGCGTGGTGATTGGCAAGAAGGTGGTTTATGGCTTTGCCAAATACCTGCGTGATGCGCTGCCCCGCGCAACCTATCTGGGGTTCACGGGTACACCCATTGAAAAGACCGACGTCAACACGCCAGCGGTGTTTGGCAACTATGTGGACATTTACGACATTGCCCAGGCGGTAGAAGACGGTGCCACGGTGCGCATTTATTACGAGAGCCGGCTGGCCAAGGTAAGTCTGAGCGACGAGGGCAAAAAACTGATTGCCGAACTGGACGATGAGCTGGAGCAAGACGAACTGACTGAGACACAAAAAGCCAAAGCCAAGTGGACCAAGATGGAAGCGTTGATTGGCAGCGAGCAGCGCATCAAAAATATTGCCCGCGACATCGTCAGTCACTTTGAAGTCCGGCAAGAGGTCTTTGCAGGCAAGGCCATGGTGGTCAGCATGTCGCGGCGCATCGCCGCCGATTTGTACGATGAAATCATCACACTGCGACCCGAGTGGCATGCTGACGAACTGGGCAAAGGCGTCATCAAGGTGGTGATGACTGCGGCATCAAGCGATGGACCCAAGCTCGCCAAACACCACACCACCAAGGAGCAGCGCAAATTATTGGCCGAGCGGATGAAGGCAGAGGACGATCCGCTCAAGCTGGTGATCGTGCGCGACATGTGGCTGACTGGCTTCGATGCGCCGAGCATGCACACGCTTTACATCGACAAGCCCATGAAGGGGCACAACCTGATGCAGGCGATTGCGCGGGTGAATCGTGTGTACATGGACAAGCCTGGCGGCTTGGTGGTGGATTATTTGGGAATCGCGGCTGACCTCAAAGAGGCGCTTTCGTTTTATTCCGATGCGGGTGGCAAGGGCGACCCGACCTTGTTGCAGGAGCAGGCCGTGGCCCTGATGCTGGAGAAACTTGAGGTGATCTCGGCTCTGTACCACGGCTTTGACTATACGCACTACTTCGAGGCAGGCACCGCCCAGAAACTGTCGCTGATTCTTGCGGCGGAGGAGCACATTCTCGGTTTGGGTGACGGGCGCAAGCGTTATATCAACGAGGTGACGGCGCTTTCGCAGGCATTTGCCATTGCGATCCCACATGAGCAAGCGATGGATGTGAAGGACCAGGTGGGCTTCTTCCAAGCGGTGAAGGCGCGGCTGGTGAAGTACGACAGTGTTGAGAGCGGGCGCAGCAACGAAGAAATCGAAACCACCATTCGTCAGGTGATCGACCAAGCCTTGGTGTCAGAAAAGGTGATCGACGTGTTTGACGCGGCGGGTATCAAAAAGCCCGATATTTCCATTTTGTCAGACGAGTTCTTAGCGGAACTGAAGGGCTACCAGCACAAAAACGTAGCCTTGGAGGTGCTCAAAAAACTCCTGAATGACGAATTGAAAATTCGTGCCAAGCGCAATCTGGTGCAGAGCCGGTCACTGATGGAAATGTTGGAAGCCGCCATCAAAAAATACCACAACAAGATTCTGACCGCCGCCGAGGTGATGGACGAGTTGATCAAGGTCAGCAAGGAGATCGTTGCCGCCGACGATGAGGCCAAACACATGGGGCTTTCCGACTTTGAATACGCTTTTTACACCGCTGTGGCCGACAACGACAGCGCTCGCGAACTGATGCAACAAGACAAGTTGCGGGAATTGGCTGTGGTGTTGACCCAGCGCGTGCGTGAAAACGCTTCCATAGACTGGACGATCAAAGAGAACGTGAGAGCCAAGCTCAAAGTGATTGTGAAGCGCACATTGCGGCAATTTGGCTATCCACCAAACATGGAGTTGCTCGCGACTGAAACAGTGCTGAAGCAAGCGGAGATGATTGCGAACGAGCTTACGCAATAGTCCACAGATACAAGCTAGCCATGCGGACCCGGATACTTCATTCGGTACTAATTTGCTACATATTTCGTAGCTGCTTGCGCATATTCCACAAAGGCCGCAGGCAGATTTTTTGAGTGATGCGTAGATTCCGAGAAAATATTCGGGCGCAATGCCGCTCGCTTGATTGCCGCAAGTTATCCTTTGAAATGGGCGTCGGCTGACACCTGGCCATAGGCAAGAACGAATAGAAGCGGAGAGGACAAACATGTATGAAATCATCTGCCCCCACTGCAGCAAAGCATTCAAAATCGACGAGACCGGCTACGCAAACATTCTGAAGCAAATTCGCGACGGCGCTTTTGGGCAGCAGTTGAATGAGCGCCTTGAGCTGACCTAGCAAGACAAGCGCGATGCGGTCGAGCTTGCCCAGGCACAGCTTGCCAGCGAAATGCAGAAGTCTGCGGTAGCCAAGGATTCCGAAATCAAGGCACTCAAGGCCAAGCTGGATGCGGGTGAGCTTGCGCGAAAGCTGGCTGCACCATGTGCATAGAATTGGGTCACCCCACGGAACCTTCAACATCGGCCCTGCCCCCATGCCCGCCACTCTTTTTACCCTCGGCTACGAAGGCTTGACCATTGAAGCCTTCATCGCCCGCCTGCAAGACGCACAGGTGAAAACCGTTTTGGACGTGCGAGAGCTACCCCTTTCGCGCAAGAAGGGTTTTTCAAAAACTGCTTTTTGCACCGCCTTGTCAGCCCATGGTATTGCCTATCTGCATGTCCCCGCCCTGGGTTGCCCCAAGCCCATACGCAACCAATACAAAGCCGACGGTAACTGGCAAACCTACACGCGGGATTTTTTGAAGTACATCCATACGCAAAATGCGTCTTTGCGCGAGTTGGTCAAGATCGCGCAGGCTACCCCGGCCTGTCTGGTGTGTTTTGAGGCGGACTTTTCCAATTGCCACCGCACCTATGTCGCCCGCGCGGCGCGCCAGTTGGGCGGGCCAACTATTACGCACCTGACCGCTAAAACAGCCCTGCCTGATTTGGGTTTTCAGCAGGCGGCTTAGGTGGGTAGATCAGGCTGATCAGCAGCCATTGGTGGGGAAAGCGGTGAATCGTCCCCAGCAAAAACATCAGGTCTTTTGACGGCAAATCCTGCTCCAGTTTGGCGCGGAATGCGGCCTCCCAGTTATCGCCATGCTTGCGGTGAACGTTGCGGTACAGCGCGCCAATCTCCCAGTCCACCAGTTTGTGGCGGTAAGCAAAAGTCTGCCCGTTAAGCTCACATTCATAGCGGTAGTGAAAGTCATACGGCAGTTTTTCCAGCAGCCTGATTTGTTTGCCTTCTTCGACCGCGTCAAACAGTTCGAATTGCCGCTGCAGTCGCAGCAGTTTTTCTTTTTCTTCATCCGTCCAAGTGGGGCTGTCGGTCTTTTTGATGTCCAGCCCAATGATCCGGGCGGGTCGCAGCAACGCCAGAGTGGCACCGCCCGCCCCCCGAAGCCTCTCAATTTCTGCAAAGTCCGAATACACGGGCAGTTTTGCCAGCAACTTGGCGCGGTGCGGCCAGCCCTGTTTACCCGCTGGGAGAGGATCAGCGTCACACGCGATGGTGTCTACAAAAACGCGGTGGCTTTCTGGCCGATGGTCGTCACGCGCTTTTTCAAAGCGGGCCGTGATCCATTGCCATTTCTTGAACTGCTGATCGTCTGACACCAGGCGGAAAGGCACAGGGTAAAGCCGAATCAGCCTGCCGTCTTCGGTCATGCCTGCCACGCAAGATGTTTCGGCGTACTTGGCGCTAGGTGACGGGTAGGTTTTACAGAGTATGAGAACCCGCTCAGTAAATGATGCCATTGTTGCTCCCTTGGAATCATGTTGATTTGCTGTGCAGAAACGTCTTGTGCGTTCTTTGTTTTTAGTTCCAACCGAAAAATTTTATGTCATCCGCGCAATTACGACTTGGCATCCAACAGCTTCAAAAAGGCCATCGATGAGATCGACAAATCTATCGACCACCCGCAAAAACCAAAGACGCACTGCTGGGCACAGACCGAAACCTGCGACTCGCCAACGACAAGGCCGACGACCTAACAATCAAGAAGCTCACACGGGGCAACCCGACACGAGGTAGTTGCGGCGGCCTGGGGCTTTTCGGCAAACATGCGGCGTATTCACCGCTATTTGTACGGTGAATGTGGCATCTATTCACCGCATTAATAGCGGATCAACCGGCACGGCCTGCGTATCACAGCGCCACGTAAACGGTTTTGCCGATTTGTCTGCCGTTTAGCCCGCAAAAAAATGCACCGGCAGGCCGGGCACATCCACCCGCATGGAAAACACGCAGCCTGAATCCGGGTAGCGCTGCAACTCATCGTCCTTGCGGCCATGGCGAGCGCTGGTGATAAACAGGGTTTTCAAATCCTCGCCGCCAAAGCACGGCATGGTCGGGCATTGCGCCGGGGTGGCGTAGCTGGCCAGTATGTGGCCCCCTGGCGAGAAGCAGCAAATACGGGCGCCCTCAAACATCGCCAGCCAGTAGTTGCCCTGGCTGTCCACCGCCGCGCCATCGGGCCGGCCCTGGTAGCGGGCGTCACCGCTCACCCAATCAGCAGGTTTGGTGCTGAAATGCAGGTGCGTGCGGTGTGCGCTTAAGGTATTGCTTGCGGGCTCATAGTCCCAGCCGTGGACCAGGTGGCGCGGCGTATCAGCCCAATAGGCGCTGCGCCCGTCCAGGCTCCAGCCCATGCCGTTACCGGTTAATGCGCCCTCGGCCATGGTGCGCACCAGGGGCGCGCCACTGCGCGCATCAATGCAATACAGCGCTGCCGCGTCATGGGCTTTGGTCTCGTCAATCGTGCCCACCCAAAAGCGCCCTAAGGCATCGCACTTGCCGTCGTTGGCACGCACGGTTTGCGTGTCATAAGGCAAGGTGACGAGGTGGTCCAAAGCGCCGCCCCAGGTCTGCGCGCGGAACACGCCGTGGCGCAGGGCGATGACCAGTCCGCCTTGGGCAGCCGGGGCCATACAGCCGGGCTCGCTGGGCATGTCCCAGACTTCCAAGTTGCCGCCATCGGCTTGGGCACGCAGAATTTTCTTGCCGGGAATATCCACCCAATACAAACGCGATTCCTGCGGATGCCAAAACGGCGACTCGCCCAGTTCATAGGGCTGGGGGTGCAGGCGAGTCCAATCGGCTTGGCGCAGTGTGCTTGTCATGGTGAAGGCTTCCAACGCTTGTTTGCGGATAGCTGCGATTGTCACCCGATTGGATTGCCGCCTTGACGCTTTCGCTTGCGCAAACAAAAAAGCCCCGCACACATGTTGCGGGGCTTTTGCGGCAGCAAGCGCTGCCCGGAAGATTGAAGGCAGCGAATGCGGCCCCGTGCTTAACGGTTGTAAGCCGTCTCGCCGTGCGAGGTGATATCCAGACCTTCGCGCTCGTCTTCTTCGCTCACACGCAGACCAATAGTCATGTCCACAATTTTGAAAGCGATAAACGACACGACGGCAGACCAGACCACAGTGACGCCCACGGCTTTTGCTTGCACCAACACCTGGGCTGCGATGGAGTAATCCGCAGCGGCGATGCCGGTGGCTGTTACCCAATCGGCCACAAAGCCCGGGCCACCCAAGGCGGGTGAATTGAACACGCCGGTCAAGAGCGCACCCAAAATTCCGCAGACGCCGTGCACGCCAAACACGTCCAGCGTGTCGTCTGCGCCCAGCATTTTCTTCAGGCCATTGACGCCCCACAGACCGGCAAAGCCCGACAAGAAACCGATGATCAAAGCACCACCGATGCCCACATTGCCGCAAGCCGGTGTGATCGCCACCAGACCCGCCACCGCGCCCGAAGCTGCACCGAGCATGGAGGCTTTGCCGCGCATCATCGCTTCGCCGATACACCAGGCCAACACGGCAGCAGCGGCAGCACCAAAGGTGTTGATAAAGGCCAGGGCCGCAAAGCCATTGGCTTCCAGCGCAGAGCCGGCGTTAAAGCCAAACCAGCCCACCCACAACAGCGCAGCGCCGACCATGGTCAAAGTCAGGCTGTGCGGGGCCATGGCTTCTTTGCCGTAGCCGATACGCTTGCCGATCATGTACGCACCGACCAAACCTGCCACCGCCGCATTGATATGCACCACGGTACCGCCGGCAAAGTCCAGCGCGCCCATTTGCCACAGGAAGCCGGCTTTGGCGGTCATTGCTTCGGCTACTTCTTTGCTGGCGTAGGCGTCAGGGCCCATCCAGAACCAGACCATATGCGCGATCGGTGCGTAGCTAAAAGTGAACCACAAAGCGCTGAACAACAGCACCGCGGAGAATTTGATGCGCTCGGCAAACGAGCCCACAATCAGCGCACACGTAATGCCTGCAAAACTGGCTTGAAACGCCGCGAACACGATTTCGGGGATGTACACGCCTTTGCTGAAGGTGGCAGCAGGCGCGAAAGTGCCGGCGGCGTTATCCCAAATGCCTTTCATCATCACCCGGTCAAAGCCGCCAAAGAAAGCGCCCCCTTCGGTAAAGGCAATGCTGTAGCCGTAAATAAACCACAGCACGACGATGAGCGAGAAAGTCACCATCACTTGCATCAGCACGGACAACATGTTTTTGCTGCGTACCAAGCCGCCGTAGAACAAAGCCAGTCCTGGAACGGCCATCATGATCACGAGTATGGTGGAGACCATCATCCAGGCGGTATCGCCTTTGTTGATAACAGGTGCTGCGGGTGCGGCAGCAGCTTCAGCCGGTGCAGCGTCTGCTGCTGCGGGGGCGGCTTCAGAGGCGCTTGCAGCAGGCGCCGCAGGTGCGTCTTCGGCCAATGCAAAAGAGCCGACGCTAAGCAGGCCTAAACCCAGCGCCAGAGAGATTAAAAACTTTTTCATGGTCATATTCCTTATGAGTGCCTAGATTTACAGCGCGTCTTTGCCGGTTTCGCCGGTACGAATACGAACGACTTGTTCCAAGTCATACACAAATACTTTGCCGTCACCGATTTTTCCGGTGCGGGCCGCGCCTTCGATGGCCTCGATGACGCGGTCTAGCAAGGGCGAATCGATGGCCGCTTCAATCTTGACCTTGGGCAAAAAGTCCACCACGTACTCCGCGCCGCGGTACAACTCGGTGTGGCCTTTTTGACGACCGAAGCCTTTGACTTCGGTGACGGTGATGCCTTGCACCCCAATCGCCGATAAAGCCTCGCGGACCTCATCGAGCTTGAAGGGTTTGATGATGGCGGTAACTAACTTCATGTGTGCACCTCAGCTTTTCAAAAGTTGATAGCGAACGCAAGGGCTGCGCCGCTGCTCCACGGAATCGGGAGACCAAGGCATTTAGCAGAAGGCGTGCCAAGTGCGGATACAAAAAATTGTGGTCTTGGTGCGACAAGGGCTTTTTTGCATCCCTTTATTGCGCTAATATCACTGTGTATAAACACAGTACGCACCGGCTTGGTGCAAGTGCTTAGATTTGGCGCAAAAGTAGCGCACTGTTTCAGGGAGTCGATATGGGTTTATCTTTGGTACAAAGCCGCGCCTTGCTCGGCTTAGAGGCGCTGCAAGTCACCGTCGAAGTGCATATGGCCAATGGCCTGCCCAGCTTCACGCTGGTAGGCCTGGCCGATGTCGAGGTGAAAGAAGCACGTGAGCGCGTGCGCTGCGCCATCCAAAACAGCGGCCTGGAGTTTCCGCACAACAAGCGCATCACCGTCAATCTGGCCCCGGCGGACCTGCCCAAAGACTCGGGCCGCTTGGATTTGCCCATCGCCCTGGGCATCCTGGCGGCCAGCGGCCAACTAGAAGGTTACCGTTTGGCGGAATACGAGTTTGCTGGTGAGTTATCGCTCTCGGGCGGCTTGCGCCCGGTGCGCGGCGCGCTGGCCATGGCGCTGGCCCTGCACCAGGCCAAGGTGCACACCAGCCTGGTGCTGCCGCCAGGCAGCGCCCAGGAGGCGGCGCTAGTGCCCGGCGCGCAGGTTTATCTGGCGCGCACGCTGATTGATGTGGTGCGCCAATTTATGCCCGAAGGCACCCAGCCTGCCGATGTCCAAGCGGGCATGAGCCCTGAGGAAGAAGGCTGGGTGCGCCTGCAAGCAGCCAGCCCCGGCGCGCCCGCCGAATTGCCCGACATGGCTGACGTCAAAGGCCAGTTGGCGGCCAAACGGGCGCTAGAGATTGCAGCCGCCGGTGGCCACAGCCTGCTGCTGATGGGGCCACCCGGCGCGGGTAAATCTATGTTGGCGCAGCGCTTTGCGGGTTTGCTGCCGCCCATGGACACCGACCAGGCCCTGCAAAGCGCCGCCATTGCCAGCCTGAGCGGGCGCTTCGATATCCGCCGCTGGGGCCAGCGGCCCACGTGCAGCCCGCACCATTCGGCCAGCGCGGTGGCACTCGTCGGCGGTGGTTCGCCCCCGCGCCCGGGCGAAATTTCCTTGGCCCACCATGGTGTTTTGTTTTTGGACGAGTTGCCCGAGTTTCCGCGCCAGGCCCTCGAAGCCCTGCGCGAGCCTCTAGAGACCGGCAGCATCACCATCGCCCGCGCCACCCAGCGGGCCGAATTTCCGGCGCGCTTTCAATTGATCGCGGCCATGAACCCCTGTCCTTGCGGCTACTTGGGGGCGCCGGGTCGCAACTGCCGCTGCACGCCTGACCAAATCAGCCGCTACCAGGGCAAGCTCAGCGGCCCGCTGATGGACCGCATCGATTTGCATGTGGAAGTGCCGGCGCTGGCGGCTGAAGATTTGCTGCAGGCGGCAGCAGGCGAAGCCACCAACAGCATTCGCGCGCGCTGCAGCCGGGCTTATGAACATGCGCAAGCGCGGCAGGGCAAAAACAACCAGGCCCTGGCCGGGCAGGAAATCGACCAACACGCGCGTTTGGAGTCGGCAGCGTCCAAGTTTTTGCAAAGCGCAGCGCGGCAACTGGGCTGGTCCGCGCGCGGCACCCACCGCACCCTCAAGATTGCGCGCACGATTGCTGATCTGGCTGGCTCGGAGATCACCGCCTTGGCCCATGTGGCCGAAGCCATGCAGTACCGCCGTGCGCTTCAAGGTGCGTAGCTGTCGCCCCCAAGCGCAGTGTGCAGCGGCGCTAGGCTTGCTTATGGTGGCTCAGCGCATTGCTCACCAGCTTGGCCGTGATGTCCACGATCTGGATCATGCGGTCATAGGCCATTCGCGTGGGGCCGATCACGCCCAGCGTGCCCACTACTTTCCCGTCCACTTCATAGGGCGCGCTCACCACCGACAGTTCTTCAAAAGGCACGATCTGGCTTTCGCCGCCAATATAGATACGCACCCCGGCGGCGCGGTCGGCAAAGTCCAGCAAGCGCATGATTTGGGCTTTTTGCTCGAACAACTCAAAGGCGCGGCGCAAATTGCCCATGTCATTGGAAAAGTCGCTCAGTTTGAGCAAATTGCGCTCGCCCGAAATCACCACTTCGTCCTGCTCTTGGGTTACGGCTTCGGAATTGACATTCACTGCAGCGGCCATCAAGGTGGCGATCTCCGAGCGCAGGCTCTCCACTTCGTTTTGCAAGCGGCTGCGCACTTCTTCAATATCCAGCCCGACATAGTGGCTGTTCAAAAAATTGGCCGCCTCGATCAATTGCGACTGCGAATAATCCGCCTCGGTAAAGATGATGCGGTTTTGCACATCGCCGTCGGCCGAGACGATGATCACCAAAATACGCCGTTCGGAAAGGCGCAAAAACTCCATGTGCCGAAAGGCGTTGGTGCGCCGCGGCGCCATCACCACGCCCACAAATTGCGACAGGTTGGACAGCAGGTTAGCGGCGTTGGAAATCACTTTTTGCGGCTGGTCCGGCGCCAGGCTATGGGCGGCGAAGTGCTGCGGCTGTACCGTCAGCATGGTGTCCACAAACAAGCGGTAGCCGCGCGCCGTGGGTACGCGCCCGGCGGAGGTATGCGGGCTGACAATCAGCCCCAGGTCCTCCAGGTCGGACATCACATTGCGGATGGTGGCGGGCGACAATTCCAGTCCGGGTGCTTTGGACAAGGTGCGGCTACCCACGGGTTGCCCATCGGCTATATAGCGTTCAACCAGCGCCTTGAGTAACAACTTGGAGCGATCATCGAGCATCAAAACATTTTAGTGATGTAATTTGCCTATGAACCTCCGCCTGAACCCGCAGTTCCGCCAGGTTGCCATCACCGGCAAATACCTGTCCAGCCACGCCCCGGCCGCGATGGCCGCCTCGCGCGCCACGCTGGACGGCATCGCCCATTTCCTGATGGACCAAGGCTGCGAGGTGGTGTTGGAGATCGATACCGCCACCAAACTGGGCCTGACGGGCTACGCGGCCATGGACATTGAAGCCATAGGCCGCCAATGCGGCTTGTGCCTGGTGGTGGGCGGGGATGGCACCATGCTGGGCGTGGGGCGCAGGCTGGCGCCCTTTCAGGTGCCCCTCATCGGCATCAACCAGGGGCGCCTGGGCTTTATCACCGATATTGCGCTAGAACGCTACGCCGAAACCCTGGGCCCCATGCTGGCCGGTGAGTACGAAGTCGATGACCGTAGCCTCATGCAGGCGCAGGTGATTCGTGGTGGGGAATGTGTGTTCTCGGCCTTGGCCATGAACGATGTGGTGGTCAACCGGGGCGCAACCTCGGGCATGGTGGAGTTGCGGGTCGAGGTCGATGGCCATTTCGTCGCCAACCAGCGCGCCGACGGCCTGATCATCGCCACGCCCACCGGCTCCACCGCTTACGCCTTGTCGGCTGGCGGGCCGATGTTGCACCCTTCCACGCCGGGCTGGGTGCTGGTGCCGATTGCGCCGCACACCTTGTCCAACCGGCCTATCGTGCTCTCGCACAGCAGCGAAATTGCTATCGAAATCGTCTCCGGGCGCGACGCCAGTGCCAACTTTGATATGCAGTCCCTGGCCATCTTGATGCACGGCGACCGCATCGTGGTGCGCCGCTCGGAGCATGGCGTGCGCTTTTTGCACCCCAAGGGTTGGACTTACTTTGACACCTTGCGCCGCAAGCTGCACTGGAATGAGGGGGGGAGTTAAGCAGTGGGCCTCAAACGCATTGCGCTGCACGACTTTGTCATCGTCGCCACGCTAGACCTGGAGCTGGAGGCGGGTTTTACCGTGCTCACCGGCGAGACTGGCGCGGGTAAGTCCATCTTGATTGACGCCTTGCAACTGGCCACCGGCGCGCGTGCCGATGTCGGCCTGATTCGCGAAGGCGCTGCGCGTACTGATGTTAGCGCTGAGTTTGATACGCCAGCGGCTCTGCTGCCCTGGCTGGCCGAAGCCGGTTTTGAGGGCGCGGACAGCCTGCTGCTGCGCCGCAGTGTGGACAACACCGGTAAAAGCCGAGCTTGGATCAATGGCCTGGCCGCCACCGCGCAGCAACTGCGCCATGTGGGCGAACAGGTGCTCGATATCCATGGCCAGCACGCCTGGCAAAGCCTCACCCGGCCCGATGCGGTGCGCGCCCTGCTGGACGATTACGCCCGCATTTCCACCAGCGCTTTAAGCGGCTTGTGGCACAACTGGCGCACAGCGCAAGCCGCGTACGACAAAGCGCTGGAGGCGCAAGACGTGTTGCAGCGTGAGCGCGAACGCCTGGCCTGGCAGATTGGCGAAGTGGACAAGCTCAACCCCGGCGCGGACGAATGGGACGAACTCAATGCCGCGCACAGCCGCTTAGCCCATGGCCAAACGCTGCTCGATGCGGCGCATAGCGCCTTGACCGTGCTCAGCGATGAAGAGCCTTCTGCCTTACGCAATTTGCACAGCGCCTTGCAGCAGATCCAAAGCCAAACGCATTTGGATGCCGACTTCCAAGGCCCGGCCGAGGTGCTGGCATCGGCGATTGCGCAGGTGGAAGACGCAGTACACAGCTTGCGTGCCTACCAGCGCCGCGTGGAGCTGGACCCGGCGCAACTGGCCGAACTTGACGCGCGCATGGCACTGTGGGTGTCCCTGGCGCGCCGTTACAAACGCAGCCCCCAAGAATTAGCTGCCACACACATCGCTTGGAAACACGAACTGGCGCAGCTGGACGCCGCTGCCGACAGCGCCCATTTGCTGGCCCAAGCACAGCAGGCGCAAGCAGCTTTTATGACCGAGGCGCGCAAAGTTTCTAAGGTGCGCCAGCAAGCCGCGCCCAAACTGGCCGCCGCCATCACCGAGGCCATGCAAGGCTTGGGTATGCAAGGGGGGCTGTTTCAGGTGCAGTTGCAGCCCACTGCGCAGCCACACCAAAGCGGCCTGGAAGACATCGTGTTTTTGGTGGCTGGGCACGCTGGCAGCACACCGCGCCCGGTGGGCAAGGTGGCCTCGGGCGGCGAGCTGTCGCGCATAGCGCTGGCCATTGCCGTGACCGCTAGCCAAGCAGGCGGCGCGCAAACGCTGATCTTTGACGAAGTGGATGCCGGTGTGGGCGGCGCGGTAGCGCACACCGTGGGCCGCTTGATGCGCAAACTAGGTAGCGACCGCCAGGTGTTGGCGGTTAGCCATTTGCCCCAAGTGGCCGCGTGCGCCGACCAGCATTGGGTGGTGCGCAAACAATTGCAAGGCGGTCAAACCTTAAGCGATGTCGCCCCCGTGCAGCAAGCCCAGCGCGAAACCGAAATCGCACGTATGCTGGGCGGTCAAAGCAGTTCGGCAACAACCATGGCGCATGCGCGCGAAATGCTGGAGCAAGCCCGTGGCTGATCGCAAACTCGAATTAGTCCTTATCACCGGCATGTCCGGCTCGGGCAAGTCCGTCGCCCTGCATGCCTTAGAAGACGCCGGTTATTACTGTGTGGACAATTTGCCGCCGGCGCTTCTTTTGCAATTCATAGCCTTGCAACAAGGCGAAGCCTCTGGCCGCGTAGCGATTGCCATGGATGTCCGCAGCGCCAAAGGCTTGCCGCTGGTGCCGGGGGATCTGGACACATTGCGCGCGCAGGGCATTGGCATCAAATCCTTGTTTTTGGATGCAAACACCGAGACACTGGTGCGCCGCTATTCCGAAACCCGCCGTAAACATCCTTTGTCCCAAACCGATACCCAGCCGGGTGACGACCGGCGCGCACTGGCCGATGCGATTGAACTAGAGCGTAGTTTGCTCGCCGACATACGCGCGCAGTCGTATGTGATTGATTCGAGCATGATCCGCTCGGCCCAATTGCAAGGGTATGTCAAAAGCATGATTACCGCGCCAGTCGCCCAGCTGACATTGGTGTTCCAGTCTTTTTCTTACAAGCGTGGCGTGCCCTCGGACGCAGATTTTGTGTTTGATGTGCGCATGCTGCCCAACCCGCATTACGAAGCCAAGTTGCGCGTGCTAACCGGAAGAGATGCACCGGTGGCCGAATTTTTGCGCGTGCAGCCGGAAGTGGCGCAAATGCAAGAGCAGTTAAGCAATTTTTTAGATGGCTGGATGGGCGCTTTGGTGTTGGACCATCGCAGCTATGTCACCGTGGCCGTTGGCTGCACCGGTGGCCAACACCGCTCGGTGTATTTGGTCGAGCAATTAGCCGCCCACTTCGCGCCGCATTGGGTCACCTTAAAGCGCCACCGCGAATTGCAGCACGAGCCTGAGCTGGACTTTTCGGGCCAGGCTTCAAGCGGGATTTAGAGTTTCTAAGAGTTTGCGTACCAGTGCCGGCAGGAAACGCAAGCGCAAGTTGCACTTGCAAGCCGCAATGCGTTATCGCGGCGAGGCCTTAAGCAGGCACAAAGGTTTCGAGGAGTTTGCGCACCGGCGCTGGCAGGCCCAAGGTCGGCCAGTCTGTGTTGCCAACCCAGCCGCCGTCCAAAGAAGGCAAGCGGCGACTAGCGCTGAAGCGCACAAGCAGCGGATGGATATGCAAGTCTTTGTGCGTGAGCACATGCACAAAGCTTTCCAGCGTCTGCAATTTGCTGCGCGCAGTCGCGGGCAAGGCCCCGTGCAAAGCGGCTTCGCTGTCAAACACCGGCAGGCAATAGAGGCCCGCCCAAACGCCCGGCGCAGGCCGTCTTTGCAGCCATACCGCACCGCTGGCGTCTTGCGCCCACAACAGCCAGAGCGACTGGCTGCTGCGTTTGAGCTTGCGCGTGCGCACCGGAAACTCGTCCATGCGCCCCGCAGCGTGCGCGCGGCAGTCAAGCTGTAGCGGGCATTCGCCACAAAGCGGTTTGCGCGAAAGGCACACAGTCGCCCCCAAGTCCATCATGCCTTGCGTGTAGCGTGCCATGGCTTTGGCATCCGCTTTCTCACCGGGCACCAGCGATTGCGCCAAAGCCCATAGTGCACGTTCTTGCGCCGCTTGCGCCAGGTCGCCTTCAAAGGCCAGCAATCGCGTCAGCACGCGCTTCACGTTCGCATCCAAAATCGCCACCCGCTCGCCAAAACACAGGGACGCAATGGCCGCCGCGGTAGAGCGGCCAATGCCGGGTAAGGTTTGCAGCAGCTCCGCTTGCCTGGGGAATTGCCCGCCGTGCTCTTGCATCACGATTTGCGCGCAGCGATGCAGATTGCGCGCCCGGCTGTAGTACCCCAGCCCGCTCCACAAACCCATCACTTCGTCGGCGCTGGCCGCCGCCAAATCAGCCACCGTGGGCAGGCGGCGGGTAAAGCGTTCAAAGTAGTCGCGCACCGTGGCGACCTGGGTTTGCTGCAACATGATTTCAGACAGCCACACGCGGTAGGGATCGACCGTGTTTTGCCAGGGCAGGCTGTTGCGCCCGTGGCTTTTTTGCCAGTGCACCACTTTGTCCGCCACGCCGGACATGGCTTTAGCGCTTAAGGCTTTTGGCATACCGGGCAAAAAAAGGTGGAGCGTTGTCCTTGGCGTATGGCTTTGATGGCGGTACCGCAAGCGCGGCAGGGCAGGCCTTCGCGGCCATAGACCGCCGCCTCTAATTGGAAGTAGCCCGATTCGCCCTGCGCGTTGGAAAAGTCTTTAAGCGTGCTGCCGCCGATCTGCACCGCCCGCGCCAGCACCGTGCGTATCGCGGCGTGCAAGCGGGTGGCGCGCGCCAAGCTGATGCGCTCGGCCCGGGTGGTAGGCCGAATCCCGGCCATGAACAGCGCTTCGCTAGCGTAAATATTGCCAACGCCCACCACCAGTTCGCCCCCCAACAGCACTTGCTTGATCACCGTTTTACGTTTTTTGAGCGCTAGCCAAAATTCCTTGGCCTGAAAATCGTCACCCAAGGGCTCCACCCCTAGCTTGCCCAAAAGCTTGCGGGCTTCGGGGCTGGACTCTGCATGTGCAAACACCACGGCTCCAAAGCGGCGCGGGTCGTGCAGTCGCAGCGTGCCTTGGCTGGTTTGCAAATCCATGTGGTCGTGCTTACCGGCTTCGCCCGGCGTGTGCTCAAAACGCAGGCTGCCCGACATGCCCAGATGCAGCAGCAAAATGCCTGCGTCCAAATCCAGCAACAGGTATTTACCCCGCCGCCGCACTCCCAGCACCTGGCATCCCGTCAGGGTTTGTGGCTCGCAGCGCAGCGGCCAGCGCAGGGCTTTGCCCATGCGCAACGCCACGATGCGCGCCCCGGCAATGCGATCGGCAAAGCTCAGGCGTGTCACTTCAACTTCGGGTAATTCGGGCATGGGTGGATTAAGTAGAGCAAAGCCAATGCAGGGGCATGGCCCCGGCGCTGCGGGCTGTGGCGCAGGCCTTGGATTATTATGGCTGCATGTCACGCATCCCCTATTTGATGGCCCTTGCGCTGCTGGCCTTTGCGCCTGGCGCGCACGCCCAATCGGCCAAATCGCCGCTGCCCGAAACCGCTGCCGCAGAGAAGGCGCCCGAGCGCTCTGCGCTCACCGCGTCCATCTTTTACCAAGTGACGCTGGCCGAGCTGAGCTTTAACAATGGCGACATCGGTGCGGCCTACAGCCTGATGTTGCACGCGGCGCGTGAGTCCAATGAGGCGCAGCTGTTTCAGCGTGCAGTCGATATGGCTTTGTCCGGTCGCGATGCCAATGCTGCGGTGAGTGCGGCCAAGGCCTGGCAACAAGCCCTGCCGCAATCACAAGAGGCGGACCGCTACCTTTTGCAATTGCTGATCGGGCTCAACCGCCTGCCCGAAACGCTGGCGCCTTTGCAGCGCAGCGTGACACGGGCCGCGCAAGCCGAACGCGCCGCGCTCGTCACCGCGCTGACACGTCTTTATCTGCGCGCCAACGACAAAGTCGCTGCCGCGGATGTGGTCGAAAAAGCCCTGGCCGCAGAACTGGCCAACCGCAGCAGCGGGCCTGCCAGCTGGGCCGCTATCGGCAATTTGCGCTTGGTGGCTGGCAACCGCGCTGCAGCACTCGCGGCAGCGCGTAAAGGCGCTGCGCTGGCGCCTTTGTCAGACGATATTGCGTCCTTGGCGATCAATTTGCTCGATGGCAGCAGCGATGATCTGGATGCACTACTGACCAACTACTTCGCTGCTGCGCCATCCACGAATGTGCGCATGGGCTATGTGCGCAAATTGATCGACTTGCAGCGTTATCCCCAAGCACTGGTGCAGGCGACATTGCTCACGCAGGCGCAGCCGGACTATGCCGAAGCCTGGTTGGTGCGCGGCTCGATTGAATTTCAAAACCAAGACCTGCAACAGGCCGAGCAGTCTTTGAACCGCTACTTGGGCGCCTTACCCGCAAGCCGCGCGCAGGAGGACCCGGATGAAGACAGCCTGACGCCGCGCGGCATCGTGCAGGCTTATTTGCTGCTATCGCAAATCGCGGAAAAGCAGGGCGATTTTGCAAAAGCCCAAAGCTTTTTGGCGCGCATCAACAGCCCCCAAGATATTGCGCGCGTACAAATACGCCGCGCCCTGATGATGGCCAAGCAGGGCCGCACCGATGAAGCACTGTCTTTGGTAAACAACCTGCCCGAGGACGATGCCGATCAGGCGCGTACCAAGTTACAAGCGCAATTGTCAATATTGCGGGACGGTCGACGCGAGGAAGAAGCCTATGCGCTGATAAGTCAGGCGAACCAAAAAACCCCGGACGATGCCGACTTGTTGTACGACCTGGCCTTGTCCGCTGAAAAACTCGGGCGCCCCGATGAGATGGAAAAAATCCTGCGGCGCGTGATCACGCTGCAACCCGATTACCACGCCGCCTACAACGCCCTGGGCTATTCCCTGGCCGATCGCAACCAGCGCTTGCCCGAGGCCCGCGAATTGATCGAAAAAGCCCTTAAGTTCGCGCCCAACGATCCGTTTATTTTGGACAGCCTGGCTTGGGTGGAATTTCGTAGCGGCAATAAGGCCGAGGCCGTGCGCATCCTGCGCGCCGCTTATGCCACGCGCCCGGATGCCGAAATTGCGGCCCATTTGGGTGAGGTTTTGTGGGCGATGAATCTGCGCGAAGAGGCCAATGCCGCCTGGGCCAAGGGGCTGGAGCTCAACCGCGATAACGACACGCTCAAGTCCACCATCTTGCGGCTGCGCGGCAGCAAATGAGCGCCAGGCTGCCATCGGCCCGGTACCTGTTTGCAGTCTGTCTGGTGCTGGTAGCCGCGCTGCTAACAGCCTGCAGCACACCGGCCAAACGGCAGGAGTACGTCACCCCCAACGACGTGTGGGAAGGCCGCTTGTCGGTGCAGGTGGCGGGCGACCCACCGCAGCGTATCAGCGCGGATTTTTTTCTGGAAGGCACAGCGCGGCGCGCAAGCCTCACGCTCAATTCCCCGCTGGGCACCCGCATGGCGCGCATGCAATGGGACGCCACTTCGGCCACGCTCGAGTTAGGCGATCAAAAGCGCAGCTTTGAATCGGTCGATGCCATGACTACCCACACGCTAGGCAGCGCTTTGCCCATGCAAGCCTTTTTCGCCTGGCTACACGGACGGCCTGAAAGCGCGCCGGGCTGGGAGATACAAACCCTGGACAGGCTGCAAGGCCGCATCCGGGCGCGTAGCGTGGACCGCACGCCTGCTGTGCAAATCGACCTGGTGCTCGAACCCAGATAATGCAGGCCATGCAGGCGCTTTACGACATTCCCGCCCCGGCCAAGCTCAATTTGTTTTTGCATATCACCGGGCGGCGCGCCGACGGCTACCACTTGCTGCAATCGGCTTTTATGCTGATTGATTGGTGCGATACCTTGCACTTTGAGTTGCGCCAGGATGGCCAAATCAGCCGCGAAGACCTGACTTGGGCCCTACCTGAAGACGATTTATGCCTGCGCGCGGCCAAAGCGCTGCAAAGCGCCAGCGGCTGTGCCTTCGGTGTGCACATCGGCATTGCCAAATCCGTGCCCGCCCAAGCGGGCATGGGCGGCGGCTCTTCGGATGCGGCCTCTACCCTGCTGGCACTCAACCGGCTCTGGAAACTGGGCTGGACGCAGGCGCAATTGGCCGGTATTGGCCTGCAACTGGGTGCGGATGTGCCTTTTTTCCTACTCGGGCAGCACGCCTGGGTGGAAGGTGTGGGCGAAAAGCTGACGCCGCTCGACCTGCCTGCGGGGCGTTTCGCGGTGCTCAAACCCGATGCCGGCTTGGACACCCGCAGCGTCTTCGCCCACCCGATGCTGGAGCGCAATACCGCCCTTGCTATAATTTCAGGCTTCGCTGCAAACCCCTACGGCTTTGGCCGGAATGACTTGCAGCCGGTAGCCGAACTGCTTTGCCCGGCTGTGGGCCAGTCAATTGCCTGGTTTGCGGGCCAGGGATTGCCCGCCAGGATGACGGGTTCAGGCAGTGCGGTGTTTGCACCACTGCCAGCGGATACCCTATTGCATGAAGCCCCTGGCGACATGGCGCTGCGGGTCTGCAACAGTTTGGAGGCGCATCCCCTGCAAGGGTGGTGTTGAAAGCGTTGGATTTCGGTTGACGGCCTTGTGTCGGCAACCCGTGTAGGGGAATCGCCAAGTTGGTTAAGGCACTGGATTTTGATTCCAGCATGCGAAGGTTCGAATCCTTCTTCCCCTGCCAAATTTTATTAACGGTACAGCCAGACGGCCCGATGAAGTCCTGAAACCGCCCACCAGCGCGCAGCCCTGCCCACCCAAGCCCCACTCCTATGCAAGCCGTTACCGCCCCCGACTTCATGTTATTTGCCGGCAATGCCAACCCCGTGTTGGCCGCGGAAGTGGCGCATGACTTGGGTATCAGTCTGGGCGCGGCCCATGTAGGACGCTTCTCCGATGGTGAAGTCACCGTCGAAATCAACCAAAACGTGCGCGCCCGCGACGTCTTTGTCTTACAAAGCACTTGCGCCCCGACCGCCGAAAACCTGATGGAGTTGCTGATCATGGTCGATGCGCTCAAGCGCGCCTCGGCCGAACGCATCAGCGCCGTCATTCCCTATTTTGGCTACGCCCGCCAGGACCGCCGTCCACGCTCCACCCGCGTGCCCATCACGGCCAAAGTGGTGGCCAATATGCTCCAG
>CAJBBZ010000157.1 GCA_903951445.1 uncultured beta proteobacterium
GCCCCGAAGACGTGCAAGGCTTCAAAAACTTAATGCAGGCTTCCGAGCGTTGCTTCCAGCTCGGCTTTCAAGAGCTGGGCTTGGTTCCCTTTGAAACCCTGGGCGATGTGGTCAAAGCCATGCCCAACTTGGCGCGCATGCAGGCGTGGCGCTCTATTTATAGCTTGGTGGCCCAACACATCAAGCACCCCAAGCTACGCATCGTTATGAGCTTTCATCCACTGCTCATCGGTGGCAATCCGTATTCGGTCACCTGCGTGTATGCGCTCATCCATGCACTTGAGCGGCGCTGGGGCGTGCACTCGGCCATGGGCGGCACGGGCGCCATCGTGCGCGAGCTGGTCAATTTGCTGCAGGCGCGCAATGTGCCCATCCGCTACAACACACCGGTCACGCGTATCCGTGTAGAGGCAGGCCGCGCCCGTGGTGTAGAACTTGCCAATGGCGAATTTATCCCCGCAGACATCGTGGTCAGCAATGGCGATGCGGCCTGGACCTACCGGCACCTGGTGGAACCGCAGCACCGCAAACACTGGACGGATAAGCGCATTGCCAAAGGCAACTACTCGTCCGGCCTGTTTGTCTGGTACTTTGGCACCGACCGCCAGTACCACGATGTGCCGCACCACATGATGGTGCTGGGCCCGCGCTACAAAGGCTTGCTGCAAGACATTTTTAAAAACCACACGCTGTCCAAAGACTTCAGCCTGTATCTGTACCGGCCCACTGCCACCGACCCTTCGCTGGCCCCACCCGGATGCGATAGTTTTTATGCGCTATCCGTAGTGCCCAACCTGAGCAGCGGCACCGACTGGGCCGCGGTGACCGAGCAATACCGCGATGCGATTGCCACCGCTTTGCAAGAGAGCGTGCTGCCTAATTTGAAGCAGCATGTGGTGTCGTCCAAAGTCACTACGCCGCAAGATTTTCAAGACCGTTTGTGGTCCTACAAAGGCGCAGGCTTTGGCTTAGAGCCCATCCTGACGCAAAGCGCTTGGTTTCGGCCGCACAACCGGTCTGAAGACGTGCAAGGTTTGTTCATGGTCGGTGCCAGCAGCCAACCCGGTGCCGGTGTGCCCAGTGTGTTGATGTCCGCAAAAATGCTTCAAGAGGTGGTGCCCGATGTCACAAGCTTTGCCTGAAAACCATCCCGTTGCTGTACCCAAGGCCTACGACCTAGAGGCTTGCCGCCAGCTGATGCGCGGCGGCTCTAAATCGTTTTTTGCGGCCTCCAAGCTGCTGCCCACACGCTTGCGGCCACCTGCTACTGCGCTGTATGCCTATTGCCGTTTGGCCGACGACGCTATCGACTTGGGCCAGGACCCCAAGCTGGCCATGCAAGACCTGCAACAGCGCCTGGACGAAATTTACGAGGGCCGCCCCGGCACCATGGACGCTGACCGTGCGCTGGCGCATGTGGTGCACCGCTACGGCATACCGCGCGGTTTGCTAGATGCCTTGCTCGATGGCTTTTTGTGGGACACCCAAGACCGACGTTACGAAACCCTGGCCGACGTCGAGGCCTACGGCGCCCGCGTAGCCGGTACCGTGGGCGCCATGATGTCCATCATCATGGGCGCATCCACCGACACCGCTATTGCCCGTGCTTGCGAAATGGGCGTGGCCATGCAACTGACCAACATCGCCCGCGACGTGGGCGAGGACGCGCGCAATGGCCGCCTTTACCTGCCGCGCGCTTGGTTCCGCGAGATTGGTATGGACGCTGATGCCTGGATTGCTAATCCGGTGTTTGATGCGCGCATCGCCGGCTTTACCCAGCGCCTGCTGCTGCGCGCCGATGTGCTGTACCGCCGTGGCGAATTCGGCCTGGCCGAGCTTCCATGGGACTGCCGTCCCGCCATCCAAGCGGCGCGCTTGGTGTATGCCGAAATCGGTAAACAGTTAGAGCGCGAAGGCCTTAACTCCATAGACCGCCGCACCGTGGTTTCCACCAGCCGCAAGTTGGCGCTGATTGCCCGCGCTGCCTCGGTGGCGTTCAAAGCCCCGGCCATGCCGGCGGTGGCCATCAGCCCGGTGCCCGCGATTGCATTTTTGGTCGATGTGGTCAGTCGCGACCGCCGCCCCAGCCACGACAACAAACCCTGGACCCTGCCCAAGCGCAGCTTTGATCAGCGCGTGGAATGGATGGTGGACTTGTTCGGGCGCCTGGAGCAACGCGAGCGGATCAATCGCTAAAGCACTGTGTCGCTCAAGCTCGTCGAGGTGCTGGTACTGGTATGCGCAGGGGCCTTGTTCGTGTGGTGGCAAATGCGTGATCTGCGAATAGCACGCGAACAAACGCGCCGCCAAAAGGCAGATGCCGCCATTGCGAGCGCAGCGAAGCAATCCACACATGCAGGTGGTGCCAATCAAGATAGCGCGCCGGATGCAAGCAGTGCCCAAGTCGATGGATCGCCGCATGCACCCTGAGCTCAAAGTCATCCACTTGGTTTGCGCTGCATTGTTTTTGGGCAATGTCATCGTCAGCGGCGTGTGGGCGCTATTGGCCGAGCGCACGCGCAACCATGCCATCATCCAGTTCAGCAACACCATGGTGCTGATTACCGATGGCCTATTTACCCTGACCGGTGCAATCGGCGTGGTCTGGACCGGCCACGGCATGGCGGTGCATTTTGATGGCGGCGCGGGTCACCCCTGGATACAGTGGTCGTACGGGCTGCTAAGTTTTTCCGGGCTGATATGGCTGTTGGTGCTGGTGCCTATCCAGTTCAAACAACGCGCATTGCTGCGCGCCAGCGACACCGTGGGCGAAGACTACTGGCGCCTCTCGCGCATCTGGCAAATCGCCGGTGCGATAGCTACCGTGCTGCCGCTGCCGATTGTGTATTTCATGGTTAACAAATCGGTTTAAGCTGCGGGCTCCGCCAGGCGCTGCTAATTTTTGTTTCGCGGCGTAGCGCATGACTTGCACGCTTGCGCCGCTGGTCTGTCTAGCGGCCTTCTGTCCATTTCATAAATTTTTCTTATGCCATCTGCCACTTCAACATTCAAAGGCCAGGTCGTCCTCATCACCGGCGCGGCATCGGGCATAGGCGCGGCCACGGCCCTCGAAGTGCTGGCCCAAGGCGGCGTACCCGTCTTGGTGGATTGCGACGCCGAGCCTCTTGCCACCATGGCCACGCGCTGCGGTGGCGATGTGTTGCACTTGGTGGCCGATGTAACCGACTTGCCCGCCATGGAGCGCGTGGCCGCGCAAACCTTGGCGCGCCATGGGCGCATCGATGTGGTGTTTGCCAATGCCGGTGTCGCCGCCTTCGGGCCGCTGGCGTTGGTGGAGCCGCAGGCCTGGAAGCGCTGTGTGGAGGTGAATGTGTTTGGCGTGTTCAACACCGTGCGCGCTGCGCTGCCTGCGGTGATGCAAGCGCGCGGCTATGTGCTGATCAATGCCTCGGTATCCTCGTTTGCGCACCCGCCGGTGATGTCAGCCTATGCGGCCAGCAAATCAGCGGTGGAGGCCATGGGCAACTCCTGGCGCATCGAGCTGGCTTCGCATGGGGTAGATGTGGGCGTGGTGCATGCCGGCTGGGTCAGCACGCCGCTTGTCACCGAGGGCGCGCTGCACCCAGGCTTTGTGCGCCTGCGCGCCACCATGCCCGGCCCGCTCAATAGCGAAACATCGCCGCAAGACGCCGCCCGCGCTATCGTGCGCGGCATGCAAGCGCGCAAAGGCCGCATCTGGATACCCGGCTGGCTGCGCATCCTCTACGCCCTGCGCGCACTGCTGCATCTGCCCTTCGCCGAACGCGAACTGCGCCGCGCCGCGCCAGAGATTGAGGCGATTTATATAGAGGGTCTGGAAGCGGAAGGGGCGCTGGCTTCTTCGTTTGGGCCCAGGGAGAGGGAGAGGACCTTGGCGCGGGGGCGGGGGGAATAACGCCAGCTTTGGGTATTTATCCCCATGAATGCACTTCAGGATGTGCTCTCGATACTCACCACGGGGGTGTTTGATCGCCGCTGTTCAGGATTATTGGAGCCGCAAGGCTGGGTGTTGCGTTTGCATGCAATTTATTGACAAATGCAAACATAATGCAACATACTTACACCATGAACCTTCGCTCCCAATCAACGCATGAGCATGCTGTCCTGGAACTTGCCAGGGCAAGACCGCTGTTGCGCGCCCGGGATCTTGCGCAGCAGCAGTTGCCAACCATTGTGTTGAGCCGACTGGTTGCAGCAGGCAAGCTCGATAGACTTGCACGAGGGATTTATGGACTGCCGGGGCGGGCCATTAGCGAGCACCGGTCGCTTGCGGAAGTGGCGCTGCGTGTGCCACTGGGAGTGGTTTGCCTCCTTTCGGCACTGCGCTTGCATGGCATCGGGACGCAGGCACCGTTTGAGGTCTGGCTTGCCATTGAGCACCGCGCGCATATTTCACGGCTTGACCAACCCAGAATTCGGCCTGTGCGCATGTCCGGGTTGGCATTCACCGATGGCATTGAGCACCTACCGATTGATGGCGTGAGCGTGCCGGTGTTTAACGCCGCCAAAACTGTGGCCGATTGCTTCAAATACCGCAACAAAATCGGTCTGGACATTGCACTGGAAGCCCTGCGCGATGGATGGGCACAACGAAAATTTACGATGGACGAGATTTGGCATTTCGCGGCGGTCGACCGGGTTGCCAACATCATGCGCCCCTACCTCGAGAGCGTGTCAACGTGAATCGCAATCTGGCGGCATCGGTCCGTGCACGCCTGAAACAACACGCCGACGCAACGAAGCAAGACTTCAATTTGACGCTCACGCATTACGGACTGGAGCGTTTGCTATACCGACTGTCCGTTTCCGAGCACGCGTCAAATTTCCTGCTCAAGGGTGCCTTGCTGTTCACGCTTTGGTATGACCTTGCACACCGACCCACCCGCGACCTTGATCTTTTGGGCTTTGGCCCGGATGATGTGGATACAGCCGTTCGCATTTTTCAGGAAATTTGCCTCACCTCTGTAGAGGACGGGGTAGTGTTTGACCCCGATTCCGTCAGGGGGTCGAGCATCCGCAAAGAGGTAGGCTATGGAGGTGTGCGGATCGACATTCAGGCAACGTTGGATGGTGCGCGCATCGCACTGCAAGTTGATATCGGGTTCGGCGACGCGGTGACTCCGGCACCACAGGCGATCAGCTACCCGGTACTGCTGGAAGATTTTCCGGCACCACAACTGCGGGCCTATCCGAAATACACGGTTGTCGCCGAAAAGTTCCATGCAGTGTGCTTGCTGGGGCTGGCCAACACACGAATGAAGGATTACTTCGATTTGTGGGTGCTATTGGGGGACACTACGCTTGACCCCCTCGAAGTCCGCCGCGCCATTGAAGCAACTTTAGAGCGCCGCAAAATGCCCATGCCGACCACGGTGCCCATCGGATTCACAGACACCTTTGCAGACGATGCAATCAAGCAAACTCAGTGGAAAGCATTTCTGAAAAAGAACCAGCTTGATCCAATTGTGCTGGCCGATGTGGTGCGCAAATTGCGCGGAAGGTTTCTTGACGTCGGAGTCATCTGAGCCCGCAGTGCAGTGAGCTGGGTGTTTGATACGGCAAAAAAAATGGGTGGTTTCCGGTGTTGATCCAGTTCGTGGACAGGTTTTTCAATACGACCAATGGGCGTGTTTCTGGTACTTGGCTTTGTGTGGGTCTGATTTAGAAAGTCAGCGCTTGTCCGGACATGCCGATAAAACCCAATATTCTTCTGGTCGCGAAACACCTAGGAAAGGTCTGGACAAGTCTGCCTTCTGACCCGCCCAACGGTTAAATGCCGATGAAATAAAAAAGCTTTGCCACCATACCGAAAGTGACTAATGTGCTGGCGATACGCTCGCATGCGCAGGCGGGGCAATGCGTTGGAAGGCGAAGACAGGCGCGCGCAGCTAGGTCAGCACCTGGCCCGAACCAGCATCAGGGATATAACAATGACATTGTCATTACATTATGCTAGTATCGGATTTTGTAGGGAAAAACTCTATGCCAGCCACACTCGAAGTTAAACGCGAGACCCTCAACATCCGAATCAAGCCCGAGGAGCGCAACCTCATTGATCGCGCAGCCAAGACGCGCGGTAAGAACCGCACGGATTTCATTTTGGATGCGGCCAGGTTGGCTGCGGAAGATGCACTACTTGACCAGGTCATCATTTCGGTAAGTTCTGAGGCCTACTCGCAATTTTTGGCGCGGCTTGACATGCCGCCAAAACCTAACCAGCGCCTGCGCAAAACGATGCAAACGCCGCCCCCATGGGAGCGTTGATTGATGCAGTTACTTGCGCCTGTTCTGCTTTCTGAACAGCACCAGACTGAGCAATTTTTTTGCGGCGTGGAAAGTCTGGACGCATGGCTCAAGCGCCGTGCGCTTAAGAATCAAATTCAGGGTGCCTCTAGAACCTACGTCGTTTGCAAAGGTGATCAAGTCGTGGCCTATTACGCCATCGCTTCTGGTGTCGTGAATTGCAACGAAGCCACTGGCCGCATGCGCCGCAACATGCCTGACCCCATTCCTGTTGTGGTTCTGGGCCGTCTGGGCGTCAACATTAGTCTGCATGGGCAGGGTTTGGGCCGAGCACTAGTCCGTGATGCTGCGCTGCGCATCCTCCAGGCTGCCGACGTCATTGGCATTCGCGGGCTGACTGTTCAAGCCCTGTCCGATGATGCCAAGATCTTTTACGAACACATGGGCTTTGAGTCATCCCCTTTGGACCCCAAACTGCTCATGATTACTTTGGCGGATCTCAAAATGTGCTGACCCACTCACGCGACAGGAACCTCCTTCAGTTAGCTTGATATCTTTGGAAATCATTCTTGAAATGTGGTTGTGCCTACCCATACCAGCCACTCGCGAATGACCGTAGATGGCCCGTAGCAGGAAACCGAAATGCTATAAATAGTATGGATTAGACGAGCCAGCTGGAGGTCGCCCCCTGCCAACCGTTGACAGCCTATTAGCTGTACGGCCGCGCAGCATGGCCTGCGCATGGTCACGCGCAACACGCGGGATTTTGCTGCTCTGGGCTTGGATGTGATTAATCCTTGGAGTAATTAGTCGTACCCAGACAACGCTAAGTCCGCGCGTTTTCCAAAAACACGCTCATTAGAAAGCACCGAATTTGTAGCGAAGGCGACACCCATCTAACCTTCGCCTTAGACCAAGCTTGCTAATCTTCGGTCCATGAAGATTTCAGAGCTTGCCAAGCGAACCGGTGTCTCCACCCACGCCTTGCGCCACTACGAGCGCTTGGGGCTTTTGGAGCCGGTGCGCCATGCCAATGGCTATCGCGACTACACCGAAGCCATGCGGCGCGAAGTTGTCTTCATTGCCATGTCGCGCAAGATCGGCTTTTCCTTGGCTGCGATTGCCCAGCGGCTACCCGCCTACCGCGCCGGGCGGCTGCGCAACGCGGACATGGTGGAGGCTTTGGAGGTGCGTGTTGCAGAAATAGATAAAGAGCTGGCTGCACTCGCGGCCCTGCGTGCGCAAGTTATTTCTCATATGGAATGGCTGCAAAAACCACCGTTAAAAAATACGGCGGCAAGCGCCACTTCCAACCCATCACGCAAACGGAGTAAGAAATGAGCACAGGTGCTACAGACACGAACCCTAGTTTTAAAGCCTTGGAGCGCCTGGTGCTGTCCATGCCCATGGCGCGCACGCTGGGTTTACGCTTCAATCGCATCGCGCCGTCCGTGGTGGAGCTTGAAATTCCCGTCCAGGACGCCTTTACTTTTCGGCCTGGCCAGATGCAGGCGACGCCAGTATTTGCCATTGCGGACTTTGCGGCGGTGGCCGCTGCCGGTACCACGCTGAAACCCGGCTGGGTCAATGCCACTATCGATGCCACCCTCAAACTGATTGCCCCCGCCCAAGGTGTTGCGTTACGAGCCAGAGGGCGGGTGATTGACGCTGGCAAGCTTCTGACGATTTGCGCCGCCGATGTGTACGCCGTGGCCGAAGACGGAAGCGAGACGCTGTGTGCAACGCTCTTAGGCACCGCGCGCAATATCGATATGAATCCGAAGCCGCAGTCAATAAAAGAGCCGGGGTGAGGCTGGGGCGGCTAAAAAGCCACCTAGCTAGAACGGGCTGCCATGGCGCTTCGACTCAAGAACTCTTAGCTGGAGTCGCAGGCGATTTTTGATCTCGGATTGTTTGGTTGATCTTCGCCTTCAGTGGCGTCGGGCAACTTCTAAAAGATGAGCTGAAGTAAACCTGAAAAATTTTGCTGCGATCAGGGTCGCGGCATTGGTACTGGCAAACGAAATGGCCTTTTTCCCCCGCAACTTCGCTGGAGTCAAAATCACAGACTGTATCGATAATGCGGGTGGGTTTTTTGGTAGCGACCTTTTTATCCTGCGCATGGGCATCGCCCAAAAAAGTGATACAGAGCAGTGCGGTTAACCCACTGCGCTGAATAATTTTTAAATCGTTGATAGCCTGGCTAAGTAGCATCATTGACATACCCCATGCTGAACTCTTTGGCGTGTTGATGGCAGCGAAAAATGCAAGCAAAAAGTAAAAAACATTTTTAAAACGGCGATCCACTTGGAGGAAATTGTGGATTTCCGCCTCAAGTAAACCCTTGCCCGCATTAGTCAAATATGTCCTCTAACCAGGACTTCTTACGATGGCGCTGGTAACGCGAATCGTCTTTGTAATACGCCTCAGGGTAAGCTGGGCGCTGTGCATGCGCAGCCTCTCCTCGACCCGCAGCACTGCCAGCGTTTTCGGATTTGGATTTTTCAAGTAGCTTGTCCAATTCGCCTCGGTCCAGCCAAACGCCTCGGCAGTTGGGGCAATAGTCAATTTCAACGCCCTGCCTGTCAGCCATGACAAGAAGGGTGTCTACGCAGTTCGGACATTTCATAGGGGTTCCTTATTTATACATTTGGCCTGGCGCGCAAGCAGAGTGTTAAAGATAGAAGGCGATACCGGTGGCTGCCAGGCTGAGCGCGCCTGTGGCAGCCAGCAAGCGTGCATCGCGCGGATTTTTGCTTTGAACTCTTGTGTTGCGCCATACAGGAATACGCCCACCAGAAAAAATCCGGCCCACACAAGAGCGGGTGCAACAAGCTCATTCATTCGAACCGCCTATGCCAAACAGGCTAAGCAGGCTGGTGAACAGGTTGAACACTGACACAAAGAGTCCAACGGTTGCCATCACGTAGTTGGTTTCGCCACCGTTCACGATACGACTGGTTTCAAACAAAATCAGACCGGCGGATAACAAAGCAACCATGCCTGACACGGCCAGTCCCAGCGCGGGAATGTCCAAGAGCATCGCAGCGATGCCTGCAAGCACTGCAATCACCATGCCACAGAAAAGAAAGCCACCGATAAAGCTGAAATCGCGCCGTGTCAGTAGCACATAGGCCGACAAACCGATGAAGGTGGTGCCAGTGGCTGCCAAAGCCATGGACACAGTTTGCGCGCCGCCGGGCAATGCCAGCGAATGGGTCAGCAAGGGGCCGAGGGTGTAGCCCATAAAACCGGTCAGTGCAAATACGGCTGGCAGCGCCCATGCGCTGTTTTGTAATTTATGGATCGCGAAAAGTAGTCCGAAATAGCCTACCAGTGTCAAGATCATGCCGGGCGCACGCCATTGGTAAGCAACTGATGCGCTTGCCACGGCAGCGCTAAAAAGCAATGTCATGGCCAGTAGGGCGTAGGTATTGCGCAATACGCGGCTTACTTGCGCCGAATCCGAAAGCGCGGGTGCATCGACGGCATAGGGATAGCCCGACACATTACGTGAAGAGAGCGCGGTGGTGTCAGAGTTCATGGTGTTGCTTTCTCAGGTAAATAATCAATGTAAAAAAACAGGGAACGCAATGAAAACAAAACAAAGCGGTAGCGGGTGATGGCCTTTTGGCTTTTACGGGTAGAACGATAGGGTTTGTCTTTGTCTAATAAAAGCAGATAATTTCTTATTAATATTCCTGAAAATACAGAAAATGCGTACATCCTTTAATTTCAAACATCTTTATTACTTCTGGGTGGTGGCCAAGGAAGGTGGCATGTCCCGCGCTGCCGACAAGTTGGACATGGCAGTTCAGACCGTCAGCGCGCAGGTGCGCGAGCTTGAGCGGTCTTTGGGCTGTGAATTGCTCAAGCCTGCCGGGCGCGGACTGGTGCTGACCGATGCCGGCGTTGCGGCGATGCAGCAGGCGGATCTGATTTTTCAGCTCGGTGAGGACTTGCCAAGCCGTGTGCGCGATGCAGTCAGCACGCCTTCGGTGCGTTTGTGGCTAGGTATCAGCGATGGATTGCCCAAGCTCGTGGTGCATCGCCTGCTACAGCCTGTGATGGCCGAGCCGCAACTGCGTTTGCTGTGTCATGAGGGGCAATTGAGCGACTTACTGGGCGATCTGGCACTGCACAAGCTAGACCTGGTGATTTCAGATAAGCCTGCACCCTCCAATCCAAATCTCAAGCTTTATAGCCATGCGCTGGGTTTTTCAACCATCGCATGGTACGGAACCGCCGCGCTGTTGAAGACTTCAAAAAAGCCTTTCCCCGCTTGTCTGGCTGAACTGCCGGTTCTGTTGCCGACTACGCACACGGCAAGCCGCGACCGGCTGGATAAATGGTTTGAGGAGCAAGGTATCAAGCCGCGCATCGTGGGGGAGTTTGAAGACAGCGCCCTGCTGAAAACCTTTGGCTCCAGCGGCATGGGTGTATTTCCTAGCGCAGAGTGGGTGCATGACGATTTGTTATTGCATTACGCAGTAAATCGCCTCGGACCTTGCGAAGGTGTGATTGAACATTTCTACGCTATAGGTACAGAAAAAAAAGTGCAACACCCGCTGGTTCAGCGCATGCTGCAAGCTTCTTTAGAAACCTAGGCTAATCGAGCGCTTGCGGTTTGGCCGTCTTCATGCTCAAGAACATGGTGAAGCCAAGAATACCGACAACCACTGCCAGTGACACGCTAACGGGTATTTTGTAAATATCGATCAGACACATCTTCAAGCCAATGAATACCAAAATCACTGCCAGGCCATAGCTCAGTAAATGGAATTTATCCGCCACCGCCGCCAACAAGAAGTACATTGCCCGCAAACCCAAAATAGCCATGACGTTGCTAGTCAGCACGATGAACGGGTCGCTGGTGATGGCAAAAATAGCCGGGATGGAATCGACCGCAAAAATGACATCGGTAATTGCAATCAGGCAGATCACCATGAAAAGCGGCGTAGCGATGCGCTGGCCGTTTTCGATGGTCATAAATTTTTCGCCATCGAAGTTTTTGCTAACCGGCAAGACCTTGCGCAGCAACTTGAGCGCCGGGTTGTTGTTTAGGTCAGGTTCTTTACCTGCTGCCCACCACATCTTGATACCGGTCAGTACCAAGAAGGCGCCGAAGACATACAAAATCCAATGAAACTCCGCCAGCAACCAACTGCCCGCCAAAATCATGACGGTACGCAACACGATGGCGCCGACGATACCGATCATCAGCACACGCTTTTGAAACGCACTGGGCACGGCAAAGTAGGTAAATATCATCAGGAATACGAAGATGTTGTCCACTGCCAAGGATTTTTCAATCAGATAACCGGTCAAAAATTCCAATGACTTGGCGTTGGCAAGCTCGACGGAGCCCGTGCTGTCCTTCACTGCCCACCAGAAAAGCCCATTGAACAAAAAGCTCATCACGATCCAAACCATGGACCAGTGGAGTGCTTCCTTGAAGCCAATATCTTGCGCACCCTGTTTTTTGAGCACGACAAAGTCGATGAAGAGCGACACCAGCACGATGACGCAGAAAGTGACCCAAAGCCACAGGGGAGCAACAGTATCCATGGAATCCTTAAGCCTTAAATGGTGACGCATCGCTCAGCATTCTTAATTGCTGAAACGGTCCCAGCACTGTTTCTGGCAGCGACTAAGGACTTGGGTAATTTAGCGATTTTTCACTGAATAAAAAACAATAACACTTCGGATTAAATTGAAAGATAGAAAGTTTTTCCTTGCTAGGCGATCCGTTTTTAGTGGCGCCAACAGCTAGCCTTCCCCGGAAGGTATAAGGGCTTTACTAGGTACTGAGGTATTTGTTTTTTTTCCGGCTTTCTATCATCAGCCTCTCGCTGCCAAAACAGCTATTCATTCTGCCAAGCAAAAGCCTCGCGTGATAAGGTGGTGCTGGTTTCTATGCGATGACACAAAACAAATCTTCCATTCGTGGCATGTGGGGCAAATGGTTGCCCGGCAAAGAATTTCTGGCCAAACATCCGTGGCTCCATCCGATTACGGACAAGCTACTTCATCCGCAGTTAAGGCGCATGCAACATGAGGCAGTAGCGCGTGGCGTTGCGGTCGGTCTGTTCTGGGCCTTTGCGACGCCTGTTGCCCAGGTGCTGATCGCTGCCGTGCATTGCGTCTGGTGGCGTGCCAACTTGCCCCTAGCTGCATTGATGACGATGGTGACAAATCCTTTAACCATTGGTTTTTGGCTATGGCTAGCCTACCGTCTGGGCTCGGTAGTGCTCGATGAACCTGTCCAGGCTGGTATCACTTATTCGGCCTTGCCGGCCCAATGGCTGGCGGAATATGCATGGCCCGCTGCCGTGGGCATGGGCTTGTTTGCCATCGGTTTTTCCGTGGCGGGGTACGTAGGGATCAAGCTGGTCTGGCGTTTCAATACCAATATCAAGCGCTGGCGCCGAAGACTGGCAAGGTGAATTATTGGTGCCGCATGGGCTCAGCCATCGCGCCCATCTAATCGGGTTTGTAACAGCCACGGGCCATAAGTGAGGGCGTAGAGGCCAAAGGCCGCTGCCCAAGTAGCCGCTGCGCAAAGTAGCGCCCAGGCGGTCTGCGATGGCATCGCCAGCGGCCACACCACGCGGCATAGCGCAGCCGCAATCAGCAGCGCGAACGCTGCTATTTCAATACGCCCCGCTTGCACCGGGCGCCCGGTGTGACCGCGCGCGGTGCGCGTCATCATGCCTAGCACCAAGGTTGCAGTGGCGCCCACGGCCAGGCTGTGAATTCCGGCAGACACGCCTACCCAGCCGAGTTCTGATAAAGCCAGCAGGCCAAGGCCAATGGCAAACCACAGGTAGGCAATTTGCAATACCCACACCATGGGACGCTTGCGCGTGGCCCAGGGCGACCAGCGCCACTGACGTACCAGGTGCAAGCCCGCTGCAAGCGCTAAAACCAGCGCGTTAATGGGTGCAAAATCGGCGGGGGCAAACAGCCAAAGTGCCAAGCCTATGGTGGTATGGGCCAACACCGAGCGCTCCAGCCAAGGCAGAGCTTTGATGTGCACGCCAGGAAGCGCCGCCATGGTGAAGGCGGGTATGACTCGTCCCGCCATCACGCACTCCAGCACGATGATCAATGCCAACATGGCATGCAAGGCCGACAGGGGCGACCATTCCACCCAACCCAGCACGCTGCCATGGAAGGCCGCATTCGCAAAGGCCATCAAAAGCAGCAGGCCCGCTAGCGGCAGGTTGCGGTAGTTTCCTGCGCGCAGCAGCAAGCGCGCCAGCACCACGGACACCAGGGGCAACAGTGCCACATCCAGCACTGCGTACACCAGATAGGGCGCTCCCAGCGCTGCTACACGCGCTGATAGCCAAAGCCCGGCCAGAGCACCCAGTTGCGCACCCCTGGGTGTGGCCAAGCCGGTCCAGGCTTTGCCTGCGGTCATCAGAAAACCAATCACCACGGCACCCACAAAACCGTAAAGCATTTCGTGCGCATGCCACAGCAATGGCGCCATGGCCGGTGTCCATACCAAGTAACCCAGCAGCGTCAACACCCATGCAGGTATAGCCAGTGTGGCAAACAAGGCAGCCCCCAGATAAAAAGGCCGAAAGCCCAAACGCAAAAACGCCCGACCAGACGCAGAGTGCGCGCTCGGTTCTTGAACGTTGAGTGGCTTGAGGGCTATAACTTTCACATGGATATCGAGTGGGGAAACGAGGGTGCCTTAGCCGGCGTCAGCACGCACGGTGGGGTACGCAAAAGCGTCTACAGAATACGCCTCAAGCCCAAAATATGGCTTCGATCAATGTAGCACCAACTAGCAAAAATAGATCAAATAAAGTCAAAGCAAGCCGCATCATTAGCGCCTCTTTGATGTTGATCAAGACCCGTGTTCGTGGCCTGCCCGCCTCAAGCCGAACCCATGCAAAGTTGCTGATGTAAGGCGTCTTGGTTAGCCCCGCCTAGGCATTCTCCAAGGCAGCATCATCCGCACCGGCAGCGACACTAAGCGCGGTACATCTAGCGATTCGTGAACGGCGGTTACGTCCTCACCCAGCAGGCGGGTGCGCAGCAGGGAGCGCACGTAAAACGGCGTGTCTTCCAGGGTGCTGACCAGTTGCGGGGTGCTGCCAGTTTCGCTGCTCATAGCGCGCGGTATGCGCCAGCCGGAGTGGGGCAGCGCGTGGCGTGGCGGGGCTTCGAAAGCAGTGGTCTCTCCGTTGCGGGCAAAGCGTTGCGCCACGACGCGGCCCGGGCCTTCGCGGGGGCGCACGTCATAGACCACGGCGGTGTCGCCATTGGCCATTTCGGCGCGCGCCCAGTCCCAGTCGCGAAAGCCATTTTCTACCGGTTCGTCGCCTTCATTGGAGTCCATGTAAGCGTGTCCGCTCCAGCGCGCGCTAGGCTTGTCCAACTCCACTTCCACGCGCGAGCAGGGCGCTATCGGGCCCCAGCGGTGGCGGCCCGCGTTGTCCAGCGCGGTGACAAAGCGGCACAGGCCTTCGGGCCGCACGGTGACACGGCCACGCACGCGCATAGGGATGGGCACGTTGATTTCGTCAAACTCGATGCGCAACGCCTGGCCGTCCCAGTGCAGGCTGCTCGGGCCTATGCGGTAGTGGTCTGCGCTGCGCTCGATGTGGCTGCGGCCCCGCTCCGTCATGGTCCAGCGTTTGCCGGCTTTGCCGTACAGCGCGACGTTGAGGGCGCAGTAGTTTTCAGCCTCGGCCACGCCGCCGCCCAGCTTGCGTGCCAGCGCGTAGTACGGCGAAAACACGCTGCCCACAAAAGCGATGATGGAAAGGCCGTGCTGGCCGTCATCGCTTAGCGCGTCGACATACCACCAGAGATAAGCACCCGGCGCGACCGGCTGGTCGAAGCTTGGTGCGCCATCAGCGTGGCGGCCGCCAACCGGCCCGACATAGCCGCCATCGGCACGCCCGGCCCCGGATGCACGCTGCCCCCCGCCAGGTACAGGCCCGGCACCGGACTGCGCGCCGAGTGCCGCGCAAATGCCGACATCCAGCCGTGGGTCGCCTGTCCATACAGCGCGCCCCCGCTGCCTGGGAACAGGCGGGCAAAGTCCTGTGGCAGCGTACGCACCCGTTGATGTGGCTGCCATTGCAGCTCCAGGCCACAGTGGCGCATCAAGGCCAGACTGTTCGATTCGCATGTATCTATCTCCCCTGCATCAAAACTGTGGGTGTCGCCGTCTGCTGGTGCATTGATCAAGCACAACAAGCGCTCCGGGCCGCTGTGTGCCAAGCCATTGTCTTGCCGGTCTTGCGCGCACACATACACCGTGCCTTGGCGCGGCAGTTGGCGGCGTTGAAAAATGTCCTCAAACTCGCTGCGGTAGTCATTGTCAAAAAATACGTTGTGACGCACCAGCGGGAAGCCGCTGGCCGTGGCGTGCATCGCCATCGTAAACGCCGACAGCGAACGCGAAGTGGCTGGCACGGGCTTGAACGCGGGGCGCAGCGCCTCGCCCAAAAGGCCTTGGCCCAGCGCCGCTACATCGCCGTTGAACACCACATCGTCTGCCGGGATGACTTCGCCGCTGGCCAGTTGCACGCCGCTGACGCTGCCTTTGCTTAATAGGATTTGCGTGCAAGCCTGACCGTAGCGCGAATGCACGCCGTGTTTTTCGCCCAGGCTAGCCAAGGCCTGCGCCACCGCAAACATACCGCCTTGCACCGACCAAACCCCGTCCAGCTCCACCTGCGCCACTAGCATTAACGTAGCGGGTGCGGACCAGGGCGAGGAGCCACAGTAGGTGGCGTAGCGGCCAAAGAGTTGCTGCAAGCGCGGATCATGAAAATGTCGCCCCAGGCTGCGCCATAGGCTGGCAAACGGGCCCAGCCCGGCCAGCGTGGTCATGCCGCCAATACCCAGGTCGTCCACCATGCTGAGCAGGTTCGGGCGTTCGCTGCGGATATACGGTTTTTCGAGCGCGTCATACAGCGCACGGGTTTCGCGGCAAAAGCCTAAAAAGCGTTTGGCTTCTTGCGGGCTGCTAAAGCGGGCGATGGCATCGGCGCTGGCCTGCGTATCGGCCAGCAAATCCAGGCGCTGCGCGCTGCCGCGCCAGGCATGGCGGGCCAGTACGCCGATGGGCTCTAAGGTCAGGATATCGCCCAGGGAAGTGCCCATCTCTGCCAGCATTTGCTCCAGCACCCAGCGCATGGTAAACACCGTAGGCCCGGCATCGACCCCTACGCCATCGACCAGGGTTTGGCGTATCTTGCCGCCCGGTGTGGCAGCGGCCTCCACCAAGGTTACGTCCAAGCCCCGGTGCGTCAACACCAAAGCGCTGCACAAGCCGCCAATGCCCGCGCCCACCACCACCACGCGGCGGGTGCGCAAGGGGTCAGTCATAGTCGCGCTCTTTCCAGCGACCTTCTATGGAGATGGGAACAAAGCGGGCGAACATAGATTCTGAAAAATACTGATTTTGCGCCGCTGCTTTGATGGCTTCAAGGTGCGGACCGGTGCGCGCAAAGGCGTCCATGGCGGCCACACTGTCCCACACGGTAAAGGTAGCCTGGCGCAGAAAGGGCGCTTCGCCCAAACCCACGGCCAGTTGCACGCCCTGCACGCCTTCGATGGCGTTTTGCGAGGGTGGCGCATGGTTCCAAAAAGCCGAGGCTTTGCGCAAGTGAATCGAGGCGCGTGTCAGCGCCGCGATAGGGCCTTGGGTGGGAGCACTGCAGGTCACATCCAGCGCCGTGCCATCCCAGCTGCCCCGGCAAGACCAGGTGCGCAATTGCAAAACACAGAGTTCGCGGGAGCGTTCCCGGTAGCCCTGCATCAAGGTGGAGTGTGCTAAAAAATCGGCAGCGGCCAGCGCGGTATGGAACACGAGAAAAAGCCCCTGGCGCGAGCTGCTGGGCTTGAGGCTGAAGCCGCCCTCATAGCCACTGCCCAGCACCTTGGCGAAACGTACACCGTCAATTGCTAACCACGGGCTGGGGCCTTTGACAATGCGCGTCCAACCCCACACCAGTGATGCCGGCGCAATATCTGCCAGTACCAGCACGATGGTCTGGTCGCTGTCCTTGCTCGCGTTGGCGGCATCCATGTCTGGGTGTCCAAATAAAAAGGCCTCCACCGCGATGTGTGGAGGCCTTGAGGTTTTCCGAGTTTAGGGCTTGGCCAGAGCCTGCAACTCGGGGTAGTCCTTCGCCATCGCCGCACCATACAGCGGCTTGAAGGCGCCCTGATGGCAGGTAGTGCAATTGACCTTGGCTACATCGCCCTTGGGTCCTAAACGGTGTTCAGGGAAAGACTTTGTCAGGGGCTCCATGTAGTCGTTGTTCAGATCACGCGCCATTCGGATACCGTGCCATGCGGTCACACGCTGCGGACGGGATTCCTCCCAACCCTGGAAGTTGCGGGTGTTGTGGCAGTAGGTGCAGTTCACGCCCAGCGACTCTGACATATGGACCATCAGCGAGTAGGTGTGCTCGGTCTGTTTGGTGGACGTGCGATTAGCGTAATTTCCTAAGCCTGTCATGGCCTCAGTGCTATTGACACGGATGGGCGCTGCGTCTTTCAGATAAGGCGTAAAAGGATCAAAAGGCAGCGAGGTCAATCCGACGGATCTGGAGGCTAGATTTTGCCCGGCCAGATCGCCCATGGCACTATTGGCGTACTTGCGGTCTTTGGGCGCAAACCAGACATTGGTCGGGATGTTGTTACCCCGATGGCAGGTGTAGCAAGTCACGCCGGTCTCGGCCACGTGCGATTTCCAGTCTTGATTGACGCGCTGCGTCATCTGGATCATGCGCCGCGCCACCACCTTGGTGTATTTGCCATCATCGGCGAAGTTCTCGGTGTTGTGGCAATAAGCACAACCGGCATCAGGAGCCACCCATTGGGTAATAGAGGCCATATGTCGGTTGAATTGCGCCACACTCAGATCACCAAGCACTTGCACGTTTTGGTACACCTCTTTGGCCTTGGGGCCGTCCGCCGCTGCGGCATCGGCAGGAGCCGGTGCCTGATTCAGCGAAGCTTGCTTGAGCAAGGTGCGCGGGTTGTAAATCTGCTCCATACCGGTGCCCCGATACCCGGTTTGTACCGTCTCAATAGGCGGGCGTTCGCAACCGGTCAGTAGACCGAAGGCTAGCGGTGCAAGCAGGGACAGCGCGAGTTTCATGGTTCGTTTCATGGTTTTGCTCCCAGGATGGCCGGATCGATTACCACCGGATTGCCCAGCGGGTAAGCGGGTACGACATGGTGTTTGACAGACCACAGATACCAGTTGTCCACCACGGTTCCGGTCAGCAGGATGCCGACGCCGCCGACCAGTGGGCACAGTACAGCGAACCACCAGGCCCAGCGGTGAATGGATTCCATCGTGGCGTTAAAGCCCATGGTCCAGCGCCAGAACAGGGCGGCGCGTTCCGAGGCGGTACCGCGATCGACAATTTGCTCGATCTCGCGCTCACCACCGTAGCGGCTGACCGCCAAAATTGTGGCGCCGTGCATCGCAAACAAGAGCACCGAGCCGTACAGGAACACGATAGACAGCGCGTGGAAGGGGTTGTAGAACAAATTGCCGTAGCGCAGGGATAGGGCCGAGACCCAATCGAGGTGCGGGAATATGCCAAACGGTACCGCTTCAGACCAGCTACCCATCATGATGGGGCGGAAGAATCCGCACACCAGATACAGCCATATCGCCGCTGCAAAAGCCCATGCCACGTGCGTGCCCAAACCCAGCTGCCGTGCGCGCCGGTAGGTGCGTGCCCACCATAGCAGGATGGAGACGGTGAGCATAAAGCCGACGATCAACCACCAGCCGCCTTGGGCCAGCGGCGGAATGCCCAGACCATAGGCCGGCGCTGGCGGCTCCAGTGCCAGCCAGAACAGTTGGCGCAGTAGCTGGATCGGATTCCAGTCCACCGAGGCCAGCATATTAAAGCCGATGATGTTGAAGGCCGCGATGCCGAAGATCAGCGAAGCGACACCCAGCGAGCCAAGATAGATCGGGCCGATTTGCGCGTTGCCGATGCGTCCGAGCAAGTGAAACAGAAATGGGGTGCCTAGGCGCTTGTCATCGCCGCGCGGCAGAGGCACGCCGTCGTGCAACGGTCCAACCGGTTGCACCGAGGTAAACAGATTTTGATATTGGGCCATGTCAGTATCCTCCGTGTGTTCAGGTACGCCAGATCGGCATGTTCAGCCACCAGCCCCACCATTCAGGCCAGGCGCCGGTCCAGAATGGTCCGCTGACCACGATGCAGACAATGCCGAACCAGACCCCGGCCAGTGCCAGGAACAAGCCCAGGCGGTGAATCCCCAAGGTGCCTACCGAGTAGCCGATAAAGTCGCGGAAGAAGGTGTCCTCATGCTCCGGCGTCTTGACCACTTCGCCCTTGCCAGGGTTGGTGGCTGATAGCACCAAGCCGCCGTGCATCGACAGGGCCAGCACCGTTGCAAAGAACAGGCTTGCCGCAATCATGTGCCAGGGGTTGTAGTGAAAGTGCAGGTACTGGTAGGCCGTGTTGCTCACCCAGTCCAGATGGCTGTAAATGCCATAGGGGAAAGCGTGGCCCCAAGCGCCCATCAGCACTGGCCGTATCACTTGCAAGCTAACGTAGGCCAAAATCGCCATACCGAAGGCGACGGGCACATGCAAGCCCATGCCTAGCTTGCGAGCGATCTCGACTTCGCGCAACGCCCAGGACACAAAGGCCCCGATGGCACATATGGTGATGATCTGCCACAGGCCGCCTTCCATCATCGGCGCAAAGCGCAGACCATAAGAGATATCCGGCGGGGCGATATTGATTTGCCAGAGATTCCAGGTCGGGCCCATGGCCGCGCCCCACAAAATCATCACGGTGCCTAGAGCGGCAAAGAAAATCGTCGTTATTCCGAAGAATCCGACATAAAAAGGACCGACCCAAAAGTCAAACAGGTCGCCCCCGAAAAGCGTTCCACCGCGCACGCGGTATTTACGTTCAAAGCTAAGCATGGACATAGTTGCATCCTCCGACCTGTCTACGGTCTAACGGTTCCAGCGCGGTGAGGTCAATAGTTCGAAAAAGACAGACGCAGGGTTCAAAAATATGAGCCACGTGCGCCTGCCGGAATAAAGACCAAAGGCCCTTACTTTTGCGGCAGAGCCGCGTTCTGAGCAGCCTTCGCGGCCTTGGCCGTATCGGGATGCCAGCTGTTGATGTTGTAACGATCGCCACTGATCTGTATCAGATGAATCGTTGTTGACACAAACGCGATCAACAGTCCTGTTAACACGACCGCCTTGCGGGGGTCTATTACACGCCACATGCGCCACATAGGAATTTCCTTTCGTTAACTCAATTGAGAAATTACGGTATAGACGGCAGATTTCACGCCGACCAGTGTGGTCGTCGATCCCTCCGCCCCGGGTAGCCAGGTGCGCCAATTCAATGCCAACAACTGTCCAACCACGGCGAGCGCCATGAACACACAAAACATCAATACAAATATCATCCGGTAGCCATTGAGGTGGCTATCTGAAATAAATGTCGCATCCGTTTGGTTTACTTGGGCCATACATACCTCCATTTTTTGGTTCGTTAGAACCAGGGACGCCAGATCCACACCAAGCTGTGCGCGAAGAACGCGCCCACGGCCCACAAGATGTACCCTTGTACGTAGTACTGGTGGAACTCCTGGGCCTCGTCGTCTGTCAGCCCTGAGGGGTTAGCTGCATCAGTCATAGATAGTGCCTCTCACAAAATGCCTTTCGGCGACTCCCCGCACCCGGATGGGTGCGGAACGGACTGCAGCAGCAGGAATGCCACCGCAGTTGAACCCCCGGACAAGCCGGAGGATTGACCGATCAGACGAACACCAAAACACGGCTTTCACGCGTGTGCTCCAGCATTTGCCTGACCGAACAATTCAATAAACCTGGCTGCCTCCACCTGCGAGCGCCCGGTCTCGCGCGCATCGCGCTCGGCCTGGTCGCGCATGCGTTTGGCGGCAGAAATACGTACGAGCACGGGCTGCTGCTCCAGCAGCTCTTCCATCAGTCGCTGTGCCTCGGGCTCCCAGGGCAGCAGGGAGTCATCGATGGCGCGGCTCGGGCTCGCTTCAATCTTGTCTAGCTCCGTGCCCAGCGGCAGGATGTGAAATAGCGCGTCAAACAAGGCGTTGCAAAACTCTTGAATGATGTAAGTGGCGCCGGCATAGCCCATAAACGGCGTACCGGTATGGCGGCGGATGATGGGCAGCGGAAAACTAGCCGGAATAAAGCTGGTTTTCATCATGCCGCCACCGCCGCATTCGGCCAGGTAAATCCGCTCGTTGTAGCTGCCGTACAGCACCAGCGGTGTTTTTTCGGTGACCAGTTTGCGCACCTCGGCGTTATCAGTTTTTGCTCCCGCCAGGCGGGATATTGCAAAGTTGCAAGGCAGGCCCATTTCGTCTTCGAGGAAATGGCGGATGCCGCGCGTATAGGTTTCGTTGGCTACCACGCCAAAGTTGGCAGTGCCAAAAAAGTCTTGCGTCACCGAGCGCCACAAGTCCCAAATCGGCTTGATGGTGCTGTGCTTTTCACGCTCGATAAATGGCTCGGGGTCCAGGCCCAACAGCTCGCCTAATTTGCGTAAAAACTTGGTAGTGCTGTGTAGTCCGATCGGCGCTTGCAGATAGGGGCGCTCCAGTGCCTCGCACAGCATGCGGCCAAATTCGCGGTACATGCAAATGTTGACATCGGCTTCTACCAGACGCGATACATCGGCCAGGTGGCTGCCCAGCGGGAACACCATATTGACTTCAGCGCCTATGCCTTGCACCAGGCGGCGGATCTCAGCCAGGTCGCTCGGGCAATTAAAGGTGCCGTAGCTCGGCCCGATGATGTTCACGCGTGGACGCTCACCGACTTTGCGCTCACGCTTGGGTACTTCGCGCAAACCATATTGCTGCCACAGCCAGAACATGGCGCGGTTGGCGCATTGCCACTGGTCTTCGTCAATCGTGCGTGGCAAAAAGCGCTGCAAATTCGTGCCTTCGGGCGTGACGCCGCCCCCAATCATTTCGGCGATAGAGCCGGTCACCACTACCGAGGGCAGGTCCGGGTCCAGGGCCGCATGGGCACGGCGCATGGAGCCTTCGGTGCCTTCGCGCCCAAGTTGCTCTTCGGCCAAGCCCGTCACCACGATGGGCAATTCATGCGGCGGCAGCGCATCGGTGTAATGCAACACCGAAGTCACGGGCAGGTTCTCACAACCCACCGGTCCGTCAATCACCACTTGCAAGCCTTTGATGGCGGTGAATACATACACCGCACCCCAGTAGCCACCTGCGCGGTCGTGGTCCAACACTAGCATGGCAGGCCCTCCGAACGTACAGCGCGCGCTGCGCTATGCGCAGTGACGTCAAAGTGAAAACAGACGCACGGGCGACTCATATCATGGCCTCCGCTTTACGTTTCTTAGCTTGCTTTTCCAGCAAGCGGCGTGTCTCGGCCTTGAACTCAGGACGGTCTTGCGGTACGCCGTGGGCGCTTTCCCATACACCGGTGGCATGGCCGGTACCGGCATCGCCAAAAAAGGCCTTCATTTCGTCAAAGCGCGACTTGTTGCCAATGGCTGCGTTGATCACTTGCGCCAGCGAACCCGCGCCTGCCGGGCCCATCAGCGGGCGCGCAGAAATCAGGTTGGTGAAGTACAGGCCGGGGATGGACATTTCTTTAGCCATTTGCACTACGGGCGTAGTGCCAATCGCCAGGTCAGGCTTCCATTCGTGCATGGCCGCCAGGTCTTGTTCCAGCGAAGCGCGGTATTGCACGTGCACGCCGTGGGCTTCGAGCCACTGGCAATCAGGCTCGCTCCAGGCCGTGCGCGGGCAGGCGGTGCCTACATAGCGCAGGTCAGCACCACTTTCCACCAACAGGCGCGCTACCAGCAATTCCGAACCTTCGTAACCGCTGAGCGTAATGCGCCCTTTGATCGGCATGCGCGCCAAGCCGCCTTTGATGGCCGGCAACATGATGTTTTTCACCATGTCGATTTTTGCTTGCGGCACGTTGGCCGCATTGCCAATCGCTTGTAGCCAGGCTTCGGTGCCATCGTGGCCCACCGGTGCCGAACCGACGATGGGGCGGCCAGCGGCTTCAAACTCGCGGATGCTGGCGGTGTAAAACGGATGAATCGCCCCCACGACCGCGCAGTCCAGCGCGGCATACAGCTCGCGCCATTCGCGGGTGGGTACGACCGGGCCGGCAGCCAAGCCCATGGGCTCGAGCATGCGGCCAATGATCACCGGGTCAGCGGGGAACATTTCACCGATCAGGGTAACCGTGGGTTTGTCAGAGCGACCGGTACGCGGGGCTTGCACCGGGCCCGCCAGCACTTCTTCGCGGGCAAATTTCAGCATGGCACCGGCCAGCACGTCTTTGGCTTCGGCATGGGTGGGTACGCCAAAACCAGGCACGTCGATACCGATGATGCGCACGCCATTGATGTCTTTGGGCAGCAGTTGCAGCGGCACGCCGCTGGCTGTGGGCACGCACAAATTAATGATGACGATGGCGTCGTAATTGGCCGGGTCGGCTTCTTTGTAAACCGCTTCGCGAATGTCTTCAAACAGTTTGCCGGTGACCAGCGATTCGGAGTTAAAGGGCACGTAACCCACGCTGCGTTTGGCGCCGTAAAAATGGGAGGTAAAGGTCAGGCCATACACGCAGCAGGCCGAGCCAGACAGGATGGTCGCGGTACGCCGCATACGCAGACTCACACGCAGCGAACCAAAGGCTGGGCACATGCTTTGCGGCTGGTCGTGCGGACCGGCTTTGGGGTCTACGGGATAGTCTTTGGCGTATTGCGCCAGCACTTCGGATTTGCCGGAGGCCTTGGCTGCCGCCAGCATTTTTTCGCCGCCCGCGTGGCAGCCCATGCCGTCGCCTTCAATGGCAGTGCTCACGCCCGCTGGCGCTGTTGCATTGACGATTGGAATGGTTTTGCTCATGACTCAGTGCTGCCTGGGTTTCAAACTTCGTCGTAGACCACTTCGAGGGTGGGTTTGGTGTTCTCGGTGCGTCCGCACATATCAAATTGCGTGGCGGGCTCAAGCACCACATCACGGCCCACGGCCGAAGCTGCGAACAGCCCCAACAACTGGTCTTGGGTCAGTGGCTTAGGGCGCACCGGCTCCGAAGTACCCACGTTTTCTGCCAGTTCGGCAAACATCGGGCCCCAGACGGAGTCGGGTCGGCCGATGATTTCGTAGCTGGCGCTCTTTCTGCGGATGTCTTCATTGGCAGGAATAGTGGACAACACCGGGATACCCACTTGCGTAGCGAACTGCGCAGCTTCGCCGGTGCCATCGTCGCGGTTGATAACCATGCCGGCCACGCCCACATTGCCGCCTAGCTTGCGGAAATATTCCACTGCGGAGCACACGTTGTTGGCCACATAGAGCGACTGCAAATCATTGCTAGCCACCACAATCACTTTTTGGCACATATCGCGGGCAATCGGCAGGCCGAAACCGCCGCACACCACGTCGCCCAAAAAATCGAGTAACACATAGTCAAAACCCCACTCGTGAAAGCCGAGCTTTTCCAAGAGCTCAAAGCCGTGGATGATGCCGCGTCCGCCGCAGCCGCGTCCGACTTCGGGGCCGCCCAGTTCCATGGCATACACGCCATCGCGCTTGAAGCACACATCGCCAATTGCCACGGCTTCACCGGCCAGTTTTTTCTTGGATGAGGTTTCGATAATCGTGGGGCAGGCACGGCCGCCAAACAGCAAACTAGTGGTATCGCTTTTGGGGTCGCAACCGATGAGCAAAACCTTTTTGCCCTGCTGCGCCATCATGTAGCTGAGGTTTGCCAGCGTGAAGCTTTTGCCGATACCGCCTTTGCCATAGATGGCAATGATCTGGGTCTCTTTGGTAACCTCTTTGGTGCTGACCGGCGTTGGCTCAATGGCAGCTTCGGCGCGCAAAATATCGCGCATGAAATTTACCGGGGCCACTGCAGGAATTGTGCTTGCGCTCATGCTATTTGTCTCCAATCAAGAACCATCTTCAAACAATCGGCATCGCCAAAGGCAGTGCGGTAGGCCGCATCGGCCTGGGTTGCTTCGTGTTGGTGGGTAATCAAACCGTCCAAAGACAAGCGGCCATCGCCTGCCATTGCGATAACTGCAGCGAGGTCTGGTGGCGACCACTGCGCGGCCACACGGATGCGGGCTTCGCGCATAAAGGCTGGCGGAAAAACAAAAGACAGCGGCGCATCGTAAAAACCTGCCAGCACCACTTCGCCACCGGGGACCAGGCGGCTGATCAGGTCATCGAGCAAAGAGCCCACGCCACTGACATCGCAAATGCATTGGTAATTGCGCCGTGTGTCGGTGGACGGGTCAATCACCTCGTAGCCCACTGCGCCGCCGCGCCGCGCCGGGTTGGTGTCCCAGACCACGGGCTTATGACCGGCGAGTACGGCCAGGCGCGCAATCATGCGGCCCAGCACGCCGTGGCCGACGATCAAATCAGGTTGCCGGGTACCTGGCGCGCTGTGCGCGTGGTGCGCCGTGGCTGCCAATGCGAACAAGACGCCTTGCTCGCCCAAAGACTCTTCTATGGGCATGGCACGCGCAGAAGGCACCATCAGGCGCGAGGCTGAGCCGCCAAACAAATTGCGTGCGTCGGTAAAACACTGCGAGCCGGGCAAATAAACCCGGGTGCCCACGGCTACGGTGGCTTGGTCTCCAGCGGCCACTACGCGGCCCACGGTTTCATAGCCGGGTACCAGTGGATAGCCCATGCCGGGAAAGGCGGGCATGGTGCCTTCCCATAACAGGCGTTCGGTACCGGTGCTGATGCCGCTGTATTCCACCTTGACCAGCAAGTCTCCCGCGCCCATTTGAGGCAGCGTCAGACCGCTCAAAGCCAGGGCCTTGGGCTGTCGGAAAACAATCGCGTTAGCTTGCATGGGTGTATCGTTACATTGACAAATATTAATGTCAATTAATATTTACAAAAGAAGTCGATTTTGAGGGTAAACCCTGACATTTACGGCCAATAAGGATCTGCGTTTGCAGGGGCATAGGGTTGGGCACGACCTCGAGGTGCGAAAAACCGGCCTCGGCCATCATGGCCATCAGCTCGCGCGGCGTGCGCAAGCGACCCGCGCCCATGGCCAATAGGTAGAAGTGGAAATAGGCATCGCCCTGGGGCGTCTCGCCCTGCTCTTGCGCCATGGGCTCGGAGAGCAGCAAGGTGCCGCCTGGTGGCAGCGCCTGGTAAATCGAGGCCAAGATAGTGCGCACATCGGCGTCCGGGTGGTCATGGGCCACGCGGATCAGCGTCACCAGGTCCGCGCCCTGGGGCAGCGGGTCTTTCAGGAAACTGCCCGGATGCGCTTCGCTGCGCGACTCCAAGCCCTGGCGCGCGAAATTGGCACGGGCCAGCGCCGCCACTTCGGGCAGGTCAAACAACTTGACATGCAGATGCTTGGCATGCAGCGCCAGACGCGACATAAAAGTCCCCTGGCCGCCGCCCACGTCCAGCACGCAGCGGTGGTCGTCAAAACGGTAGCTGGCCAAAATCTCGTCCACCACAAAAGGCTGCGAGGCCGACATCAGGTTGGAATAGCGGGCGTATTTCTCGGCCTGCGCCTGCGCGGCCTGGGCCGCTTGCGCAGCTTGTGCGTCTTCGTCCAAGGTGTAGGGCCAGTACTGCGCCATGGCGCCGGCTTGTCCTGGGCCTTGCAGCATTGCCACCGGGTCTTGCATGTCCTGGTAGAGCACCGCGTGGTGTTCGATCATGGCGCGGATGCCCGCGTGGCCGGCCACCGGCGCACCCAGCGGGCCCAGGCCATAGCGGCCCTGGCTGCGCAGATTAAGCAAGCCCAGCGCCAGCGCCGATTGCAGCAAGCGCTGCAAACCAGCTGGCGGCAGATGGGTCCATTGGGCCAACTCGTCCAGGCTGCGTGGTTGCTCGGCCACGGCTTCCAAGATACGCAGGCGCACACAGGCCAGCAGCACTTGCGAATAGACAAAACCGGCCATCAGGTCAAACACCTGGCGCGCACGCCTACGGGTGACCCAGCGCGTCAGCGGGTTAGAAACACTCCAGCGGTACAGGGCGTCACTGGTCATCCAGCGGTCCATCAGCGCGCCCAGGCGGTCCGCCCAGGGCGAGGTGCGCCCTTGGGTTTGCGGCAGCGAGGCCAGGTCCAATGTTTTCATACCGGGGTGTTCCTAAAAAACGGTGCGGCGGGCCGGGATGCTCAGGCGCCCACGGTGGGCGAGGTCTGCGTGCTTGGTGTGGCAGCCTGGCGGTAGGCATTGCAGGCGGCGCGCGGCACCAGGCGCTCAGACTCTTGCCACACCAGATCGCGCATGGCTTGCGCGGCGGGGCCTTCGGGAATCGAATCGGCGGCGGCTTGAATCAGGGACTCAAAGTGTTCGATCGCGCCGGACAAGCCCAAATTGGCAATCGCATTGGGCCGGGCGTGCTGCGCGTCTTGGCCCACGGGTTTGCCCAGCAAATCGGCCTGGCCCATCACGTCGCGGATGTCATCGGCTACTTGGTAGGCCTCGCCCAGGCAGTCGCCCAGGGCTTGCCATTGGCTCGGGTCGGCGCCGGCGCTCAGCGCCCCGGCGCAGGTAGCGGCTACAAACAATGCGCCAGTTTTTGCGCGCTGGTATTGCATCAGCGACACGCGGGACTCAGATTCCCAGGCCTGACCGGCCACGATGCCGCCGGGCATGCCCACGCCGCCAGCGATGATTTTTAACAGTCCTGGCAAGCGCGCTGGCGATTTGCCTGCGGCAGCAGCCAATGTCTGGAAGGCCAGCACGATAAGTGCATCGCCAGCCAGCACGGCCAAAGGTTGGCCAAACGCCCAATGCACCGAGGCGCGGCCACGCCGGGTGGGTGCGTCGTCAAAGCAGGGCAGGTCGTCATGCACCAGAGAGGCGCAGTGCAGCAATTCGATAGCGACAGCTGCGGCGTCGCTCAGCGCCGGATCGTCCTGACCACAGGCCTGGGCCACAGCCAGGCACAGCTGCGGGCGGATGCGCGCACCGCCGGGAAACACCGCGTGGCGCACGGCGGAAGCTAGCTTGGGCGGGCAGCTGGCGTCTTCTGCGGCAGCCAGTGCCATGGCCAAAGATTGCTCGATGCGGGTGATTGCCTTCATTGCCTATCTCCTTGGGAGTTACCAGGTCGGTTTTGCGAGTGACAACTTCACTTGTCACTTATTGATGTAAATCAATATAGACACTTATGACCCAAATGTCAACGTGGGTTTGCGCGGTTTTTTATTTTTTAGAGAGAAATATGCGCACGCCCTGGCAGCCAGGTTCGCGGGCTAGGTGTTGGTACGGGCAGGGGCCAGGCTTTGCGCGCTGGCAGGGGGAAAGCGCGGGTGTGCGCCTAGTCCATGGCGCGCAGAATGCACTGCGCCAGGGTGGCCGGTTGCTCTTCATGGGCCAGGTGGCCCAGGCCGGGAAGACGGCTTACGAGCGGTTTAGGCTGTCGCATGAGTGACGCCGCAGCGCGCTCTGCGACCGAGGGTGGAACAATCAAATCTTGTTCCCCCGCGATAAGTGCCAAAGGGGTTTGCAGCGCCGGTAAACGCTTCCAAAAAGTATGCAAATCCCAGTGCGCCATCATGGCCAGCGCGCCTGCGCTGTGGGCGGGTTGGGCAATTAGCTTTTGGTAGAGCGCGCGGCCCTGCGCGTCCAGCGTGGAGCCGGTGCCGTCCAGCAGCCTTTGCAGCGCAGCAGGTTGGGCCGCTTGCCAGGAAAACAGTTCGGGCACCAGGGGCGCTTTGGCCAGTAGCTTGGCCATGGGCGAAAACAACTGCCCGGCCAGGCCATCGAGCGGCAGCAGCGCGCCATTGAGCGAGACGATGCGCCGGGGCTGCACATGGCCGTCCAGCGACAGCATGCAGGCCACCGCCGCCCCTGCGGAGTGGCCCACGATGGTGTGGGGCACGATGTCCATCTGCGCTAGTAATTCGGCCACCCCGGCGGCCATGCCTGGCAGGGAAAACAGCGTGGCGACCTGCGAAGGCGCGGGCGTGGCACTAAACGCATGGCCCGGAAAATCCAGCGCCAGCACGTTGTAGCGCGCGCCGAGCAGCGGAAAGACATCGCGCCAGGAATGGGTGGAGGCACCGGTGCCGTGCAGCAGCAGCACCGTAGGCGCCTGCGCGTCGGCGTGCGGCGCGTATTGCACATGCCAGCGTAAGCGCGGGGTTTGCACAAAGCGCGAGTACTGGCGCAGTGGCCAATTGGCGCCATCACGTTCCCAGTCTAGGCCTTGGCGGGGGGGCATGGCGCTGGCCAATTTAGTTGCGCCCGGCGACCGCGCGCACCGCTTGGTTAAGCGATTGCGCGCCGCCGTAGGGCAGGGCCAGGTACTGCGCGCCCATGGCAGCGGCCAGTTGTTCGGCGCTGCTTTGGGGCTGGGGCGAGGTGTCCACCAGCAGCGCGCTCACCCCGGTGGCGCGCAACTGCGCTGCGGCTGCCAGCGCGTCGCTGGTGGCAGGGCCACGGCCGGGACTGCCGTCGCGGGCGATATTGGCTTTGCCATCGGTCAGCAGCACCACGATAGGCGTCTCGCCTTTGCGTTTAATTTGCCCGGCCAGCGCGGCGGCCGCATCGATGGCCGAGGCCAGCGGCGTGCCGCCACCGCCGGGCAGGCCCGCCAGGCTGCGCTTGGCGCGCGCTAGCGAGCGGGTTGGCGGCAACAAGACTTCGGCCACTTTGCCCCGAAAGGCCAGCACCGCCACGCTGTCGCGCCGCACATAGCAATCGGCCAGCAGCAGCTCCACCGCGCCCTTGGCTTCAGCCAGCCGGTTTAATGCGGACGAGCCCGAAGCATCGACCACAAACACCGTGGTGGTCTGCCCCAATTGGCGAAAGCGGGTGACATGAAAATCTTCCTTGCGCACCACGATGCGCGGCGCTGTGGCCGGTGGGGGTGCCGAGGGCGATAAAGGTGACGAGTTTGGTGCACGCCCCGATGCGGATGAGTATGGGGGCGGACGCGCAGGGCCAGGTGCCGATGTCGATGCCAGCGCATTACGACGCAATTTTTGCCAGGGCGCGGCGGCGCGCAAAGTCTCCAGTACATTGATGCGCTGACCGGCGCGCGGCTCGCCTTTGCGCGCACCCACCGGACGGCCCCGCAAAGCGTTTTTTTGCTCGGCACCGGCGCTGCCCGAGGTGGGCGATTTAGCCCGCTGCAATGCGCCTATTTTGAGGCTGGCGAGCAAACCGGCGGGGATGGCCGCTTGCGCGGCTTCCAGCACGCGTTCGGCCAGTTCTTGCGGGTCCGGGGGCTGGCTGTCCGCCTCGTCGTTTTCCTCGTTCTTGGCGTCGTCTTGCGGGTCTTGGGGTGGCTCGGGCGGCGGTTCGGGCGCTGGGTTTTCGGCTGGCTCGGGTGGGCTTGCTTGCTCTTGCGGTGGCTCAGGTTCTTGCTGCTCGGGCGCGGGGGGAAGTCGGGTAGCGCGCGGCGCCAGCACCAGGCGTGCGGCCACGGCAATATGTTCTTCTTCCACCGTGTCGCTCCCGGCCAGCGCGGCCGCTGCGCGGGCAGCGCGCGCAGCAAACAGGCTGGCGCGCAGCGAATCAATACCCAGCGCCATGGCCGCCGCGCACAAGGCTTGCACCGACTCGGGCGCCATCTGCACCCGCCCCACACGCTGGCGTGCAGTGAGCACTTCGTCGGCAGTCCACCGCGGGCTTTCTTCGTCCTCTGCTTGGCCGTCGATACGCATGTGAAAGGCCAGGCGCTCGGCCAGGCTGGCCGGTAGTTGTTCGTCTTCGTCGGCACCTTCATCCAGCGCCACCAGGCCTAAGCGCGCGGGCAACACGCTGTCCAAGCCGTCGCGTTGCAGCAGCACCTGGCCGCTGTCGAGTACGCTGCCAAAGCGCGCTGCCGCGCCCGCCGTCATGCGCTCGGCCATCGCCAGCACCAGCACGCCGCTGTGTGCCTGCGCCAGCAAGCCTTGCAGCGCCACCGGACGGCCCGCTTGCAGCGTGGCGCCCAGGTCCAGGCCGCCTAACAATGCGGTATCGCCGATGTTCAAAGGCACGCGCCGCATGGGACTTGCCGCGGGCAATAGGGTGCGCAGCAGCGCCAGCCAATCGTCACGCGCAGCGCAAGCCGGGGCGCGCAAAGCCACTCCGCCCAGGCCCGCCGGGTCCATGGCAAACAGGGCGGCTATCGTGGCGGCGTCGCCTTGCATGCTTGGGGCTTATTTTTGGGGCGCAGCGGCCAGCTCGGCCAGCGCCCGCTCCACGCGGGTAGAAGAGCCCGCGTCGTCCAGCGGATTGCGCCGCAAGCGGTGGCGCAAAGCAGGAGGCGCCACGCGCTGCAAATGCGCTTGCGTGACCGACTTGTCGCCCTGCCAGGCGGCCAGGGCGCGGGCGGCGCGCACCAGCGTCAGGTCGCCGCGCAAACCATCTGTGCCCAGGGCCATGCACAGCTGCGCGGCAAAGGTGCGGGCGCTATCGGGTATCTGCACCTCGCTCAGGCGCTTGCGCCCGGCGACAATGCCTTTGCGCACTTTGTCGTCTTCTTTTTTCCATTGTTCGGTAAAGGCTTGCGGGTCTTGCTCAAAGGCATCGCGCCGCTTTACCACCTCCACCCGCTCGTCCAAAGTACCGGGCGTTTTCACTTCCACCGACAGGCCAAAGCGGTCTAGCAACTGGGGCCGCAATTCGCCTTCTTCCGGGTTGCCGCTGCCGATTAGCACAAAGCGCGCCGGGTGGCGCACGCTCAGGCCTTCGCGCTCGACCACGTTCTCGCCAGACGCAGCCACGTCGATCAGCAAGTCCACCAAATGGTCTTCCAGCAAATTGACTTCGTCGATGTACAAATAGCCCCGGTTGGCGCGCGCCAGCAGGCCGGGTTCAAAAGCCTTCACACCCTGCGACAAAGCGCGCTCCAGGTCCAGCGCGCCCACGACGCGGTCTTCTGTGGCGCCCAGCGGCAGATCCACTACAGGCACGCCCACCAGCTGGCTGGCGTGGCCTTTGCCTTTGGCGGCGGTCAGGCAATCGGGGCAGCGGGCAGCGTCCGGGTCGCAGCCGTAGCGGCAGCCGGTAACGGCGCGCATTTTGGGCAGCAAGGCAGCCAAAGCCCGCACAGCGGTGGATTTGCCGGTGCCCCGGTCACCAAAGACCAGTACGCCGCCAATCGTGGGATCGATGGCGGTGAGCACGATGGACAGCTTCATATCGTCCTGGCCGACGATGGCGGAAAAAGGAAAGGTCAAAGCCATGGATGTGTTGCCTGAGAAGATTCGCTAACGCACTGCGCAAGGTCGGCCGCGCTGCGCGCAGGGGCGCAAACCACGTTTGCCGCAAAACAGCCGGGACACAGGTGCAACATGCCTACATCCTAACCAATCGACGCGCATCGGCGCTCGCTGGGCTGTCGGGCAGCGACATCGACGCGATTTTGAATGGGCTGGCGGGACATATCGAGCCAGTGATGACGCATTACCAATGGAGACCGCAGTTGCGCGACCCTGCCGATGAAATGGTGCTGGAAGCCGCCGCCAATGCGCAGGCGCAAGCCATCGTCACTTACAACTTGCGGGACTTCGGCCCCGCAAAGCTTTTTGGTGTCCCGGTACTCAACCCGGAACAGACTTTTCAACACTTTCGCCTCAAGGCCACAAGGAGTACCCAACCATGAGCAGTTACGCCCTGCGCCTGCCCGAATCGCTAAAACTCGCCGCTAAAAGGATTGCCGCCGCCGATGACACCACCATGAACCAGTTTTTTGTGGTGGCCATTGCAGAAAAAATCAGCGCGATGGAGACCGCCAAATTTTTTGAGCAGCGCGCTGCCTCGGGCAAGGCGGACGCGGCCCAAGCGGCCTGGGACAAGGTGGGTTCTGATGCGGCCATGTCCGACGACACATGGAGCCAGTGATGGCGTAAAAAAACGCCGCGAAGCCCCTAAGGGCAGGGCGCGGCCCGCTAGTGCATTGGTCGCAAATTCAAGGGCTTTAGGCCGGCTCTAGGTGCTCTGGTATCGCTTGCACCGCCGCAGCCGCAATATCCAAAGCGCGCAGGCGCAGCGCGGGCTCATAGACATCACAAACCAGCATCAGCTCGTCAGCCTCGGTGCTCTCGGCCAGGGCATGCAAGCCCTCACGCACCGTGTCCGGGCCGCCGACCACCGCCGCGCCTAAAAAGTCGGCAATCGCGGTGCGCTCTTGCGGCAGGCATTGGGCGATGAAATTGGCCTCTGGCGGCTGCAAGCGGCGGCGCTCGCCGCGGAAAATGCCCAGTACGCGCTGGTACACGCTGCTGGCCAAGTACTGCGCTTCCTCGTCACTGGGCGCGGCCAGTAGCGGTACGCCGATGGCCACATAGGGCGCCGCCAGGTGTTCGGAGGGTTGAAAAAGGCGGCGGTAAATATCTAGCGCTTGGTGCAACAGGCGCGGCGCAAAATGCGAAGCAAAGGCATAAGGCAGGCCCCGCTGCGCTGCCAGTTGCGCTGAATACAGGCTGGAGCCCAGCAGCCAGATTGGCACTTGCGTACCCGCGCCGGGCATGGCCACCAAGCGTTGGCCGGGCTGCGCGGGCCCTAGCAGGCGCTGCAACTCGGCCACATCGCGCGGAAAGTCGTCTTCGGTTTCCACCCGGTCACGGCGCAGGGCGCGCATAGTCAGCGGGTCGGTGCCCGGCGCGCGGCCCAGGCCTAAGTCGATGCGGCCGGGGTACAACTCGGCCAGCGTGCCAAAAGCCTCGGCCACGACCAAGGGTGCATGGTTGGGCAACATGATGCCGCCCGAGCCGACGCGGATGCGCGACGTGGCCCCGGCCAAGTGGCCCACCAGCACGGCGGTGGCCGAGCTGGCGATGCCGGTCATGTTGTGGTGCTCAGCCACCCAGTACCGGCTAAAGCCCAGACGCTCGGCGTGTTGCACGGTTTGGCGGGCGACATCCAGCGCCTGGCCCACGCTGGCGCCTTCGCGCACGGCGACCAAATCCAGCATGGAGAGTTTGAATGAAGGGGTTGGCATGGTGGCTTCTTGGTGAGGGCGGTGCGGCGGTCAGCGGGAAAGGTGCACTGCGCACCTCAGTCCGATTATGCGCATGCAGCCCGGTCAATGCCAATGCCAAGGACAAAAGCGGGCGCATGGAGCGGCGCACAATTGGCCTGTCCATTTGTTCTCTGAGTACCCGCATGCATCCGACCACCTCCACGCCCACACCTGCCGCCCCGTCCCCCGTGGACCAGGCTGAACTCTTATTGCTACGCGCCCACCGCCGGGCGCACCGGCGCAGCCGCGCCAAAGTGGCGCCCTTGGTGCTGACCGACGCCGTGCCGCAAGAGGCGCTGCCGCTCACGCGCGGCCAACGCATGGCCGATGCGGTGGCCTCCACCATAGGCTCCTGGCGCTTTATCCTGATCCAAAGCACGGCGATTGTTTTTTGGATCGGCGGCAACGTTTGGTTTGGCGCCAATTCCTGGGATCCGTATCCCTTCATCTTGCTCAATTTGCTCTTGTCTTTCCAAGCCGCCTATACCGCGCCGGCCATCATGATGAGCCAGAACCGCCAGTCCGAGCTAGACCGCCGCCACGCGCAAAACGACTATGAGATCAATGTCAAAGCCGAGCTGGAAATCGAGCTGCTGCACGAAAAAATAGACATCCTCAAAGAGCGCGAATTGCTGGCCCTGACCGAGGCGGTGCGCCACTTGTCACAACAACTCGAAGCGCTGTCGCAAAAAGTGCATTAAGGCCTGCCACTTAGCCCCTCAGTAAGATCGCCGCTATGCACGATACCGCTTTAGTTTTATTCTCCGGCGGGCAGGACTCCACCACCTGCCTGGCCTACGCCTTGTCTAAATATGCGCGCGTAGAAACCGTGGCTTTTGATTACGGTCAGCGGCACCGGGTGGAGCTCGATGCGCGCTTGCAGGTCATCAAAGCCTTGCGCGCGCAGTTTCCCCACTGGTCAGCACGGCTGGGTGAAGACCATTTGCTCGATGCCGGTGTGCTCGGGGCGGTAAGCGAAACGGCCCTCACCCGCGATACCGAAATCGCCATGCAGGCCAACGGGCTGCCCAATACTTTTGTGCCAGGGCGCAATGTATTGTTCCTGACCTTGGCCGCTGCACTGGCCTACCGGCGCGGTTTGCAAGTGCTGGTGACCGGTGTGTGTGAAACCGATTTTTCAGGCTACCCGGACTGCCGCGACGACACCATGAAAGCCATGCAAGTGGCCTTGTCCTTGGGCATGGACACACGCTTTCTCATCGAAACGCCTTTGATGTGGATTGATAAAGCGGCCACTTGGCAAATGGCGCAGCAACTAGGCGGCCAGGCCTTGGTCGATGTGGTGGTGGAGCACAGCCACACTTGCTACCTAGGAGACCGCAGCCAGCGCCACGACTGGGGCTACGGCTGCGGCCAATGCCCGGCCTGCGAGTTACGCGCCAAGGGCTTTGCCGCCTTTCGCGCAGCCGGTGTAAAAAACTAGTTACGTACGCCGCTGGCCACATGCCCAGCCGGCACATGGCGGGCGGCCGATTCGATATGTCCGGTCTGGTCGTCAAAGAAAAAATCGGGCTCAAATTCACGCAGAAAAGCGCCCTTGTCCAGGCCGCCTAAAAACATGGCCTCGTCCACCTCGATATTCCAGTCCATGAGCGTGCGGATAGCGCGTTCATGGGCCGGGGCGCTGCGCGCGGTGACCAGTGCAGTGCGTATGCGCATGGCGGGGCGGGCCGCTTGCTGCAACTGTTGCAAGGCCGCCAGCAAGGGCTTGAAAGGCCCGTCTGGCAGGGGCTGCGCGGCTTTGTCTTGCTCGTGTTGCTGAAAGGCATCGAGGCCGTGTGACTGGTATACGAGCTCGGCTTCGTCACTAAACAAGACCGCGTCGCCGTCAAACGCAATCCGCACTTCATGCGGATGCGCCGCGCTGGCGTGTGCCGATTGCGGGTACACCTGTGCGGCGGGCACACCTGCGCCTAAGGCCGCGCGCACATCGCTCAAATGCGTGCTTAAAAACAAATTGGCTTTGAGCGGCTGCAAGTAGCGCCAAGGCGATTCGCCCCGCGTGAAAGTGCAGCGGATGATGGGTAGCTGGTAATGCGCGGCGGATTTCATGACGCGCAGGCCGCTGACCGGGTCATTGCGCGACAAGATAACCACCTCCACCCGCTTGTTGGCGTCGCTGCCCTCATCGTTAAAAGCCAGCAGTTTTTTGACTAAGGAAAACGCCACACCTGGCGTAGCCGGTGTGTCCAGGCGTTGGCGTTGCAAGTGCATATAGGCGCGGTCGTCGCCTTGTTCAAACACCTGATTTTCTTCTTCAAAGTCAAACAGCGCGCGCGACGAAATCGCCACCACCAATTTGCCGTCCATGGTTGCCGCCATGCTGGCCCTAGCTTTGTAAAAACATGCGGTAGACCGGGTTGTCGGTCTCTTCCACATAGGGATAGCCCAGCGCGCGCAAAAACTTGGCGAAGGCTTTGTCGTCCGCCTTGGGTACTTGCAGGCCTACCAAAATGCGGCCGTAGTCCGCGCCTTGGTTGCGGTAGTGAAACAGGCTGATGTTCCAGCCCGGTCGCATCAGGCTTAGAAACTTCATGAGCGCGCCGGGCCGCTCGGGGAACACAAAGCGCAGCACGCGCTCGTCTTTGGCCAGCGCCGAAATGCCACCCACCATATGGCGTATGTGCTCTTGGGCCAATTCGTCGTGCGTCAGGTCGATGGCGCCAAAGCCGTGCTTTACAAAACTGCGCGCAATGCGGCCCGACTCGCCCGGCCCCTTGGTGCTCAGGCCGACAAACACATGGGCTTGGGCCGCATCGTTCATACGGTAGTTAAATTCGGTGACATTGCGCGGCCCGCCAGGCAGCTCGCCAATCAGCTCGCAAAAGCGCCGAAAGCTGCCGCGCTCTTCGGGGATGGTGACGGCGAATAGGGCTTCGCGTTCTTCACCAACTTCGGCGCGCTCGGCGACAAAGCGCAGGCGGTCGAAATTCATATTCGCGCCGCACAAAATCGCCGCATAGGTTTTGCCGCGTGTTTTGTTGGCAGCAGCGTATTTTTTGATCGCTGCCACCGCCAGCGCGCCGGAGGGCTCGACGATGGAGCGCGTGTCCACAAAAATATCTTTGATCGCGGCGCAGACCGCGTCGGTATCCACGGTAATAAATTCATCGACCAGGCCGCGCGCGATGCGGAAAGTCTCTTCGCCCACCAGCTTGACCGCCGTGCCGTCAGAGAACAAACCCACGTCTGCCAAAGTGACGCGTGCGCCGCTGGCCACCGATTGCAGCATCGCGTCCGAGTCACTCATCTGCACGCCAATCACCTTAATCTCCGGGCGCACCGCCTTGATGTAATTGGCCACGCCGCTGACCAGGCCGCCGCCGCCGATGGCGACAAACACCGCGTCCAAAGGCCCTTGGTGCTGTCGCAAAATTTCCATGGCGATGGTGCCCTGGCCGGCGATCACGTCCGGGTCGTCAAAGGGGTGGACAAACGTCATGCCCTGCTTTTTTTCCAGGGTCAGCGCGTGGTGATAGGCGTCGGTGTAGCTGTCGCCATGCAGCACCACTTCGCCGCCAAAACCGCGCACCGCGTCCACTTTCACCTGTGGGGTCGTCACCGGCATCACGATCACCGCGCGCGCCTGCAAGCGGCTGGCCGCCAGCGCCACGCCTTGCGCATGGTTGCCGGCGGAGGCGCAAATCACGCCTTTTTTGAGTTGCTCGGCGCTCAGATGCGCCATCTTGTTGTAGGCCCCGCGCAGCTTGAAGCTGCGCACCTGTTGCTGGTCTTCGCGCTTGAGCAACACGGTGTTGTGGATGCGCTGGCTCAGGTTTTTGGCGGTTTCCAGTGCCGATTCGGTGGCCACGTCATAGACGCGGGCATTGAGAATTTTGATCAGGTAGTCGGCAGGCGACAGGTCGGGGGCTTTTTTCATGCGGTTTCAAGAGTGCAGCGCGGATGATAATCCTCGCCTTCGCCGCAAGCGGCTTTTACGCGTGATGCTTTAGGAGACTTGGTATGGAATGCACCGTCAGTTGGACCGGTAACAGCGGCACCCGCTCCGGCATGGGCTTTGTGGCCGAAACCGGCAGCGGCCACGTGTTGATGATGGACGGCGCGCCTGACGCGGCCAAACCCGAAAACGGCGGCCAAAACCTGGCGCCTAGGCCCATGGAAACTGTTTTGGCCGGCACTGGCGGCTGCAGCGCCTACGACGTGGTGCTCATCTTGAAGCGCGGCCGCCACGCGGTGCAGGGCTGTAGCGTCAAGCTCACGTCCGAGCGCGCCGACACCGACCCCAAGGTGTTTACCAAAATCCATATGCATTTCACCGTCACCGGCAGCAACATCCCCGCCAGCGCGGTAGAACGGGCGATTGCCATGAGCCACGAGAAATACTGCTCGGCCAGCATCATGCTGGGCAAAACGGCGGAAATGACGACTAGTTTTGAGGTAACCGAGGCTTAAGCCACGGGCCTGTAAAAGTCGCCGAGAGTGCGGACGACTGCTCAGGCAGCGTTTAGACGGCTAAAATGCATGAAACTTCAATGAAAATTCATGATGCATCCACTTGTGGCCGATTCAACTACCGCACCGCGCGGCGCGCTGGCCCGGCTTTCGGCGCAGGTCGAGGCAGGCAAGGTGTACCGGCGCGAGGACTTGGCGCGTTTGAGTACGGCGGTGGATCGGCATTTACGTGAACTGGTCGATGCTGGCGCGTTGCTCAAGCTAGCCCAAGGCTTGTATTACGCACCAAGGCAATCGCCCTTTGGCCCGCTACCCCCTGCCGACGATCAGCTCGTGGAGGGCTTTCTGCGGGACAAAGAATTCCTCGTTTTTTCGCCTTCTGCCTACAACGCAGTAGGTTTAGGTACCACCCAGCTCTACAACCGCACGCTGGTTTACAACCACAAGCGCCACGGAGTTTTCCAGCTCGGCAAGCGTCAGTTTGACTTTCGCGTGAAGCCTCGTTTTCCCAGCAGGTTGACCGTCGAATTTCTGTATGTTGACTTGCTCAACAATTTGGACGAATTGGCAGAAGACCGTCAAGCAGTCCTGATTCAGGCGCGACGCAAATTGAATCAATTAGATCCGGCGGGCCTGGAGCAGGCGTTACGTCGCTACGGCAATGTGGCAACGCGCAAGCGCCTTCGGGAGTGGGCTGGTGCTTGAGTTTTTACATCAGCGGCCCGATTTCGACCAACTTCTTTTGGCAATTGCCGATGCGCGGGGCCTTGACCCCATGTCTTAAAGGTCTTTGATGGCGAGAGCGACTTGCTCCCTGAGATAGGGTAAGTCTTTTTCAATGGTTTTCCACACCACACCCAAGTCAACTTTGTAATAGCCATGCGCCAACACGTTGCGCATGTCATAGGCAAATGCAAAGGGCAGCTCTTGATGCGTCGAGATGAAATCCGGAGCTACACGCTCAACGTTTTTACTTGCCTCGCCGATGATTTCGAAATTACGGACCACCGCATCCTGAACCATCTCGTTGGATAGGAACGATGGTTCGTCTAAATCTTGGCAATATTTATTTATCCGGTCGATCGCTTCAACGATATGGCCCAAGTAGTCTAGCAATCGCAGAGGATGGCGACTCATATGGTGAGTGCCTCAGCGATCACAATATCGCGGAATTTATCTGGTAGCGCGCCTGGCGTTAACACGTCTACTGACACTCCCAGAAGCTTGCGTAATTTGTACCGTATTGCGCCCAAGTCAAAGAGTGTTGTGTCAGCGGTCGTATCGACCAGAATGTCCAGGTCGCTTTCATCCGTGTCTGAGCCGTTTGCTACAGATCCGAACACACGGGCATTGGTTGCTCTGTGTGCCAGCACTATTTGCCTGATTTCTTGCCTGTGAGCTGCGAGGGCTTGGGATGGTTTCATGACTAAATTATGTTGCGTATTTGGGTAAGGAGCAATCGGGCACTGTGCATTGTTGCCTGGCGATTTCTGCACCTGCCTTTGCGCATCGCTGAGCTATTTACACAAAGTCCCCGCATTGCACCGAGCGTCTGCGCCCAATGCTTCACACATCGCAAACCTACTGCGCGCCTTAGACCCGGTGCGCCACCGTGGTCATGACTTTGGCCGCGGCGCGCATCATGTCGCCTACAAAACTGGGCAATTGCGCCGCCCCGGCGCTACTGGCCTGGCGGGCGTGGCCTATTTCGTCATCGCGCATTTGGGCGACGATAGCGCGTGATGCATGGTCATTAGCGGGTAATTGCTGCAAATGGCTGTCTAAATGCGCGCCCACTTGGTTCTCCGTTTCCACCACAAAGCCCAGGCTCACCGCATCACCCAGGCGCCCGGCCAAAAGGCCCAGACCAAAAGCCCCGGCGTACCACAGCGGGTTGAGCAGCGAGGGGCGGGCGCCCAATTCGTCCAGGCGCTGCGCCGTCCAGGCCAGGTGGTCAGTCTCTTCCTGACACGCCTTTTGGTAATGCGCGCGCAAACCCGCGTTAGGTGTGGCCAGCGCCTGCGCGGTGTACAGCGCCTGCGCGCAGACCTCGCCCACATGGTTTACCCGCATCAGGCTGGCGGACAGGTTTTTTTCCTCCTGGGTCAGCTCGGTGGCCTGGTCCGCCACCGTGGGGCAGGCTTTGGAGGCGTGGGGCTGGGCAAACAGGGTGCGCAAGGCCGTGTCGAAGGCAATGAGTACTTGGTCGGTGGTGGTGGTCATATAGAGAGAGCATAGCCGTTAGTGGCGTCTAGACCGAGGCTTATTGCCTGGAGCCCCCGCGTCCCCCAGGCACTTGGGATCGAGGGCAAAAGGGTCGGTCCGACGCCCTGAAACTTGAATTTTCGTGGGTAAAAAACGACAAATTCATGAAAAATGATAAATTTGTGACAGTAGATCGTTGTAAAAGACCAACGCCATGGTGAAATCTCTCCAGCTTCCGAATAGGAGCCGGATGCCGTTACGGAGAGTTCGATAACGGTGTTTTTTTAACAACTATGGAGTTTTTTCATGAAAAAGACAATGATTGCGTTGGCTGCTATTGCTGCCGTGGGTGCAGCTTCTGCACAAGTTTCTATCACCGGTGGTGTGGATTTCAATATTGGTAAGCACGATTTCGCCGGCGCCAATAAGGGCATCGTTTCTACTGATGCTTACATCGACATCAGCGTCGCTGAAGACTTGGGCGGCGGCATGAAGGCTTCTTCCTTCATGGAGATCAATGTGGACGGTGGTTTCCAAACGGGCGCCTACTCTGGCGACAAGAGCTTCACGCTCAGCAGCCCGATGGGTGCTTTGACACTGACCAATACCCGCACTGGCGGTACCATCGGCGCCGTGTTGATGGCTCCCGTGGTTACCTATACCGACCACTGGTCGGCAGCTACCGCTTCTATCGTGAGCCGTAGCCCGATTGACGCTTTGGTCGTGACCGTGCCAGTGGCACCAGGTCTGTCGGCTTCATACAAATACCTGGAAGTTAAAGATCCAGGTGTTGTCAGCCCAGCTGTGACGGTGAACGTGTTGTCTGGCAAATACACCACTGGCCCCATCTCCGTGGCAGGTGATTACGCGATGTACAGCGGTGCCGCCTATGCTGGCGATGTGCGTACTACCAAGCTGACCCTGAATGCCATCTATGACGCTGGCGTTGCCAAAGTGGGCCTGGGTTATGACGGTGCATCTGCCGGTACAGCAAACAGCGCATCCACTGGATTGGCTACGGGCGTAATGGTCGCAGGTATCTCCGTGCCCCTGGGCAATATCACTGCCGGCCTGAACTATGCCAAGCGTGATACCAATTCCTTCGTGGAAGCGGGTGCCACCTATTCCTTGTCTAAGAAGACCTTTGTGACCGCAAGCTATGGTAGCTTCGATATCGGTGGAACTTCTTCCGACGTCTACGCCGTTCGCCTTGGCCAATCGTTCTAATTCCCGGCTGGCTTAAAGCCAGCTTGAGAGTTTGAATGACCAAAGCCCCCTCTGTGGCGACGCAGCGGGGGTTTTTTGTTTTTAGCGTTGGAAATTGCTTTGCGGCATGGCGGCACGCGGCCTAAAGCTACCGGTAGGATCAGGCTAAGTCATCCGGCACAAAGGCCTGCATATGAAAACGCGCTTGGGCAGGCGCATAGCGCAAATGCGGAGCCACCGGGCAGGCATTGCGCGCTAGGCAGCCGCCGGTCATGCAAACTTGATTAGCGTCCTGCCGCACATGCGCGCGGCACGCGTGCACGTCAAAGCCTTGGCCGTCATAGGCTTGCACCGGGCAGGCTTGCAAACAGGGCTGCTCTATACAACTTAGGCACGGATTTTCTTCTTGCAAGGCATCGCCAGTGTTTTCAGCTAATGCCACGCGATCCTGCGTATCCACCGTCGAAAAGATTAGGGCAAAGCGGTAGGCGTGCCACAGCCCATGCTGCGGGTGCATGCGCAGCATCAAAGGGCTGGGGAACAGGGGCTCGCAGCGGCTGGCCCATTGCTGAAACGGGTGGTAATGCGGCTGGGCGGGCGGGCCGTCAAAAGGGTAGAGCGCCGCGCCGCCAAATTGCTGCGCCAGCGCGTCGCCTAGGTGGCGGCTCCAGCGGTCTAGGGGATGGGGCAGGCCGTCATGGGCAAATGATGAGGCTTGAAAGGCGTTCCACATGGAGCCGCCCATATTGCCTGCCAGCCACAGGACAGCGGCGGGGCGGCCATTGGGCAGGGCGATGGCTTCCTCAGGGCTCGGACAAAAGCCACCCCGCAATTGCAAGCCGTGTACTTGCAAAGCGGCGCTTAAGGCGGGGCCTAAAGACATGGTTCGTATCGGCGCCAGCGTGCGAAGCGTGGGGCTTAGGTCGGCACCACTTTGCGCAGCGGGCGGCCCCAAGCGGTAGCGGTAACGGTGGCTTCGAAAAACACATTGCCGTCAATGTCGTTATTGACCTGGTTGTCCTCCTGGCTAAACACCACTTGCGGATCCAGCGCGCCAGCGGCCAGCGCGCGGGCATGGGCCTCTTTAGCGGCTAGCGCGCGTGCTTGCGCAATCGCCGCGTCCAGGCCTCGGAAATCTTGCGGGCCGTCGGGCGTGAATACCTTGAAGGTGCCGCGCACCGGCTGGGTGACGGTGATGTGCACGCGCTGCGCCACCTGGCCCAGCACCGCGCCCACTGCATTGGCCACCTCGGCATGCGGCGGTACTACCAGGCGCACGCCCAGGCCAAGCGCCACGGCCGGGTAGTAGCTGGCCGCTGGTGCGCCTACGCCCACCAAGGGCATGTCAGGCGCAAATTGCAGGGCGAATACGGGGTGCGCCAGTTGGTCGGCGCTGCGCTGCGGTACTGCAAGGGTTTGCCAGGGGATGTCATTCAAATTGGTCGGGGTGGCGCTTTCGCTTGGATTGCCACCGCCTTCGCTTGCCTCAAGCTTGTGGGCTGGCAATTCAGAAGCACTTGCTTCCATAGTTGCGGTGGATTGCTTCGCTTCGCTCGCAATGACGGGCTTGGGGTTTGGCAAGTGCTGCCCCAGGCCCGCTGCCGGTAGCGGCGCGTTGACCGCCCCTGCCGCACCCGCACTCGAACCAGAAGCAGAAGCAGGAGCAGGAGCAGGAGCGCCGTGCCGGGCTAAGGCCATGGCCGTTAGCAGCGCAGCTACTTTGCCCGCGCTGTTTTCATTCATTTGCCCGGCGTCGTTCAGGCCGGCTTCAATCAGTTTGTTGCAAATCGTTTCGGTTACCTTGGCAACCACGTCGCGCGCGGGCGCGTGGGCATCGCCCAACGGCCATTTGCCCAGGCCGTACAAGTGGCGCATTTGCCGCGCCCAAATACGCGCCGCGCACAGGGCGGCTTCCTGGCTCCAGTGCGTGGACATGCCCAGCACATGGGCGGCGTCGCTGGGCGTGAAGCCGGTGTAAATCGCCAGGCCTTTGCGTTCCAGGCGGGCAATCGCGCGGGCTAGGTCGCGGTCGTCCATATTGGCTGCTTCTAAATCCACTGGCCCCTTGCACAGGCGCTCCCAGGCGCGCAGTTCGGAATCGTTCAGGCGGCTCAGGTGCGCGCTGTCGGCGGACAAGGCCTGGGCAAAACGCATTTGGCTGGCGTGCGGGCTTTCGCTTTGCTGGCGTTGCAACACAGCCAAATATTTCGGGTGCTGGTGCACCAACAGGCTCAAGGGCAGCACGCGGCGCGGGCCTATCGTTAGGCCTTCGCCGCCTAGCAAGCGCACTTCGCTATCGCCACCCAGTCCGATGGCATAGACCTTGACCGCCTCGATCATGGGCCGCCAGTTACCCACCATGGCGCCGTCAAAACTCAGGGCCGGTAGGCCGCCGCGGACCACAGCAATGTCGGTAGTGGTGCCGCCCATATCGGCGACGATGGCATCTTGCAGGCCGCTTAAAGCGCAAGCGCCCAGCACACTAGCCGCCGGGCCGGACAAGACGGTGCTTACCGGCCGTTGCAATGCGCTCTGAACATTGATCAGCGAACCATCGCCTTTGACCAACATCAGCGGTGCATCGATGTGGCGCGCGGCCAAGGTACGTTGCACCGAGTCGATCAAGGTTTTGACGTGCGAAATCATGCGCGCATTGAGGGCAGCCGTGAGTGCTCGGCGCGGCGCGCCCAGGCTGGAGGCCAGCTCATGGCCGCAGGTCACCGGCGTGTCGCAGTGTGCTTGCACCCAGGCGCGCACTTGGTTTTCATGCGCTGGGTTGCGCACCGCAAAAGTGGCCGAAATCGCAAACGCAGATACGCGCCCCGCGTGCTTGGCAATCGCGGCGCGGCAGGCGGCTTCGTCCAGCGCACACAAGGGCAAGCCCGCGGCATCATGCCCACCTACCAGGCTTTCTATCGCATCAATGCCTAGCAAATCCGCCAGCCCGCTGGTTTTGATTTGCTGCGCGTCATAGCCCACCAGCAGCGCGCAGACCGGCGCGCCCTTGCCTTCGACCACCGAATTGGTGGTCAGCGTGGTGGACAGTGAAACCAAGTCCACCCGCGCCAGTAAGTCTTGCGGCAGCCCGTCCAAAGACGCGGCAATGCCTTGCGCCAAATCGAAGCGGGTCGTTAGGCTTTTGGATGCAGCCACCACCTCGCGCGCCGCGTTAAGCAGCACCGCGTCGGTAAACGTGCCGCCGGTATCAATCCCTAGCGCAAAATTCATGCGCCAGCGGCTGCGCAGAGCCAGCGAAACAGGTAGTCGGCAAAACTGCGGCGCACTATCACTTCGTAGTGGCTGCCGGCTTGCTTGCACACGATGGTGGCGTTAGCGCGCGAGATATGGCTTTGCGCCATCTGCCCGGTGGCAAATACGCTGGCATGAAAATCAAGCGGGCAACCGCGCGAGAGCAATTCCGCAGCGCCCGGCCCTTGCACGCGCAAAACGGTATTGCCATGGCCCACGCTTACAACAGCAAAATGCTGTCCGGCCAAGGCCAGGCGTAGCGCGGTTTCCAGCGCATCACCTTGGCCGATAGGGCATTGCAATAACCATTCATCCGGCCCAAGCCAGAGTAGTTGGCGATCTGTGCCCAAACTCGCGGTATTGGCTACCAAGGGCAGTGCCAAACCGGTCACCGATTGCACCGCGCTGCCAAACGCGGCATCTGCCGGGTTACCGCGCAGATTGAGCATGTCCATCAAGGGCGCTTCGCCCAGCGTGACGGCTTGGCCATCGACCATCAAAGACGTATCGCCCGCGCCTAACAAGGGCGCTAAAGGGCTTTGCAAAACAGCATCAGACATGGTGGCGTTTTCCTTCTGGATCGTAAAACACGGTGCTGCCCACGGTGGCGCGTACGGTGCGGCCATCGACCAGGGGGAGTTGCACTTGCTGACCATGGCGCTGGTGGCCATTGCGCACCAAGGCCATGGCAATCGAGCGCTTGAGCGTGGGGCTGTAGTAGCTGGACGTCACATGGCCCAGCATCGGCACTGGCGTTACCGCGCTTGCACCCACTTCGGTGATTTGCGCGCCTTCGGGCAACACGGTGGCCGGGTCTTCGGTGAGCAAGCCCACCAGTTCTTTGCGGTTGGGGCCAGCCGTGTGGCTGCGCGAGAGTGAACGGCGGCCCAAAAAGTCTTTGGTTTTGGAGACCATGCCGCCCATGCCCAGGTCGTGCGGCGTCACCGAGCCATCGGTGTCCTGGCCCACAATGATGTAGCCTTTTTCGCCACGCAGAACGTGCATGGTTTCGGTGCCGTAGGGCGTGATGTTGAACTCCGCGCCCGCTGCCATGAGCGCGGCCCACACCGAAGCACCATAGTGCGAAGGTACGTTCACCTCAAACGACAACTCACCCGAAAAGCTGATGCGCATAATGCGCGCCGCCACGCCCGCTACCGTGCCCTCGCGGTAGCTCATGAAGGGGAAAGCGGCCAGAGACAAGTCCACGTCTTGGCAGACTTTTTCCAGCACCGCACGTGCCTTGGGGCCGACCAGGCCGAAGGTGCTCCAGTGGTCGGTCACGCTGGTCATGTAGACCTGCATATCGGGCCATTCGGTTTGCACCCAGCGCTCCATCCAGCCCAGCACGCGCGCTGCGCCGCCGGTGGTGGTGGTCATCACAAAATGGTTTTCCGCCAGGCGCACGGTCACGCCGTCGTCATAGACCATACCGTTTTCGTCCAACATCAGGCCGTAGCGCGCTTTGCCCACTTCCAGCTTGAGCCAGGGGTTGGTGTACATCCAGTTGAGCAGCTTGGCAGCGTCCGGGCCTTGGATGTCAATCTTGCCTAGCGTGGACGCATCCATGATGCCCACGCCTTCGCGCACCGCCGTCACTTCGCGATGTACCGCTTGGTGCATGTCTTCATTACCTTTGGGGAAGTACCAGGGCCGCTTCCACTGACCCACGTCTTCAAACAAAGCACCGGCGGCGATATGCAACTGGTGCGGGCTGGTGTGGCGCGCCGGGTCGAACAAATCGCCCCGGTCCACACCGGCCAAGGTGCCGAAGCTGATGGGCACGTAATTAGGCCGGAAAGTGGTGGTGCCGACTTGCCCGATGGGCTTGCCCAATGCGCGCGCGGCCAGCGCCATGCCATTGATATTGCCTAACTTACCCTGGTCGGTGCCAAAGCCCATAGCGGTGTAGCGCTTGATGTGCTCAATCGACTCAAAGCCTTCGCGCACGGCCAGTTCGATATCCGCAGCGCCTACGTCGTTTTGGTAATCGACAAAGGCTTTGCTGCGGCGCGATACCGGCTCGCCGGTCTCGGCAATCCAAAAAGGCGCTATCGCCTCAGCCGCTGCCTCGCTCACCTGGTAGCTGCTGGCCTGCGCTGCAAAACCTGCGCTCTGTGCGGCGTGGGCACCGGCTTGGCTAGCCGCTTGCAGGGTGTGCGCCAAACCAAATTGCGCAGCGCCTGCGCCCACGATTTGCTGGTCGGCAATGGCCGCACCGGGCGTGAAGCAGCACAAGGCATCGTTCCACACGGCTTTGCCACCCGAGTGCGAATACAAATGGATAGCCGGGTTCCAGCCACCGGCCATACCCAGGGTGTCGCAGGCCAGCACGCGGCGCGCGCCGCTGGCCTTGTCGCCGTTCATGGCGGCTAGCTCAATGCTGCTAACGCGCACGCTGCCATGCGCTTGCACTGGCACATGGTTGCGCAGCACGGTCACGCCCGCGTTTTGCGCTTGCTCGGCCAAGCCGCCCGCCGGTAGCGCACCTGCGCGGGTATCGACCACGCTCACTTGCGCCCCGGCTTTGCGCAGCACCATGGCGTCGGCATAGGCGCTGTCGTTGTTGGTGAGCAGCACGATGTTTTTGCCGGCCAGCACGCCATACAAGGTGGCGTAATCGGCCAGCGCCGAGGACAGCATCACACCGGGCAAATCGTTGTTGCCAAACACCATAGGCCGCTCATGCGCGCCGGTGGCCAGCACTACTTGTTTGGCGCGCACGCGCCATAGGCGCTCGCGAAAGCCTTGGCGCTGGGCCAAAGGCAGGTGGTCGCTCAGCGCTTCGCGCACGGTGAGGAAGTTGTAGTCGTGGTAACCAAACACCACGCCGCGGCGGATGATGCGCACATCGGGCATGGCTTGCAGCTCGGCCACCGCAGCGCGCACCCAGTCGCTGGCCGATTGGCCGTCGATGTTGCCGGTGCAGCGGTGCGCCGCGCCACCGAGCTCAGCTTGCAATTCCGCCACGATCACCCGCGCGCCACTGCGCCCTGCGGCCAGCGCGGCTGCCAGACCGGCGATACCGCCGCCAGCGACAAACACATCGCAATGGGCGTTTTGATGTACGTAGCGCGCCGTATCTTCCACTTCGGGCGCAGCACCCAGGCCACCGGCCTTGCGGATAAAGCGCTCGTAAAACATCCAGGCCTTGGCCGGCCACATAAACGTCTTGTAATAAAAACCGGCGGGAAACAAAGGCGTGCCCCAGCGGTTGGGGCTGAGCAGGCGCGAGAGCAAACTCGGCCAGCCGTTCACGCTTTCGGCATACAAACCTTCGTACAACTCCACCTCGGGCATCTTGGCGTTAGGAATGGTGTGGGCGCCACGCTCCATTTGCACTAATGCAGACGGCTCTTCAATGCCCGAAGTAAGGAGGCCACGCGGACGGTGGTATTTCCAGGACCGTGAAAACAAACTCTCGCCCGCTGCCAGCAGCGCCGAGGCCAAGGTGTCGCCGGCATAGCCGCTAAAGCTGCGGCCATTGAAAGTAAAGCGCACCGGAGCGCTGCGGTCGATGCGGCTGCCGTGGCCGTTAATGCGTTGCCCGCTCATGCTGCTGCTCCTGCGTTGGGCGCGGCGTCGGGGTTCTCGCCGGGTTTGTAAAACTTGCTGAACTGGTAGCTCACGGTGTGGCGTTCGGCATTGAACCAGCGGCGGCAACCCGCGGAGTGCAACCATTGTTCGCGGTGCAGCCCTTTGGGGTTTTTGCGCATGAACAAGTAGTCGCCCCATTGTTCATCCGTGAGGGCATCGGTATCGAGGGGCCGCGCAATATGCGCTTCGCCGCCGCAGCTAAATTCACTTTCGGCGCGGGGGCCGCACCAGGGGCAGGTAATTTTTAGCATTTCAGTTTTTAGTCAATTGGTTTTTTTAAGTCAGGTTTCGGCCTGTTGGCCGACTTACTTTTCTTTGCTTCGCCAAAGAAAAGATAAGCAAAAGAAAGGCAAGGCTTGGAATACCGGTTTCGGCCTGTTGGCCGAGTTACTTTCTTTTGCTTCGCCAAAAGAAAGTAACCAAAGAAAAGGCGAGCCAAAGGCCGTGCCCCTTCGGGGTGCCTTGCGCTACTCGCGCCGCCCGGGGTCGTGCGCAAACTCGCTACGCTCAAACAAGCGCCCGCCCTGATCCGGTCGCCGCTGCGTTGCTCAGCACGGCCAATGGCCTGGGGGGTCCGCGTGTGCTCGTTCGCTGCGCTCACCTTGCACACGCTTGTTAGCGCGCTGCGCGCGCGGGCGCAGCCGCGCCCGCTGGCGCTCGCGCGTGCTGTCCCGCTCTCGCATCCGCGCCAAGCCCCCATCCATTGACTACGACTGCGAAGTTCACCAATCTGCGCAAACAAACCCGCACCGCAACGCCCCGCACCAATACCCGCATCCGGCCCAAAGAAACCAAATTGGCTGTTCAAGCTCCCCTTCACCCCCCGAGGGGGTGAAGGGGCGGGGGGGAAGCGGGGGACAAGACAGCAGGGGACAAAAAAGCTTTTCTTTTCCCCATTCTTCACATCAGAAACACGATAAAAACCCATTTTTAAATTCCGCGTTAATGCGCCACACCCGCCGCACCATGCTCATCAATCAAGTGCCCGGTGTTAAACCGATTCAACTCAAACGCCGCATTGAGCGCATGCGGCCGATCCTGCGCCATGGTGTGGGCCATCACCCAGCCCGAGCCGGGCGTGGCTTTGAAGCCGCCAGTACCCCAGCCGCAGTTGAAGTACAGGCCTTTGATATGCGTCTTGGAAATGATGGGGCAGGCGTCGGGCGCCACATCCACAATGCCGCCCCACTGCCGGTTCATGCGCACGCGCCTGAAGATGGGAAAGAGTTCGCAAATCGCTTGCAGCGTGTGCTCGATGATGGGGAAACTGCCGCGCTGGCCGTAGCCCACATACGAGTCGATGCCTGCGCCGATGACCAGATCGCCTTTGTCGGACTGGCTGGCGTAGGCGTGGATGGCATTAGACATCACCACCGTATGCAATATCGGTTTCATGGGTTCGGAGACCAATGCCTGTAGCGGGTGGCTTTCCAGGGGTAGGCGGATGCCAGCCATGCTGGCGATGACGCTGCTGTGGCCAGCAGCCACGACGCCGATTTTTTTGCTCTTGATCACGCCGCGTGTGGTCTCAATGCCCACCACCTGGTCGCCTTCACGCTGCACGCCGATCACTTCGCAGTTTTGGATGATGTCCACGCCCAGGCGATCGGCAGCGCGGGCAAAGCCCCAGGCGATGGCATCGTGGCGGGCCACGCCGCCGCGCGGCTGAAAGGATGCGCCCATGACCGGGTAGCGCAGGCTGGCGCTGGTGTTCATGATGGGCACCATGGCCTTGATTTGCTCTGGCGTCAGCACCACGCCATCCACACCGTTCAAGCGGTTGGCGTTGACGCGGCGCTCGATATCACGCATGTCTTGCAGCGAGTGGCCCACGTTCATCACGCCGCGCTGGCTGAACATGGTGTTGTAGTTCAGGTCTTGTGACAAGCCTTCCCATAGTTGCAAGGCTTTTTCATACAAGTGCGTGGCGTCGTCCCACAAATAGTTGGAACGCACGATGGTGGTGTTGCGCGCGGTGTTGCCGCCGCCTAGCCAGCCGCGCTCCACCACCGCAATATTGCGCATGCCGTGTTCTTTGGCCAGGTAGTAGGCCGTGGCTAAGCCGTGGCCGCCGCCGCCGACGATGATGGCGTCATAGCTGGATTTGGGCTCGGGGCTACGCCATTGTTTTTGCCAGTTCTCGTGGTAAGACATGGCATTGCGCGCCAGCGCAAAAATAGAAAAGTGGCTCACGTGGGTACTTTCATTGCGGCGTTAGGGAAGGATTCAAAGGGCCGGAGGCCGGGGCTTGCGGTACAGCGTTGGCACTAGGGTCTGCGCAGGCCATGGTGCATTGCAGGTAGTTGCTGTCGCACTGCTGTTTTTGCTCCATGGCCAGATTTTTTTCATGGCGGTATTTGTCCTGGCGCTGCTGCAGCCAGGCGCCCGAGTCGGTGTTGTTTTCATCGCGGTTGCGCCATAGCGTGATGTTTTTATCCAAAAACATGCGCGCGCTTTCCAGCCACATGGGCCTTGCAATATCTTTGACGCATTGGGTTTTTTCGGTATTGCACAGATGCCGGCACATGCCGATTTGCTGCGCCATGGCAGCGCTGCCCGCGCACAGTAGCCACAGCACTACCAGCCGTACAACCCGTTTTTGAAGCAACACAAAGCCCTTTTAGCATTCGATGACATTGACAGCCAGCCCACCCCGGCTCGTCTCTTTGTATTTTGTCATCATGTCGCGTCCGGTATCGCGCATGGTTTTAATCACCTGGTCGAGCGACACAAAGTGCGTGCCGTTGCCGCGCATCGCCATGCGCGCGGCGTTCAAGGCTTTGACCGAACCCATGGCATTGCGCTCGATGCACGGAATCTGCACCCGCCCGCCCACCGGGTCGCAGGTCAGGCCCAAGTTGTGTTCCATGCCGATCTCAGCAGCGTTTTCTACCTGGGCCGGTGTGCCGCCCATCACCGCGGCCAGTCCGGCTGCCGCCATGGAGCAGGCCACGCCGACCTCGCCCTGGCAGCCCACTTCGGCCCCGCTGATGGAAGCGTTTTCTTTGTACAAGATGCCAATCGCCCCGGCGGTGAGCAAAAAGTCGCGAATGCCTTGCTGGTTGGCGCCCGAAATAAAGCGCTCGTAATAGTGCATCACCGCTGGGACAATGCCCGCCGCACCATTGGTGGGCGCCGTCACCACGCGGCCTCCGGCGGCGTTTTCCTCGTTCACTGCCATGGCATAGACGTTGACAAAGTCCAATATGGTTAATTGGTCGCGCAGCGCCTCTTCGGGGCGGCTGCTCAGGCTGCGGTGCAATTCGGCAGCGCGGCGCTTGACCATCAAATTGCCGGGCAGGTGGCCATCGGTGCGTATGCCGCGCGCCACACAGGCCTTCATAGCATCCCAAATCGCATCCAAACCGGCGTCTAGTTCGGCATCGGTGCGCCAGGCGTGTTCGTTGGCGCGCATCACCTGCGCAATCGACATGCCGGTGCTTGCGGTGATCGCCAGCAATGCGTCGCCGCTCAGGAATGGATGGGCCAGCACCGTGCGGTCGGCCACGATGCGCGGCGCTTGTTGGGTGGCGGCGTGTTCGGCATCGGCATCTTCTTGGGACACCACAAAGCCACCGCCCACCGAGAAATAACGGCGCTCTTGCAACAGACCGCCTTGTGCATCCATCGCCATGAACTTCACGCCATTGGGGTGGAAGGACAGGGTTTCGCGGCGCAAAAACAGCACATCGGTTTTTTCGGCGAAAGCGATGGGATGGCTGCCTTGCAAATGAACGATTTTTTCTTTGCGGATTTTTTTGAGCCGCGCATCAATCGTGTCCGGGTCTATGCTGTCGGGCATCAGGCCTTCCAGGCCCAGCATCACGGCGGTATCGGTGCCGTGGCCTTTGCCGGTAGCGCCCAGCGAGCCGTAGAGCCGCACTTCCACCCGTGCTGTAGCCGCCAGCATGCCGTCCTGCGCCAGCGCCTTGGCGAACATGGCGGCGGCCTTCATCGGGCCTACGGTGTGCGAGGACGATGGGCCGATTCCGATTTTGAACAGGTCAAAAACGCTTAAAGACATGGAGGTAACCCTATAAAGTCGGTAACAAGGATTGTGAAGCGGGCCAGACGGTGCGTATTGTTCGCCATACGACGCGCCACGATGCCTGCACGACAGTGCCTCTGGCGTTTAGATGCAAGTAGGTGTCGCAGTATGACTTGGGCTAGGCTTGGGCTCTGGGGATACTCATTCTTGCCCCGAGCTTTGTACCGATTGGAGATTTGCCATGGACGATAGTGTGACCCTGACCGCCGCCGATAGCGCGCCGCGCACCCGCCGTAGCGCAGGAGGCCGCGAGGTCAAGCGCGCTTTGCGCTCGGCCCGTGCGGTACAGGCCGCGCCTTTTATCACGCGCAACATCCCTTACTACGAAGTGCTGGACGAAGAGGGCTTGGCCATCATCGAGCGCAATGCCAATACGATTTTGGAAGAAGTAGGCATCGATTTTCGCGACGACGCTGAAGCCCTAGACATTTGGCGCAAAGCCGGTGCTGAAGTCACGGGCGAGCGCGTGCGCTTTCCCGGCGGTATGTGCCGCGCAATCGTGCAAGCCAGCGCGCCGCGCCAATTTACCCAGTACGCGCGCAACCCGGCGCACAACGTGGTCATCGGCGGCAAAAACACGGTGTTTGCGCCTTCCTACGGTTCGCCCTTCGTGCGCGACCTCGACAAGGGCCGCCGCTACGCCACCTTGCACGACTTTGAAAACTTTGTGAAGCTGGCCTATATGGCCAACTCCATCCACCACAGCGGCGGCACGATTTGCGAGCCGGTGGACTTGCCGATGAACAAGCGCCATTTCGACATGGTGTATGCGCACATGAAGTACAGCGACAAGCCCTTTATGGGCTCGGTCACCAAGCCTGAGCGCGCCCAAGACACGGTAGAAATGGCCGCGCGTTTGTTTGGCGACAACTTTATCGACCCGGCTACCGGCAAAAACCGCACCGTCTGCATCAGCCTGATCAACGCCAACTCGCCCATGACCTTTGACGAGACCATGTTGGGCGCGGCCAAGGTCTATGCGCGGGCCAACCAGGCCACCATCATCACGCCCTTCATTTTGGCCGGCGCCATGTCGCCCGTTACCGTGGCCGGCACGTGCGCGCAAACTTTGGCCGAAGCGCTGGCCGGCATGGCGTTTGTGCAACTGGTCAGCCCCGGCGCGCCGGTGGTGCTGGGTAGTTTCGCGTCCTCGGTGTCCATGCAGTCGGGCGCGCCCACCTTCGGCACGCCCGAACCGGCGCTGGTGCTGTACGTCATGGCCGCGCTGGCACGCCGTCTGGGCGTGCCCTTTCGCTCTGGGGGCGGTTTGTGTGGCTCCAAGATTGCGGATGCGCAAGCGGCCTCCGAGTCCGCCAACACGATGATCCCTACCTGCCTTGCTGGCGTCAACTTTGTGTTGCACACCGCCGGTTGGTTGGAGGGCGGTTTGTCCATGGGCTATGAAAAATTCATCATGGACTGCGACCAGGCCGGGATGATGCACACCTTAATGGCCGGCGTGGACATGAGCGAAAACGGCCAAGCTATGGACGCTATCCGTGAAGTCGGCCCCGGCAAACACTTTTTAGGCTGCGCGCATACCCAGGCCAATTTCGAAACCGCGTTTTACCGCTCGCCGATAACCGATAACAACAGCTTCGAGCAATGGGAGGCCGAAGGCGGCGTGGACTTGTCTGTGCGCGCTAATTCGCTGTGGAAGAAAAACCTGGCCGAGTACGAAGCACCGGCCCTGGACCCGGCTGCCGACGAGGCGGTTATGGATTACGTCAATAGGCGCAAGGCTTCGTTCCCGGACTCCAACATCTGATAGCGCAGTGTCCTCGCCTTATCCACGAGGCACCATGAAAAAGGCTCGCATTTGCGAGCCTTTTCTGTGTGCATGCGTCTTTATTTAAGCCGCTGCCTTCTGCCGCGTCGCCAGCACCTCGTCCAGCCAATCGACGCGCATTTCTGGTACGGCGGTGATCAGCTTTTGGGTGTAAGGGTGTTCGGGGTTTTCGAAGATTTTGTCGGTGGTGTCAAAGGCCACAAACTGGCCTTGCAGCATCACCGCAGTGCGGTGGGCGATGCGGTGCACCACGTCCAGGTCGTGGGTAATGAGGATGTAGGACAAGCCCAGCTCGCGCTGCAATTTGCGCAAGAGCGTCAAGATTTCTTCGGCCACCAGCGGGTCTAGCGCCGAGGTGGGCTCGTCCAAGATGATGAGGTCGGGCTTGGCCGCCAGCGCGCGGGCGATACAGACACGCTGCTTTTGTCCGCCGGACAATTGGCCAGGGCGGCGCTCCAGGTAGTCGTGCGGTAACTCCACCAGGGTCATCAGCTCTTGCGCACGTGCATTGACTTCGGCGCGTCCGGCGTCGAAGTAAAACTCTACCGGACGACCGATGATTTCGCGCAGCGTCTGGCGCGGGTTAATCGCCACATCGGGGATTTGGTACACCAATTGAATCGTGCGTTTGAGCTCTTTGCTGCGCTCTTTGAGCGTGGCAGGCAGTGCCTTGTCTTGAAACAAAATCTGCCCGCTGCGCGGTGGCAACAGGCCGGTGATGATGCGCGCCAGCGTGGATTTACCCGAGCCCGATTCGCCGACCACTGCAACGGTTTCGCCGCGCTGCACATCCAGCGACACGCCGCGCACCACATGGAAATCGCCGTAATAGGCGTGGCAGTCTTGTACTTTCAAAACCGTCTCAGCTTGCACCGTGGCGCTCACAGCGCGCTCGCTGGCAGCTGCGCCGCGCACCGCCACCAAGCGGGCGGTGTAGTCCTGGCGCGCCTCGTGCAGGATTTGCTGCGTCAGGCCTTCTTCTACCTCTTTGCCGTGGCGCAGCACCTTGATGCGGTCGGCCACCTGGGCCACCACCGCCAAGTCGTGCGTGATGTACAAAGCCGCCGTGCCGTACTGGCGAATCAGCGATTTGAGCAGGATCAGCACTTCAATTTGCGTGGTCACATCCAGCGCGGTGGTGGGCTCGTCGAGCACCAGCACGTCAGGCCTGCAGGACATAGCCATGGCCGCCATCGCGCGCTGCAACTGCCCGCCCGAGACCTGGTGCGGGTAGCGGCTGCCGAAGTTTTGTGGGTCTGGCAGGTCCAGGGCCACAAACAATTCGCGCGCCCAGGCTTCGGCTTGTGGGCGGGTCATCAGTTTGTGCAAAACCGGCGCCTCGCAAACCTGGTCCATCAGGCTGTGGGCCGGGTTGAAGGCAGCGGCTGCCGATTGGGCGATATAAGCAATGCGTTTGCCGCGCACCTGGCGCCGGCCTTCGGCGTCCAGCGCCCGGATGTTGACGCCATCCAGCACCACCTCGCCACCGGCGATATGCAAACCGGCGCGGGCATAGCACATGCTGGACAGGCCGATGGTGGATTTACCAGCACCGCTTTCGCCAATCAGCCCCAGCACCTCGCCGCGCTGCAATTGCAGATCGACGTTGTCCACAATGACATTGCCCCCGACGCTCAGCAGCCGCAAGCCGCTGATACTCAAAATAGTGGAATCATCCATACCCTGCGGTCTTTCTTAGAGTTCAGCCTGCGCGCCCGAGGGCCGTGCGTCAATCGAGAGCATCCAGTCCACCACCAGGTTGACCGACACCGTCAGCAGCGCAATCGCGGTGGCGGGGTAGATGGGCGCCATCATGCCGAAGTTGATCGCGGCGGCGTTTTCGCGCACCATGCCGCCCAGATCCGCATAAGGCGGTTGGATGCCCAGGCCCAAAAAGGACAGGCCGGCGATAAACAGAAAGTTAAAGCAAAACCGCAGGCCAAATTCGGAGACCAGTGGCGCCCAGGCATTGGGCAGAATTTCGCGGGTAATCACCCACCAAAGGCCTTCGCCTCGCAAGCGCGCTGCCTCCACATATTCCATCACCGTCAGGTTCATGCCCAGAGCGCGCGC
>CAJBBZ010000158.1 GCA_903951445.1 uncultured beta proteobacterium
AATTTCATTTATACCTAACGAGGAGGACGTTATTGTTCGAATTCGTGACAACGGATTCGGTATGAACAAGCAAGAACTCATAAAAGCAATGCGACCTGCCAGCGCAAACCCAGAGGATGCTAGGGAAGCTGGAGATTTAGGCCGATTTGGCTGGGGCTTGAAATCAGCGTCATTGTCTCAGGCTAGGGTACTAACAGTGGTTACATGGAATGACACTGGATACACGGCCGCCAAGTGGGATATAGATAATCTTGAAGATTGGACAATGGACTTGGAGATTGGAAACAAAGCTCAAAAATTATTAAAAATACCGCCAAATTCACAATCAGGAACAGAGGTAATCTGGAGCAACAGTGACCGATTACTTGATATGGGCAAAGCAGTAAATATTGATGAGCAACTGAATGACAAAAGTAAGCGCCCAGCAAACCCATATTGAATTGATGCCGGTTGTCTTGCAAGATCGTGTGCACGCAAACCATCGTGGACACCATGCTCAAAGATTCAGAGATTTCTAGATACTCAGCCCGGCGCACCCACCGGACCTATACGCCGCAGTTCAAAGCCGAGTTGGTCGCGGCCTGCCAAAAACCTGGTAATTCCATCGCAGCATTGGCAGGACAGCACGGGATGAATGCCAACGTACTACACCGCTGGCTCAAGGAGCATGAACGCAGTGGCCGCCACACTTTGACCGAACAACATGTATTGAAAAATCCAGAGCGCCCAGCATTCGTAGCGCTGGCATTGCCCGCACCCATGGTGCCAAACCAGAGCCAAGATATCCGGGTAGTACTCAGCAAGGGCGCGCTGACGATCAATGTGAGCTGGCCTATGCACGCAGTGGCTGACCTTGCAAGCTGGACCACAGCTATTCTCAAATGATCCGCATCGACGCCATCTGGCTGGCCAGCGCCCCCATGGACATGCGCGCAGGCACTGATACTGCATTGGCACGAGTGGTCGCCGTCTTTGGCGCAGCGCACCCGCACACCGCCTATCTCTTTGCAAATGCTCGCGGCAACCGCATCAAAGTGCTAGTCCATGACGGTATTGGTATCTGGCTGGCGGCGCGCAAATTACACGTGGGTCGCTTTGTCTGGCCACTGACCACTGGGGCCGATCGATGGTCTTTGAGTCGCACCCAACTGGACGCGCTAGTGCTGGGCTTGCCCTGGCAGCGCATCGGCAGCGCGGGCTCTATCACCATGGTCTAAATCATGCAAAAAACATTGCGCACTAGTCAATACGGACATGCACTAATGGCGACTTTTGTTGTGCAATGGCAAACTATGCTTCATGGTGATTGCCCCCGAGAAACTCCCCCACATGAGCGCAGACCAATTGCGCGATGCGCTCACCGAGCTTCTTCATAAAGTCGCTGCAAAAGAGAGCACTCTGACCCAGCAGGCGCAGCAACTGACCTTCAAACAAGCCACCATCGACAAGCTCACGCACGAGAACGCTATCCTCAAGCGTTTGAAGTTTGCCGCCCAGTCTGAGCGTTTCAGTGCCGAGCAGCGCAGCTTGCTCGATGAAGCCCTGGATGCGGACTTACAGGCCGTCAGTGAGGAGATCGAGCAACTCACCCCCGCCCACAAGAGCACCCAGCTCAAGCAGCAACCCAAACGTCAACCCTTGCCAGCGAACCTGCCCCGCACCGACATCCACCACGAACCGGCCTGCACCACGTGCAAGTGCGGTTGCCAGTTAAAGCGCATCGGCCAAGACGTGGCCGAGAAGCTGGACTACGTGCCCGGTGTCTTTAGCGTGCAGCGCCACATCCGCGGCAAATGGGCCTGCGCCCAATGCCAAAGCCTGATGCAAGCACCTGTAGATGCACATGTGATCGACAAGGGCATTGCCACCACCGGTTTATTGGCCCAGGTGCTGGTGGCCAAGTTTGCCGATCACTTGCCGCTGTATCGCCAGCAAGCCATCTTTGGCCGCGCCGGGTTGGCCATAGCGCGCTCCACCTTGGGCGCCTGGGTCGGTAGCTGCGGCGTACAGTTGCAGCCTCTGGTGGACGCGCTCAAAGCTGACATTCTGAGCCACAGCGTGGTGCACGCGGACGAAACGCCGGTGCAGATGCTCAAGCCCGGCAATGGCAAGACCCACCGGGCCTATCTGTGGGCCTATGCCGCAGGGGCCTTTGAAGAGACCAAGGCCGTGGTGTATGACTTCTGCGAGTCCCGCGCCGGTGAGAACGCCAAGGTGTTTCTGGGTGACTGGAGGGGCCACCTGGTGTGCGATGACTTCAGCGGCTACAAGCAGTTGATGAGCCAGGGTGTGACGGAGGTGGGTTGTCTGGCGCACGCACGGCGCAAGTTCTTTGATCTGCATGCCAGTAACAAGAGCCAGATTGCGCAAAGTGCGTTGGAACAGATAGCTAGGGTTTACGACATTGAGCGCGAAACCAAGGAACTCCCGCCCGATGAGCGACAACGCATACGCCTGCAACGATCAAAACCACTACTGGATGCCCTGCACCAGTGGATGATTGTGCATCGGCAACAGATTACGGATGGCTCTGCAACGGCCAGGGCATTGGATTACAGCCTGCGGCGTTGGGGTGCTCTGACACGTTTCGTATCTGAGGGGCAACTGCCCATCGACAACAACCATATTGAGAATCAGATTCGTCCGATTGCCATCGGCAGGAACAACTGGTTGTTTGCTGGCTCACTGCGTGCGGGCAAGCGTGGTGCGGCCATCATGAGTCTGATCCAAAGTGCCAAGCTCAACGGGCATGACCCCTACGCGTATCTGAAAGATGTGCTGACCCGCCTGCCCACGCAGCGCAACAGCATGATCGCGCAGTTGCTGCCACATCGCTGGACGCCCGCGACGCCATCGGCCTGACTTGCAAACACTGCAGCGGGGGCCGGTCAATATGGGTTCGCTGGGCGCTTACC
>CAJBBZ010000159.1 GCA_903951445.1 uncultured beta proteobacterium
AGCCGCCTGCAATGCGTCACCGATGGATTTGAACAGACCAACCCAACCGACCGGGCACACCTACGTGCTTACTTTGAAGCGCAAGGCCTGTCCGAGCTTCTCACGCTGAAAGCCTCGCGCCGCGTTGAACGCAGCGGGCAACTCGAAGTTTGGGCGTGATGCAGACAGATCAGCCTGGCACCTCAAGGTGGCGCACAGCGACGCGTCTCCTTTGGAGCCTAGTGGGCGCCACAGCCGGGATTAGCGCTGCGTTTGCCATGGCCGGTCCGACTATGTCCCCCTTTCTACTGGCCTCGCTTGGTGGATCTACGGTGTTCTTGTTCGGGCTGACCCGCGCACCTGCTGCGCAACCACGCGCGCTGCTGGGCGGCCACTTAGGTGCCGCAGCTATCGGAGTTGTGTGCGGTCAATACTTTGGCGACGCCTTGTGGGTTTACGCACTGGCGCAAACCCTGACGCTGGCTTTTATGCTGCTTAGCGGCACAGTGCATCCTCCTGCCGGCGCCAATGCGCTGATCATGATCCACGCGCACGCTGATGTCAGCGCCTTGTGGATGCCTGTCTTGATCGGCGTGGCCACCCTCGCTTTGGTCGCGGCAGGGTGGAGTCGCCTCGGTTCGTACTGGTTCGCTGAGCAAACGCGCTACCCCACGCGATGGATGGATCGATCACCCCCAAGCATTTTGTGGGGCATCACTGACGATAGGGGGTTTGAAGAGACGACCTAGATGACAAAGCCCCGCTCTCGCTATCTTTTTTCTTTTTTTACAAGGACGCTAGAACATGAACATACTGCGCACCCCAGATTCCCGTTTTGAAAACCTGCTGGACTGGCCTTTCAAACCCCACTACACCCAGATTACCGATGCAGCCACCGGCCAATCCTTGCGACTAGCCTGCGTGGACGAAGGCCCACGTGACGGCCCTACCGTCCTGCTGATGCACGGTGAGCCGACTTGGTCTTACCTGTATCGCCACATCATCCCAAAATTAGTTGAATTAGGCTATCGCGTCGTCGCCCCAGACCTGATCGGCTTTGGTCGATCGGACAAGCTGGCCGAACGAAACGACTACACCTACGAACGCCATGTGGCGTGGCTCAGCACTTGGCTCACGACCATGGACCTGCGGGAAATTACCCTTTTTTGCCAAGACTGGGGTGGCCTGCTCGGGCTGCGCCTGGTTGCCGCTTTCCCGGAACGTTTTGCCCGAGTCCTTGCCGGCAACACCGTACTTCCAGTGGGAACTGACCCCGGCAAGGGGTTCATGGATTGGCTGGCGTACAGCCAAACTACCAACGACCTCCCTATTGGCCAGATCGTTACCATGGGTGTCACCCGCAAGCTGAGCCACGACGAGATCGCGGCCTACGACGCGCCTTTTCCCGACGCCAGTTACAAAGCTGGAGCTTGCCAGTTCCCCACGTTGGTACCCATTACGCCACAGCATGCTTCGGTAACCGAAAATCTTGCGGCCTGGCGCGTGCTTGCTGCATTTGACAAGCCTTTCATTACCGCCTTTAGCGACAACGATCCAGTCACCAAAGGGGCGGATTTGGTTTTTCAAAAGCGAATTTCTGGTGCCAAGGGTCAAGCACACGTCACCCTCAGAGGTGGCCACTTTTTGCAGGAAGACAGCCCAGACGAGATCGTGGCCCTCATCGATGGTGCGATGAAGAGAAGTCACGTCTAATGTGAGCCGAAAAGAAAGTGGAATCAATTCTTCTGAAGCGTGATGGGGCGATTGCCACCGTCACCCTGAACCGTCCAGCGGCGCTGAACGCACTGTCTGCGCAAATGAACCATGAGTTATCTCAGGTTACATCTGAACTGGAACATGATGAAAGTGTGCGCTGCGTTGTCTTACAGGGCGCTGGTGAGCACTTTATGGCTGGTGGCGATGTCAAAGGCTTTAACGATACAACGCTTGATCCTCAATTGCGCAAGCTGGCACTGGAGCGGGGCATTGCAGAAACCCACAGCATCATTACGCGGTTACGTCGCATGCCTAAGCCGGTAATTGCAAGTGTCAAAGGTGCTGTGGCAGGTTTCGGGGTCTCTCTGATGAGCGCCTGCGATCTGGTAATCGCCGCGGACAACAGCTTCTTCACCCTTGCCTACTGCCACATTGGCACTTCTCCCGATGGTGGCGCGACCTACGCTTTGCCGCGTTTGGTTGGCGTCAAGTTGGCGATGGAAATCGCGCTTCTCGGAGATCGTTTTGATGCACAGCGTGCATTGGCATTGGGGATGGTCAACCGCGTCGTCACACTGAACGAAGTCGAAATCGAAACCAATAAGTTGGCGGCCCGACTAGCCATGGGACCAACTGCGGTTTATGGCCGCACCAAGAGCCTGATCAACGAGTCGCTTGACCACACTTTGGCAGAACATTTGCAAGCGGAGCAGAACAGTTTCGTCGCTTCTGCCCAAGGCGCAGACTTTGCAGAAGGTGTACGGGCCTTTGTGGAGAAGCGAAAGCCGATCTTTTTTGGGAAATAGTTTTGTTTAAGACAAGCAAATGAGAAATGAATCATGAAGACACGAATAACCGAATTGTTCGGGATTGAGCACCCCATCATTCAGGGCGGTATGCACTATGTCGGCTATGCCAAGCTAGCAGCGGCAGTTTCCAATGCTGGTGGTCTGGGCATCATCACCGCCTTGACACTTGGCAGCCCAGAGCTCCTAGCCAAGGAAATTGCACTTTGCAGGCAGATGACAGATAAGCCCTTCGGCGTCAACCTAACTTTCTTACCCGCCTTTTCCGAACCGCCCTACCCCGAATACATCCGCGCGATCATCGAAGGTGGCGTAAAGATCGTAGAGACCTCAGGCCGGAATCCTCAAGCCTACATGCCCTACCTGCAGCAGGCGGGAATCAAGGTAATCCACAAATGCACATCGGTAAGACATGCCCTGAAGGCGCAGTCAATTGGCTGTGACGCTATAAGCGTTGACGGGTTTGAGTGTGGTGGGCATCCTGGCGAGGACGATGTGACCAACTTCATTCTGCTACCGCGCGCCGCCGAAGAATTGCAGATCCCCTTTGTGGCATCTGGCGGCATCGCTGATGGACGGAGCCTGGTTGCGGCACTGGCACTAGGGGCAGAGGGCATCAGCATGGGCACGCGCTTCATCGCGACAAAGGAAGCACCGGTTCACGATAACGTTAAGAATGCGATCGTCGCAGCCTCTGAGCTGGACACGCGTCTGGTCATGCGCAAACTACAAAATACCGAACGCGTGATGATCAACTCGAGCGTTAAACGTCTTCTCGAAATCGAGAAGGACAAAGGCGATGCGCTGACCATCGCTGACGTCTACGAACACGTGGCAGGCGTCTATCCGAAGATCATGCGCGACGGAGACATGGAAGCCGGCGCTTGGAGTTGCGGCATGGTCGCAGGATTGATAAACGATATTCCTAGCGTAAAGGAGTTGATCGACCGGATAATGAGTCAGGCTGATACGCTCATTAACCAGCGGCTGGTCGGATTGAATAGGCCGTAATTAAAAAGCAGCTGCGATAGTTGTGCCTGCTTTTAAGTGCCCCGTTTAGGGTTCCGCCCACGCCATGCTTTCAAGCTTGATGTGGTCCACTATCTATTGCACGGCACGAATGTTCCTAGTGGGGTGAAAGTTAAGTAACCCTACGGTACGGCGCGTTGTGTGGGTGCCATTAGCCGGTGGATCGAGTCCAACTTCTCCAACCCAAAATCTAGCATTCGTGTATGGTTTATTGTTCCCATGTGCAAAGAGTCATGTACTCGACTTGGAAACAACCGATCGTCACTTCCCAAATCTCCGTCTTTGATCCACTCGGTAATTGCGTCTCATCTCGTTGGCTTGATTTCAAACTGATCCGATGGCGCTAGTGGAAAATGTGAGGGCTCCTGCAAGACGCGCGGCTCATGCATAAGTGCCTCTCCAGGCATCAGGGTTCAGCATCCGCCTCGAGGTGTTTGCTTGAAAGGAACGCGAGGCCAGCAACCACCAACATAGAAAGCGACATCAAAGCCAGAGCATAGCCAAGCGCTTGGGCACCGAACTGTGGGAGTAGCAGATCGCTGACCACTCCTGTAACGACCGGACCAAGACCGGCGCCGATCAGCGACATGAAGAATAGCAACACGGCCACTGCCATCGCCCGTCTACCCGCACCGCACACGGCGTGTGTTGCGGTGAAGAAAGCCGGTAAAGCGGCACTCACAAGGCAGCCCGCCAGCGCACCTATCAGCAGAAAGACCCAAAAGTTCTGGACCAGGAAGGCAGCTACGTACAACGGGGTGGCGGCCACCATGCCCCAGGCAGGCAGCCGCAACACCCAGCGGCGATCAAGCCGCGCCAGACGGTCGGTGAGCCACCCCCCACCCAAAGTGCCAATCAGGGCCGACACAGCGCTGGCGCCGCCATAGGCCGCACCCACTTCCTTCAGATCGACGTTCATAGCGCGCACCAAATGCGCGGGCACAAACAGCATGGCGCCGTAAGTGAAAAAGGCCCAAAAAGTCAAAGCAAACGCGGCGTAGCGAAAGCTACGTTTGTGCCATAGCACCAGCAGCGCCGCTTTTACAGACTCAGCACTTTGATCAGACCGGGAGGCGACAAATTGGGACTTCAGCACGGAGCGTGGCTCCTTCAGCCCCCACATAGTGATGAATGCGACCAGCAAGCCTGGCACCGCCGCTGCGAACAACGTCCAGCGCCAACCGTACTGCGCTACTAGGGCAGAGCCGCCGATGAAGGCCAGCAGATAACCGACCGTTCCCGCAGAAGTGAAGACGGCCAACGCTTGCGCACGCTGATGCGGAGGGAAGTAGTCCACCAGCAGCGACTGGCTGGCCGGCAGCGAGCCAGCTTCGCCAACCCCCACACCCACGCGTGCGAGCGCCAGTTGCCAAAAGGTCTGCGCAGCGCCGCACAACGCCGTCATCAAACTCCAGAAGACTAGTGCCAAAGTGATGATGTACTTGCGGTTGCCGCGGTCAGCCCAGCGCGCAAAGGGTATGCCCATGACCGCATACATAATCGCAAAGGACGCTCCGCTGAGCAGACCCATTAGGGTATCGGATGCGCCGAACTCGTTCTTTATGGGCTCCAGCAGCACCGCGATGATGACGCGGTCCATGTAATTGCAACTGGCGACCAGAAACAGGATGGAAAGAAACCACCAGCGCTGGGCTGGCGTGTAGGGGGTTTCAGGGCTCACGGGTCGTATCTCGTTTAGGACGTTCCGACCACGCCACCGTCACAGGCGATAGTCTGGCCAACGACATATTCACCCGCCCGCGAGCAAAGAAAGATAGCAAGACCTGCAATGTCCTGCGCGGTACCAACGCGGCCGCTCGGATTATGCTTGCCAACAAGTTGCCAATCCACGTTTTCTGTCTCACCACCAAAGCCGACGCCAGTGCTGAGCATCCAAGTAGGAAAGGGCCCCGGTGCGATAGCGTTAAAGAGGATATGTTCCTTGGTCAAATGCGCTGCCATGAAACGCGTCAAATGATGCACCGCAGCCTTGGAGGCACCATAAGAAAAAGAGTCAAAAGTGGCTGCCTTGATGCCGTCGACCGACCCGATGTTTATGACACGAGCGGGGCTGGTGGCTCTGGCGGCCTGACGCAATAAAGGAAGCAATTTCTGGGTGAGAAAAAACACGCCCTTGACGTTGGTGTCCATCACCTTGTCCCACCCGACCTCCGGAAAAAGCTCAAGTGGCGCGCCCCAGGAGGCTCCCGCATTGTTCACCAGAATGTCCAGCATCGACTCGCGTTCGGACAATTGTTTAGTCAGACTTTCAACGCCAGCCAGTTGCGACAGATCCGCCGTCAAAGCAATGCATTCGCCACCATAAGCCTCGCTGAGTCGATTGGCCGTGGCTGCACATATATCGGCCTTTCGCGCCGAGATATAGACCTTGGCACCATTGGCCAAAAAACCGGCAGCGATCATCTCACCAATGCCACGCGAACCACCCGTTACCAGCGCCGTTTTGCCTTTTATCGAAAACAGATCGTTCAATTGCATACTCATAAACTCACTCTGATGGGGCTAGATTAATAGTTGATTCCAAATTCAATAGCCGTGCTGGCGCGCGAGTTGGTCAAGATGGAAATTGGCGTCACCAAAGAGCTCTTGCAGAACTCTAGCGCGCTTCATGAAAAAGCCAATCTCGAACGCGTCAGTCATACCCATTCCGCCATGCATTTGGACCGCTTCCTGTACAGCCAGAGTAGCGGTACGACCGGCGCGGGCCTTGGCCATGGATACCACACGGCTAGCACCATCGGCGTTGGCATCAATTTGCTGTTGCGCATGAATGACCATGGAGCGGGTGATTTCCAGCTCACAGTAGAGTTCTGCCGCGCGGTGCTGCAGGCCCTGAAACTCGCCAATGATGCGGCCAAATTGTTTGCGTTCTTTGAGGTAGTTCACCGTGCGCTGGAAAACTTCGTCTGCCAAGCCCAGCAACTCAGCTGCAGCAGCGGTACGTGCGCAGTCAAGCGCGGCGCTCAAAGTTACCCAACCCGCATCGACTCGTCCCAATACATCTTTCGTGCTGACCTGCACGGCCTTAAAAGTAATACGGGCGGCATTGTGAGCATCTACCATCAGGGTACGCTCTATTTCAACTCCAGATGCCTTCGCATCCACCACAAACAGGGTGATCCCCTTGGGGTCTCCAATCTCACCAGAACTTCTGGCAGCGACGATCAGAAGATCTGCCACATGACCATCTAGTACGAAGGTCTTAGTACCGTTAAG
>CAJBBZ010000160.1 GCA_903951445.1 uncultured beta proteobacterium
ATGAAGGCGCAAGGCAAGCCTAGTAAAGTGATCAGCATCGCCATCGCGCATAAATTGCTGCGCCAAGCGCATGCTGTGGCGACGAAAAATGTCTCCTTTTCAGCAGAATTTGCTTGACTGGGAGCACAGTTCATTGCGAGGGCTGTTGGCCATGGCAATCCATAGCGATGTGTAGCCAATCAAAATTTTCTAATCGCTTAAGGCGCATTGGCTTGACCGGCTGCGCTTCGCGCCGCTTCTTGCTCTTGCAACAAACGCCACATCACTTTGCCCGCCCCGCTTTTAGGCAGTGCGTCCAAAAACTCGACGGCGCGCGGTACTTTATAGACGGCCATATTCTCGCGGCACCAGTCGATGATGTCTTGCTCGCGCACCTGGCCTTTGTTCGTGCCGCGCAGCACCACCATGGCATTGACCGACTCACCGCGATAGGCATCGTGCGTGGCGATGATGCAAGCCTCTTGAATGGCGGGGTGGCGAAACATCAGCGCCTCCACTTCGGCAGGCCACACCTTAAAGCCCGAAGCGTTAATCATGCGTTTAAGCCTATCGGTCATGAAGAAATAACCGTCTTCATCGACCCGGCCCAAATCGCCCGAGCGGAAATACACCTGGCCGTCCACTTCCACAAAAGCCTGGGCGGTAGCCTCGGGTCGGCGCCAATAGCCTTTAAAAATTTGCGGCCCGCGCATGATGATCTCGCCGGACTCGCCCACCGGCAATTGGCGCAGCGTGTCAGGGTCCACCACGCGCGCATCCACGCCGATAAAGGGAATACCCAGGCATTGCTGCTTGGGCGCGTCAGGCGGATTGCTGTGCGAAGGCGCTGCGGTTTCGGTCAGGCCATAGCCTTCGGCATAGCGCAGGCCATATTGCTCTTGCAAACGCTGCGCCACGGCTTGCGGCATGGCCGCGCCACCGCCGCCTATATAGACCATGCTGGACAAATCAAAGCTGTTCACATTCGGGCTACCCAGCAGGTCGATCACCATGGTGGGGATATTCGTCCAGTGCGTTACGCGCCATTGCGCGATCAGGCGCGCGGCCAGTTCGCGGTCCCAGCGCGGCATCAGCACCATAGTCGCGCCGCAATAAATATTGGTGTGCATCAGGCTGACCATGCCGGTGATGTGGAACATAGGCACCACCATCAAGGTGGTGTTTTCCATGCTGCCGTTGCCCCACATGGCGCTGCTAATCGCGTTGTGCATGATGCTGGCGTGCGTATGCATGCATCCCTTGGGCAGGCCGGTGGTGCCGCTGGTGTAGGGCAACACCGCCAAATCGTCCGGACCGACTTGAAGCGCAGGCGGTGCATCCCTGCAAGCCAGCGCCTCGGCCCAGGCATGCACCTGGCCACCACGCAGCGCGGGCAAGGCATGGCGGGTGAGCAACCAATCGGCCCAGGCGGCGGGCGGCGCGTCGTCACCCTGTGCCGGGTCAAAGGCATCGGCGAAATGGCTGACCACCACATGCGCCAAGCCATGGCCCCCTGGCAGGGCGTTGCTGGCAGCAACTAATTCACCGGCCAGGTCAGAAGTCGTCACCGCCACTTTGGCCTCTGGGTCCAGGATGTAGTGCTTGAGTTCCTCGGCCCGGTTCATCGGGTTGACCGGCACCACCACCGCATTGGCGCGCAGAATGCCGAAATGCGCGATCACCAATTGCGGGCAGTTTTGCATCAACAGCACCACGCGGTCGCCGGGCCGCACGCCCAGGCCCTGCAAATAGGCAGCAAAAGCCTCGGCCTGCGCCATCAGCTGCGCGTAGTGGGTTTGCCGGCCAAAGAAGTTAATCGCAGTTTTGCCAGGATAGCGCCGCGCGCTGGTGGCCAGGTTGTCCCATAAAGCGGTTTGCGGCGGGGTGATGTTTTTGGGCAGGCGTTTAGGCCAGAAGCGGTAATGGGCTTTGTCAACTGAATCTGCCATGCTTGTCCCTTTTATGACGGTCTCACTTCATTGTGGCGCAGACCTTGCGCGGCCGCAAAGATGGGCTGAAGATAAGCGGCGCAGCGCAGCATGGCAATGCGCGCTGTCACGCTTGGGACGGCCAGACGCTGCGACCTCAGAATTACCTTATTCTTCCCAGAGCAACTTTGTAAAGTTATATTCGCGCGGTGGGGCACAATGGCGGCTCCGCTTCCCTAGCGCTGTCAGGCCCACAACCCTGGAGCATCCCCCGTTTTTTTGGAGTGTTCACTATGAAATTCAAACCCGTTCACGGCCTTGGCGCTGTATTTACGCTGGCTGCAATACTGGCCGCTGCACCCGCGCATGCAGGGAAAACCCTAGATGCCATCAAGGCACGCGGCCAAGTGATTTGCGGCGTACACACCGGTCTGGCCGGTTTTAGCGCAGCCGATTCCAATGGCAAATGGTCCGGCATCGATGTGGACATCTGCCGCGCCGTAGCCGCCGCCACCTTGGGCGACCCGGAAAAAGTCAAATTTGTACCGCTGACAGCACAAGCGCGTTTTGCCGCCGTGCAGTCCGGCGAAGTCGATGTGCTCTCGCGTAACACCACCTTTACCCTGACCCGCGACGCCTCGATTGGCCTGAGCCAAACCGCCGTGGTCTATTACGACGGCCAAGGCTTTATGGTGCCGGTCAAGAGCAAGATCAAGAGCGCCAAACAGCTCAAAGGCCAAACCGTGTGCGTGCAATCGGGCACCACCACCGAGAAAAACCTGACCGATTTTTCCAAAGCCAATGCCTTGAACATCAAACCCGTGGTGTTTGAAAAGCTCGATGCCGTGGAAGGTGCTTACTTCTCAGGCCGTTGTATCGCCTACACCACCGACGCGTCCGGCCTGGCTTCGGTGCGTAACAAGTCTGCTAAAAATCCTGCCGACCACCTGATCATGCCCGAGCTGATTTCCAAAGAGCCCTTAGGCCCGATGGTGCGCCGCGGCGACGATGAGTGGACCGCGATTGTGAAGTGGACCATCTACGGCCTGCTGGAAGCCGAAGAAAACGGTGTGACCCAAGCCAACCTGGAAGACCTGAAGGCCAATAGCAAAGACCCCATCGTCGGACGCATTTTGGGCACCACCGAAGACACCGGCAAGCTGCTGGGCCTGGAGAAAGAGTGGCTGGCCAATGCCATCAAAGCTACCGGCAACTACGGCGAGATTTTTGAGCGCAATGTCGGCCCCAAATCCGCCCTGCAATTGCCACGCGGCCTGAACAATTTGTGGAATAAAGGCGGCATCCAGTACGCGCCTCCTATCCGCTAAGCCAACGGGCCGCAAGCGGCCTGGCGCAGACCTGAGGGCAGTTGCACCGCATGTTGCACTGCCCTTTTTCTGTAACGGGCGCTTGCAAAACCACCTAAAAAAACCGCATCCTTGTATGAGTGCAGCACCCACACCTCCCGCGAAAAACCGCTGGTCCTGGCGCAGCCAGGCCTTTCGCGCGTTGGTGTACCAGGTGCTAGCCGTGGGCGTGATTGCGCTGCTCGTTTGGTTTTTGGCGCACAACACCGCCACCAATATGCGCCAGCGTGGCATCCAAAGCGGTTTTGGATTTTTGCTGGGCACAGCGGGCTTTGACATCGGCGAGAGCCTGTATGCCTTTGATTCGGGCGAGTCGTATTTGCAGGCCTATTTGGTCGGTGTGACCAATACTTTGCGTGTCGCCATTTTGGGCATGGTGCTAACCACGCTCTTGGGCACCTTGCTGGGCATAGGGCGCTTTTCGCGCAACGCTTTGGTGCGCGGCCTGTGCCGTATTTACGTAGAGATCTTCCGCAATATCCCGCTGCTGCTGCAACTCTTGATGTGGTATTTGTTTTTTACCGAAGTGCTGCCTGCTGCCACCGAGGCCTGGACGCTGGGGCCGCTATTCCTGAGCAAAGGCGGGCTGAACTTTCCGATTCCGGTATGGGCCAGCGGCCATGCCTGGGCGGCTTGGGGGCTGCTGGCGGGTGTTTGCGCAGGCTGGCTCTGGCGTGGCCGTGCACGGAGGCGTTTTGAAGAAACGGGTCAGCCACAGAGCATGTTTTGGGCGCCGCTGGCTTGGGTATTTATAGGCGCCTTCGTCGGCTGGTTGCTGGGCGGCGCACCTACCGAGATCAATGCACCCATCAAAGGCGAATTTGCGATTGAAAACGGCGGCGCGCTCACGCCCGAATTTTTGGCCCTGCTGGTGGGCCTGACGATTTACACCGCCGCTTTTGTGGCCGAAGTGGTGCGCGGCGGCATCCAGTCGGTATCCCTGGGCCAGGCCGAAGCGGCCAGCGCGCTGGGCTTGTCGCAAGGCCAAAGCATGCGGCTGGTGATGTTGCCCCAAGCCCTGCGCGTCATCATTCCGCCGATGACCAACCAGTACCTTAACCTGACTAAAAATTCTTCGCTGGCCGTGGCAATTGGCTACCCGGATGTGGTCTCGATTGCCAACACCGCCATCAACCAAACTGGCCGCGCGGTGGAATGTATTGCACTGATCATGCTGGTGTACCTCACCACATCGCTGCTCACCTCCTTGCTCATGAACTGGTACAACGCGCGCGCCGCGATCAAAGAGCGTTAAGGACAAAGCAAGCATGTCCACCTTTAACGCCATCGCTCCCCGCCCCGCCCCGCAGTCCAACAGCGGGCCCGCGGCATGGTGCAAAGCCAATTTATTCCACAACTGGAAAACCAGCACCGGCACGCTGCTGATCGGGCTGATTTTGCTGTGGCTGCTGCCGCACTTGTTTCAGTGGGCTGTTACCAATGCCGTGTGGTACGGCAATTACGAAACTTGTCACGCGGCCAGCGGCGCTTGCTGGGCCGTGGTGCGCGAAAAGTTTCGCTTTATTTTGTTTGGCCGCTACCCCCATGAGGAACACTGGCGCGCTTTGCTGTGTACCGCCATGTTGCTGGGATTGATACTGGCCAGTTGCACCCGCGCGTTTTGGCGGCCTTGGCTGGTGGCCTTGTGGGCGGGCGTATTGGTGCTGTACTTGGCGCTCATGCGCGGTGGCTTTGCCGGGCTGCGCTTTGTAGAGACCGATTTGTGGAGCGGCTTGCCCCTCACCATTTTGCTGGCCTCGCTGTCCATGGTGATGGCTTTCCCGATTGCGGTGTGCATCGCGCTGGGCCGGCGCTCGGGCATGCCGGCCATACGCAGCCTGTGCACGGTGTATGTGGAGCTGATACGCGGCGTGCCGCTGATCTCGGTGTTGTTTATGGCCTCGTTCATGTTTCCGCTCTTGATGCCGCAAGGCTTCAATATCGATGTGCTGATTCGGGTGCTGGCGGGCATCACCTTGTTTGCAGCCGCCTATATGGCCGAGGTGATTCGCGGCGGCTTGCAAGCCATTCCTAAAGGCCAGATTGAAGCGGCCGCCACGCTAGGCCTAAGCTACTGGCAAACCCAGCGCATGATTGTGCTGCCCCAAGCGCTGGCCATGGTGGTGCCGGGCATCATGAACAACTTTATTTCTACGTTCAAAGACACTTCGCTGGTGGCTATCGTGAGCCTTTACGAACTGACCGGCGCTATGGGCATGGCCATGAATTCTGAAGCCGACTGGCGCCCCTTCCGTATCGAGGGCTACTTGTTTATCGCCCTGATTTATTTTGTGTTTTGCTATGCGATGTCGCTTTACAGCCAATGGATTGAAGCGCAAGTGAACAAAAGCAAACAGCGTTAAGGACAGCCATGACCGAGCCCATCATCACCTTCGACAAAGTCAATAAATGGTATGGCAATAACTTCCATGTGTTGCGCGACATCGACTTGCAAGTGGGCGCGGGCGAGCGCATCGTGGTGTGCGGGCCTTCGGGCTCGGGTAAATCGACACTGATACGCTGCATCAACCGCCTGGAAGAACACCAACAAGGCCGCTTGGTAGTCGATGGCGTGGAGATCACCGACGACCTGAAGGCGATTGACGATGTGCGTAAAAAAGTCGGCATGGTGTTTCAGCAGTTCAATTTGTTTCCGCACCTCACGGTGCTTGAGAACCTGACGCTGTCTCCCATGTGGGTGGGCCGCATGCCCAAAAAAGAAGCCGAAGAAAAAGCCATGGAGCAATTGCGCCGCGTGCGCATTGCCGAGCAGGCGCTCAAATACCCGCTGCAATTGAGCGGCGGCCAGCAGCAAAGGGTGGCCATTGCCCGCGCTTTGTGCCTGACGCCTAAAATCATGCTGTTCGACGAGCCGACCTCGGCGCTGGACCCCGAGATGATTAAAGAGGTGCTCGATGTCATGATCGAGATGGCTGAGCAAGGCATCACCATGGTGTGCGTGACGCATGAAATGGGTTTTGCCAAGGCCGTGGCCGACCGGGTCATCTTTATGGACGAGGGGCAGATCGTGGAACAAAACACGCCCGAGGCGTTTTTCAACAACCCGCAAAGTGAGCGCAGCCGCGACTTCCTGTCCAAAATACTAGGCCATTGATTTGAACCACATCCCCCGCACCGAGGACCTTGCCGCATCCACTGCCAGCGCACCCGCCTTCAGCCAAACCGAGTTTCGCCAAGCCCTGGGCCAATTTGCCACGGGCGTAACCGTAGTGACGGCGCGCAGCGATAGCGGCGCCCTGGTGGGCCTTACGGTGAACTCCTTCAACGCGGTCTCGCTAGACCCGCCCTTGGTGCTCTGGAGTTTGGGCCTGCGCTCAGCGTCGATGGAAGTACTGCGCAGTTGCACGCACTACGCTATCAA
>CAJBBZ010000161.1 GCA_903951445.1 uncultured beta proteobacterium
ATCGATGCCGGTTAGAGGTGGGAGCGTCCATCCCATTGAGGAGAGCAGCGACGCGGCGATCCATAAGTGTGTGATCGGCAAGCAAATATAGATTGCTTCGCTGCGCTCGCAATGACGGGTTTGGACTCATGCAGAGCTTCCTTAGAAGCTCGGCGCCAGCGCTTGCGGGCAAGGCACTTGAAACAGCGTATGGTGAAGGCGCCCGTGACCGTCGGGTGCATCCAAACGCAGCGCGCTCAGGCAGCCGCCCCAGACGCAGCCGCTGTCTAAGGACAGCACATCGCTGCGGCCCAGCCAACCCAGCGTGGACCAGTGCCCAAAGGCCACGGTATCGTCTGCCGTGCGCCGCCCCGGTGCGTCAAACCAGGGCGTAAAACCCGCAGGCGTAGCGGCCAAGCCTTCCTTGGTTTCAAACTCCATACGCCCCTGGGCATCGCAAAAGCGGATGCGGGTGAGCGCATTGACGATCACGCGCAGGCGGTCATGGCCTTGCAAATGCTCGTCCCATTGGTCCGGTAGGTTGCTGTACATGGTCGCTAAAAATTGCGCATAGTCCGGGCCGCGCAGCATGGTTTGTACCTCAGCGGCCAGGTCTAGGGTTTGCGCGCAAGTCCAGGCCGGCAATACCCCGGCGTGCACCATCAATACCGATGTGCCGTGGTGCTGCAAGTGCATCGCCATGGATTGATGGCGCAGCCAGTGCAGCAAGTCGTCCCGGTCCGGGGCCTGCAGCAGGCTAGCTAGCGTGTCCTTGCGATGGGCTTTACGGATACCCAGTGCCACCGCTAGCAAATGCAGGTCGTGGTTGCCTAGCAGGCAGTGCGCCGCGCCTTGCAGCGCACGCAGGCGCCGCAGCGCGCCCGCCGAGTCCGGCCCGCGGTTGACCAGATCGCCCAGCACATACAGCGTATCGCGGCTGGGCGAAAAGTTGATATGGGTCAAGAGGCGCTCTAGCGCACTGTCGCATCCTTGGATGTCGCCGATCAGGTAGAGGGCCATGACTTATTTAGGCTTTTGCATTGCCGGCCAACAGCAATTGCGCTACCAACTGCGCGGTGCGCTCAATCATGGGCGCATGCGCCAGCAGCTCGGTCAGGCTCAGGCGCGCGGTTGGCGTGTGGCAGGCGACTGCTGCCACGCATTGACCTTGCGGATTGCGCACCGGCACCGCAATGGCCACCATGCCGTTGATAAATTCCTCGTTGTCCGTGCCTATGCCACGCTTGCGGATACGGTCTATTTCTGCCATCAGTAAGCTAGGTTCAATGAAGGTATGCGCGGTTTTGCGTTCGCGGTGCAGCCCTTGGATCAACGACAGGCATTGGTCAGTCGGCATTTGCGACAAAAACAATTTTCCGCTGGCGGTGCAATGCAGCGGCACCCGCGAGCCTGGCGGCAAAGTCATACGCAAGGGCTCGGAGGTTTCTACCCGGTCGATATACAGCACTTGTTCACCTTCGCGGGTAGTCAGGTTGCAGGTCTCACCCAGGCGCTGCACCAGGGCGCTGAGCAGGGGCCGGTAGCGGTGCGCGACCGATGCCGCCTGCAAGCTGCGCAGTCCCAGGCTCAAGGCACGCGGGCCCAGGGTGAATACAGTGGAGCCGGGTTCGCGCATCACATAGGCCTGCCCCTCCAAAGCCTGCAAGAGGCGCATGACCGAGGCTTTGGGTAAATCCAGTTTGTCCGCCAAGCCGGACAAACTCATCCCGCTTTGCTGTTGGGCCAAGGTGTCTAGCACTTGCAGCGGGCGCAGGGTTCGGGCATCACTGGTGGTATCGGATGCATCGCCACGGTGCGCGGCGCGGGTCGCGGGTGCATGCCGCGCGGATGGGTCAGCGCTGAGCGATTGGGCGGCTTTTTTTGAAACGGATTGAACCCGGTTTGTTTCAGATGCAGCCCGCTTAGATATATCTGCTTGCGTATTTGCTAAACGATTTTTTACCATAGGCACCATGTTAATTTCAGTTGCGCAAGTTCACTGCCAAAGCGGTGAATGGTGCAAAGCCCGGAGGCATTGGTTTGCAAAACTTTGATTATGTAGTGGTAGGCGCCGGGTCGGCAGGCTGTGTGGTGGCCAATGGCCTGTCCAAAAATGGGCGCTACAGCGTTTGCTTGCTGGAAGCTGGTCCGCAAGACCGCTCGTTTTGGATTCATCTGCCCATAGGCTATGGCAAAACCATGTGGGACAAAAAGCTCAACTGGATGTTTGAGACCGACCCGGACCCGGGCATGCACAACCGCAAAATTTTTTGGCCACGCGGCAAATGCCTGGGGGGCTCCAGTTCGATTAACGGCCTGATTTTTATCCGGGGCCAACGCGAAGACTACGAGCACTGGCAGTCCTTGGGCAATGAGGGCTGGGGCTGGGATGATGTGCTGCCTTACTTTCGCCGGTCCGAAGGCAATGACCGCTTGGGCGGACCGCTGCACGGACGCGAAGGACCGCTTAAAGCCTCGTCGATACCTACCAAACATCCCTTGGTAGAGGCCTTTATCGGCAGCGCCAATGCTTTGGGCGTGCCCACCACCGAAGATTTCAATGGCGCATCGCAAGAAGGCGTGGGCTATTACCAACTCACCACCCACCAAGGCATGCGCTGCAGCACCGCCAAAGCCTATCTCAAGCCGGCCCGCAAGCGCGCTAATTTGCGCATCATCACCGGCGCCCGCGCTACCCGTTTGCTGTTTGAAGGTGAGAGTAAACGTGCCGAAGGCGTGGAGTACCAACACCAAGGGCGCATGCTCACGGTGCGGGCCAAGCGCGAGGTGATTGTCTGCGCCGGTGCCTTGCAGTCGCCGCAGCTCTTGCAGCTATCGGGCATCGGCCCTGCCGGTCTGCTGGCTGAGCATGGTGTTGCGCTGCGGCACGAACTGCCGGGCGTGGGCGAAAACCTGCAAGACCATTTGCAACTGCGCCTGATTCTGGAGGCCAACCGGCCCATCACCACCAACGACCAAATGCGCAGCCTGTGGGGCCGCGCCCGAATGGGCCTGGACTGGCTGCTGTTTCGCCGAGGTGCGCTGGCGATCGGCATCAACCAAGGCGGCTTATTCACGCGGGTTCGTCCCGCCTCGCACAGCCCGGATATTCAGTTTCATTTTTCTACTTTGTCGGCGGACATGGCCGGGGGCAATGTGCATCCGTTTTCCGGCTTCACCATGTCGGTATGCCAGTTGCGCCCGCAGTCACGCGGTTATGTGCGCCTTCGCTCTGCGGACCCTCTGCAAGCGCCCTCGATGCAGCCTTACTACCTGTCGCACGCCGACGACCAGGCCACCGCCATCGCCTCGGTGCGCTATGCGCGCCAGTTGGCGCAGAGCGGGCCTTTAAGCGAGCTAGTCAAGTGCGAACACCGGCCCGGCCCGCAAGTGCAAAGCGACGACGAAATTCTGGACTTTTGCAAACAATACGGCGCGACGATTTTTCATCCCTCGGGCACCTGCAAGATGGGCCCGGACAGCGACCCGATGGCGGTGACCAACCCGCATTTGCAGGTACGGGGCATTGCGGGTTTGCGTGTGGTGGACTGCTCGGTCATGCCCACGCTGGTTTCAGGTAACACCAATTGGCCGGTGGTGATGATGGCGGAGAAAGCCGTGGATATGATTTTGGCCGACGCAGAAGATGCCCCCTAGGGGCGCTCATTTTTTCAACCCAAGAAGGAGATAGACACATGCAACATTTCGAACAACGCCGCACGCTTTTAGGCGCCATGGCCGCCGCTGGCTTATCTGCCGGGGCGATAGTGCCTGGCCAGGCGCAAGCGCAAAACGCGCCCACTGCCTGGGGTTGGCCCCAGCCTTACACCAAAGTGTCTGAAAAATCGATTGCCTGGCTTAAAGAAAAAGGCTGGTGGCCGCTGGGCGTGGGCTGGCAGGCACCCTGGTCGGGCCAAAACACGGTGATGGCGGTGATGGACCGCCAAGGCTTGCTGAATAAGCGCGGCATCGAAGAAAAATTCACTTCTTTTACATCCGGCCCGGCGCTCAATGAAGTGTTTGTGTCCACCAAAATTCAGGTCGGCGCTGGCGGCAACTTTCCGCTCAACTCGCTCATCGACAAACAGGTCCCGCTGAAGGTGATTTCGATTGTCTGCCCCAACTTGCGCCACCACGTCATCGTGCCGCTGGATTCAACGCTCAAGTCGGTCAAAGACTTCAAAGGCGGCAAAGGTGGCGAGCCCTATGTCATCGGCATCGCCACCGGTTCTTCCGGTGAGTTTTATTTCCAGATGCTCGCTGGCATCAACGGTATCCAGATCGGTAAAGATGTGATTCTGAAGAATATGCCACCTACCGAGCAAATGTTGATGCCCAAAGGCATTGACGCCGTGGTGCCTTGGGACTACACCTGTTCGCTGATGATGAACGAGCGCAAGAACGGGCGCTCGATTGACGTGAGCTACCCTTACAACATTTACCAGGGTTCGATTTACGTGCGTAAAGAGTTGGTGGACAGCGTGCCCGATGTGGTGCAGGCCATCACCGACGCGATTGTGGAAGCCACCCTGTGGATACGCCTGAATCCTGATGCCGCCGTGGCCACCATGCAGGAAGACCCCAACCTCAAAAGCGTGCCTACCGCCTTGCTGCTGCAGCAAACGCTGGAGTACAACAATTTGTATAAGCCCACCTACTTGTACCCGATTGTGGATTTCTGGGCGCATGAGAACGAGAAAATTGCCTCGTGGCTCTACGACAACAAGCGCTTGCAAAAGCCTTTCTCTGCCAAAGAATTTGGCGCCGTATTTGCCACCGAATTCATGCAAAAAACGTTTGAAAACCTGGGCTGGAAAATCCCCACGGTACCGCCTACGATTCCTGCTAAATGGGCCGGAAAAATCGGCGAACTACCTTACCCGGCCTACGACACTTTGCTCAATATGAAGGCCCCGCAGGCTTGGCCCGAGCGCAGTGATCTCACCAAGGCTTATACCTATAACGGCACCACCGTCAAACCCTAAAGAGCAAGGAAGCGCGCATGTCTGATGCAAACAAGGCGGTGGCGATGGCAAGCCCAGCGTATAGCTGGGCGTGGCTGACCCGCTGGACCAGCATGTTGGTCTTATTTCTAATCTGGGAATGGGCGGCGCGCGTCTGGCTACCAAAAAGCCAGCCCGATTTGGTGACTCTCATGCCCCCGCCTAGCGGGGTGCTGGCGGCGGGTTGGGAGTTGTTGCAGTCGGGCGATTTGCAGCACCACTTGTGGGCTTCCTTAAAGCGCGAGCTGACGGCTTTTGGCTTTGCGCTGGTGGCTTTGCCGCTGGGCATTGCCATGGGCTGGTGGCCACGTGTGAACCGGCAGCTTGATCCGGTAATTGAAATCCTGCGGCCTATACCGCCGATCGCCTGGATTCCTTTGTCACTCTTGTGGCTGGGCATCGGCAATGCGCAAAACCAGTTCATTATTTTTCTGGGTATTTTTTTTCCGCTGCTGCTCAACACCATCCAGGGCGTAAAAAACATCGAGCCCAATTTGGTGCGCGCCGCGCGCTGCCTGGGCGCGAGTGAGCTACAGCTATTGCGTAAAGTGGTGTTGCCGGCCTCCCTGCCGATGATCTTGACGGGCATGCGCGTGGGTTTTGGCGTGGGCTGGATGGCGCTGGTGGCGGCGGAGTTAGTCGGCGCCAGCTCGGGCCTGGGCTTTTTGATCAACGATGCGCGCAGTGTGCTGCGCACCGACATCGTGATTTTGGGTATGTTGACGATCGGCTGCGTCGGTTTAGTCATCGACTTGCTAATCCGCCGTATCGCCAAGGCCATGCTGCCTTGGTCGCTGGCAGCACAGAAATAACCACGCAGAGGAAACAGACCATGGCACGCGTAACCGTAGACAACGTCGACAAAATTTTTCCGCCCCAGCAGCGTGGGCAACTGCCGGTGCAGGCGCTCAAGGGCGTTAGCTTCACGGTAGAAGAAGCCGAGTTTTGTTGCTTGCTGGGGCACAGCGGCTGCGGCAAAACCACTTTGCTCAACATCATGGCTGGCTTTGAGCAGGTTAGTGGCGGTAGCGTGGAGCTCAATGGCCAGCCGGTGGGTAAACCGTCCTGGCAGCGCACGATGGTGTTTCAAGACTATGCCTTGTTCCCCTGGCTGACCGTTGCGCGCAATATCGCTTTTGGGCTGGAGCTAAAAGGCGTGTCGGCGGCGGACATCACTCGCACGGTGCAGCAGCAGGTGGAATTGGTGGGTTTGCAAGGCTTTGAATCGCGCCTGCCGCACGAGTTGTCGGGCGGCATGCGCCAACGCGTGGCGATTGCGCGGGCACTGGCGGTGGACCCGGAGGTGGCCTTGTTTGACGAGCCCTTTGCGGCGCTGGACGCACAAAACCGTGCCTTGCTGCAAAACGAGCTGGTGCGCATTTCCCGCCAGACCCGCAAAACCATGATCTTGATCACCCATAGCATCGAAGAGGCTATTAAATTGTCGGATCGCATCATCGTCATGACGCGCCGACCCGGCACGGTGAAAGCCAATTTACAGGTCGACCTGCCTCGCCCGCGCGACGAGGAAGACCCGGCGGTAGTCGCACTGAAAAAACAGCTACGCGCCCTGATCGCCGACGAGATGGAGCCCGAGACAGCGGCTTGATGCAGTCCATGGGGTGTCAGCCCTTGTGGGGTATTGGCAGGCACGCGACTGGATTTCAAGCTTACGTGGGGTGCCGCACGCCGCTTGCAGTACAGTGAGGCGGTGTCGCACAGCCCCCCGGACCCATGGAATTTTTGCTGATTGTTTTTTTGACGCTGCTCAACGGCGTCTTTGCCATGTCCGAATTGGCGCTGACGGCCAGCCGCCGCGCCCGCTTGGGCGCCCTGGCCGAGGCCGGTGACAAGGGAGCGCAAGCGGCCCTAGAGTTGCTGAGCAACCCCAACCAATTTTTGTCCACGGTGCAAGTGGGCATTACCTCCATCGGCGTGCTCAACGGCATTGTGGGCGAGGCCGCTTTCAGCGATGGCGTAGCGGCCTGGATGGTGGCGCTGGGCATGGCGGACAAGGCTGCAGCGCTCACAGCCACGGCTTTGGTGGTCACGGTTATTACCTTCACCACCATTATTTTTGGCGAACTGGTGCCCAAGCGCATCGGCCAGTTGCACCCCGAAACCATGGCCTGCTGGGTGGCGCGCCCTATGCTGTGGCTGGCGCAGGCGGCCAAGCCCTTTGTCAAATTACTCTCGGGCACCACGGCGGCCACCCTCAAGCTCTTACGCATTGACACGAATGCGGCGCGCTCCGTGACCGAGGAAGAAATATCGGCCAGCCTGGAAGAGGGCGTGGACGCCGGTCTGATTGAAGAGCATGAGCACCAGATGGTGCAAAACGTCTTCCGCTTGGACGAGCGCCCGCTCACCTCGCTCATGACGCCGCGCGGCGATGTGCAATGGTTGGACGCGTCAGCCAGCGTGGACGAATGCCTGCGCTTGGCCGGGCGCGGCGCGGGCAAGGGCGCGCATTCTTGGTACCCGGTGTGCCGCGCTTCCTTGGACGATGTGGTGGGCGTGATCAGCGTGGCGCATTTGCTGGATTTGGGCGCGCACAGCCAGGAGCCGATAGCAGCGTTTGCCCAAGCAGCGGTGTTTGTGCCCGAAACCCTGAGCGGCATGGAGTTGCTGGAACAATTCCGCCTGAAGGCGGCACGCCTTTTGTTTGTGGTCGATGAATACGGCGTGGTGCAAGGCCTGCTCACGCCGCGCGACTTGCTCGAAGCCATTACCGGCGAGCTGCAATACGGCGCGCAAACCGAAGCCTGGGCCACGCGGCGCGACGATGGCTCTTGGTTGCTGGACGGCGTGATGCCGGTCGCCGAAGTCAAAGCGCGGCTGGACTTGGAAGAATTGCCCGATGAAGACCGGGGCCGCTACAACACCCTGGCCGGTTTGCTCATGGCCTTAACCGGCCATTTGCCCGCTTTGGGCGAGCGCATCAGCCACCAGGGCTGGGTGTTTGAAGTCATCGACCTCGATGGCCGACGGGTGGACAAGGTGCTGGCCACGCAGCGGCCAGCGCCAAAAGCCTAAGCTTCGCCCTTACAGCACTTGCGCCGCCGGGCGCGCTGCGACGCGTTCGCGCCAGGCTTGCAGGGCCTCGTAGCCCAGGTCGGCGGGTTTGAACTTGAGCAGGCCGCGCGCAAACTCCAAGGCGCAAAAAGCGGTGATATCGGCGATGGTGAAGCGATCACCGGCCATCCAGTCGCGCTTTTGCAGCATGGCGTCAAACACCTGCAAATTGGCTTTGAGCTTGGCCGTTTGCGAGTGCCCATATTCGGGGAACTGCGGCTGCTCCAGCGTGGCCAAGCCCGGATGGCTGTGGCGGATGCTATTGGCCGCGCCCAGCAAAATCGTCCATTCCACGCGCCTATCGGCCATCTCGATAAATGCGCGCTCGGTGCTGTCCTGGCCCATCAAATTAGGCTCGGGAAACAGGCCTTCCAGGTAAGTGCAAATCGCCCGCGTTTCGGTCAGCACCCGGCCATCATCCAGTTGCAGCGCAGGCACTTTGGCTAAAGGGCTTTTCGCCAAATAGTCGCTGGCGCGGTGTTCGCCGGCATTGAGGTCGATGGGGACTTGCGCAATTGACGTGATACCTTTTTCCGCCATAAAGATATGCACCCGGCGCGGGTTGGGAGCGCGTGGCGCGGTGTAAAGCTGCATAAAAACCCTCGAAAAAATGTCCGATAAACAAGTAAGGCCTGAGCGCATCGCCACCACGATGCTGACCCCACTAAGGCATTGCTCTGGCCGTAGCTGGCAAATATCAATTCCTTGGCGCTCAGCCTATACGATCAGACGTTAAAAACCCGCGCCGCTTGCAAACTAAGGCGCAGCGCGATGGCCTCACGCCGTGCCGCTTGGGCGAAATCAGCCGAAGCGGACGCATAAATTATGGAGCGCGAAGCGTTGACCGCGATCGGCCCGGTGGTGTGCGCTGGGGTACCGCGCCAGGCCGCACGCACAGTGGCTTGGGCGTCACCGCCCTGGGCCCCAACGCCTGGGATGAGCAGCGGCACCGTGGGCGCCAAGGCGCGTACCCGATCTAGCTCTTGCGGGTAGGTAGCGCCGACTACCAGGCCGAGTTGGCCGTTTTCGTTCCAGGCGCCTTGGGCTAGTTGGGCGATGTGTTCGTACAAGCGCGGCGCGCCAGGCAGGGATTGCAGGCGCTGGTTTTGAAAGTCGTCGCCACCGGGGTTGGAGGTGCGGCAGAGCAAAAACGCACCCTTGCCGGGATAGCGCAAATAGGGTTGTACCGAGTCCAGGCCCATAAAGGGCGAGAGCGTGATGGCATCAGCGCCGTAGCGCTCGAAGGCCTCTTTGGCGTATTGCTCGGCGGTGCTACCAATATCGCCGCGCTTGGCGTCTAGGATCACCGGCACCTGGGGCGCGTTAGCACGCATATGCGCCATCAGGCGTTCCAGCTGGCCTTCAGCACCATGGGCAGCGAAGTAGGCAATTTGCGGTTTGAAGGCAATCGCCTGGTCAGCCGTGGCATCAACGATGGCGGCGCAAAAGTCAAAAATTTTGGAGGCATCGCCGCGCCACTGCAGCGGGAATTTGGCCGGATCCGGATCCAGCCCGACGCAGACCAGCGACTGGTTGCTGCGCTCAGCCTGGGTGAGCATGTTGAGAAAGGTCATGGGGGCGGATTGTAGGTAGCGGCCTTATCCGGTTTCGCCAAACTCCAAGGCCCCAGTAAAAACGCCACCGTGCGGTGGCGTTACCAAGGAAGCTTGGGCGCTTTACTTGAAGGGCGCTTTAATGAACTTGGCGCAAAATCCTTTGATCATGTGGCGCCGCGTGCCATCCCTAAAGGTTAGGGTCTGCACGAATGCCCCATCGGCCAGGTCGATGGTGAATTCCTCTTGCGTCACCATCTGCCCAAAGCGCTCAAACATGGCCGGGCGGCTGACAAAGGCCTTGGTGCCTTCCATTTTGAGCGCGCCTTTGCGCGACTCAGTAATTGAGTATTCGCCTTGGTACCAACCAGAGGCGGCCTCGGGCTCTAGGCCTGCTATCAGCATGTCTGGATAGACCTTGGGCTCGGAGTTAAGCGCGCCTTGGGGCGTGGAGACTGTCACTTCGCACACAAATTGCCCACCGCCTTTGCCTAGTTTGTCGCTTGCGCTTTCCAACTCGCCGTCGCGCTTGCCTTTGGACGAGGGGTCCAAATGGATGACGCCCAGCGCCACCAGGCCCCAACCCGTGAGCGCCGCGATGATCAGGGTGATCACCACGGCAGCTAGCACCGCGCCCATGGAAGATTGCTTTTTCATACTCGGGCCTTCACAGAGTGGGCGGCTGGGCAGTCGCTTTTAGTTGGTCAGGAGCTCACGACCATTGAGCGCCTGCACCGGGCGGGCATTCATCTTGAAGGGGAAGGCCTGCACCTGCTCCTTGGCGATATTGACCGTGGACTTGAGGATAAAGAAGCGTACGCCTTCGGTACAGGGCGGGGTGGTCAATGAGCCTTCATAGCTGTAGAAATCAAACTCCCGCGGCAGCAGGTTGCCGGGGTTGAAGTTCACGCCATCAGGCGCGTATTCCACGCTCTCTTCTTTGGGCAGGTTGGCCCACAGGGTTTTGATGCCGGGGTTTTCATTGCCTTCTTTGAGCAGAACGCCCAGTACCGCGAGCTTGCCTTCGGCGCTTTTATGTACGAAGTGCACCACCATGGCCATAGGCTTGCCGTCCACTTTTTCTTCGCTGGGACGGTGGAAGTGGAACTGCAAGAGTTCGTGGGCGATGCCGTCCACGCGCAGCTTGCTACCGGGCGCGATATTGACCTGAATGGTATGCCCGTTATTCAACATTTTGAGCGGGCCTTCTTTGTAGTCGGCGCTGATCACCATGCGTGATTTAACAAACGGCCCTTTGATATCCAAAGGCGACTGTGATTTGCCTTTCGCGCACGTGGGGAATTCTTTGCCCCACTTTTCTGGGCCCATTTCACCTTCGTAGCCCCAATGCGGAGCGGCGTGCTTTTCGTCTTTCTTGCCGTGGCCGTCATCTTTCTTCCCATGGCCATCATCTTTTTTGCCGTGGCCGTCGTCCTTCTTAGCATGGCCGTCGTCTTTGCCGTCCTTCTCTTCCTTGTCGCCGTGGCCCGCTTTGTCAGACTTGGGCAGGCAATCGGACATGACCTTGATTTTTTCGCCGGCGGCTACTAGGCCTAGCTGCGCTGCGCAAATGGTGTTCTTGCGGTCACCCAGTTCAGACAATTGCAGCGCCTTGCGAAAGGCTTCTAGGGCACTCGGGTCTTCAGCACCTTTGGTCAGCATGCGCAAGGCGCCTAAACCAGCTTGGCGCTCAGCAGAAAGTGTTTTCTCTTTTTTGTAGGCGTTTTCCAAGTCACTCAAGGTCGAGCCGCTGGCCAGCGCCGCTTTGACGGCTTCGAGTTGGTTGGCTTTTCCCTCCAGGGTGGCCAATTCCCCCTGCAAGGCTTGCATTTCCTCTTCGGCGCCCTTAATACTCTCTTCTTTTTCTTTAGCCGACTTTTCAGCCGCTTCGACCGCTGCCGTCAACTCGGTAATCTTGGCCTTGGAAGAGGCCGCTTGCTTTTGGTTCATAAAACCAAACACGCCGGCGCCTATCAAGGCAGCGACCAAAAATACTTCCAACAAAATTCTTTTCATAGCTGCTCTTTCGGATATTTAGTGTGAAAAGTAGACACTCCAACGATGCGCACCAAGCCGTGACGCCAGAATGAATCGGGCGGGCCTATTGCGCTTTTATCGGTACGAAAACCGGAATCTTGAGTCACCATGGCCGCTTTAGCGTGTTCCACGGTAAGAAATTCCGGCGCCTGTGCCGTCCAGCAGCATCATATCTAATTGGGCGTGGCCGTTGACTGATGCCTGTATCACGGCAATACCTTGTAGGCGTTTGACTTGCCCTTCACTTTTCTTAGTCCAGTAACACGTCGGTTGGTCGTATTTACTGGGATCTATGGTGGCAATGGCGTCGTAGTAATTCCAGCGCGCGGCAGGCACAAGGTTCAGGTCGAGTGTGCATGCGTCTAGCATGATGCTGGTGATCGCGCCATTGGCAGAAAATTGGAGCGTACGAGCCCCGAAGGTTGATCCGCTATCAAACCAAGTGCCCGTCCAGTCGCCAGATAAATCCTTTGTCAATGCGCTCGCCGTAAAAACAAAGCCGGTTGGTACTGCTTGCGCCGTGTAGCCGCTGGGGGTGGGATTGGTGACGTTGTTTTCTGTCACGCTGGCAGTAAAGCTGTTTTTACTGGCTTGCGTGAGGGTGATGCTGACGCTGCTAGGCTGGCTATTACCCTTGGCCTGGGTGACGCCGGCGCTACTCGATTGGGCCTTACCATCGATCGATAAAGCAAAAAACCCATGGTAGAGCCAAGGGTAGCCCCCGGACGTTTGGCGATGCCATGCAAACCATTCTGCGTCAGCACCGCTGCTTGTCGAAGGTATGGCCAGACCCAGGTATTCCAACTGGTTTGTGTTGTTCGTATAGGCATAGAGGCCAGCCAGTTCGGTGGCAGGATGCACCGGCGCTGGGTCGCCCGATTGGCTCGCGTTTGGTGCCGGTGCCTCTACCAGCGGTTCCTCGGGTACCGGGCCACCACAGGCGGCGAGCACCAGGCTTACCAAGCCAAGCGCCATGGCTCGGGCGGTCTGGCGCCAGTGCAGATACGCAGCGCGTTGCATCGGCGGGTATGTCATTGCGGCTCCACCCAAGCGGCTTGCAGCCAATGGCAGTAATCGTCCAAGTGCGGCCAGGCAATATGGCTGACTTGCGTACCAGGTGGGAAAAGGTCGCCTGTAAGGTGGTCCAGCCAAGCGCCATCCGCGTCGAGCTGGCTGCCAAAGGCGGCAAAGGCGGCGCGCTGCGGCGTGTCCTGCCGGTCGTGTTTTCGGGCACTGGCCGTCGGGTAGGGCGGCTGCACACTGCGCATCATGGGCGTGTGGGCGCGGCGCGATACTGGGGTGCGCACCGGACCGGAATAGGCATCATGGATGCTGCCCCAGTGCCTGCCGCGCAGGCGACGCCGGATACTGGCGATGCGGTGGCTGGCCTCGTCCACGTCCGGGTGGTGAAAGCGTATCTGGCCCAGCACATTGTCAAACAAGACCTGCGCTTGGCGATGTTGCTGCAAGACGTCGGCTAGGTGATTTAAGGCATCTCCGCGTTGGCACACCAGCGCGGTGCCCGAGGCGGCCAGTGCTTTGCCGTGCCGCCAGCGAAACAGCGGGGCGGCCAGGGGGTCTATGTCGTAGGTAATGACTTTGCCAAAGCCGGATAAAAAAGCGCTAGGCATCATCCAACCGGCACTGGCGCCGATCAGCAGTAGTTCATTGCGCTCGGGCGGTTTTTCCGCCAGCCACCTGGCGATGTCCTGGCAAGTGGGTTCCCATAGCTGCAGGCTGCGCCATGCTTTCCAATGCCAGCGCAGGCCGCCTGAAGGATTCATGTTGTCTGCGCCCGGTTAAATTGCATCACGCCCAATTCATCCATGCGCGACTGCTCGCGCTTTTCTACGAATTTGGCCACCGCCTGGCGGTCGTTCTCGGTCAGCGTTTGCATTTTTAGGCGCTCGGTTTCGGCCAGCACCATGTGGTGCGCCAAAGTGGCTAAATGGGTTTCGGAGCGTTCAATATCGCTCTTCACGCGTTCGCGTAAATTCAATAGTTGAGACATGAACTGGCGCTGGTTCATCGCATCGGTCATGCCTTTGTAGCTGCTGTTAGCCGCGTTTTTTTCGTAATATTCTTGGTACATTTTTTCCAGCTTGGCTTGGCTACCCAAGAGCGATTGGCGCAGCTCTTGCGCGCGGACGGTGTCCTCGCGGATACGGGTGATTTTGCGCTCAGCTTTGTTTTCCAGCGCAGACCAGCAGGCGCGCACTTTCATACGGTGTTACCTGGTAAGCGCAGTGGGCAAGCCATAGCTATTGCTCCATCAGCATGCGCACATCGGTGCGTGTCTGGCTCTCGTCAATGCCCATGTACATGTCCTGCTGCAAAAAAGTTTCCATGGCTGAACGCAACGCGATGGCCTGGTCGATTTCGCCATTGGTACCCGGCTGGTAGGCGCCGACCTGAATTAGATCGACGTTTTGTTGGTACAGCGACCACAAGCGCCGAAAGCGGTTGGCCATTTTCAAGTCGGTGGGCGTCAGCAGGTTTTGCATCACACGCGATATAGAGCCAGTCAGATCAATGGCCGGGTAGTGCGCCGCATCCGCCAATTTGCGCGACAGCATGACCTGGCCGTCCAGCGATGCGCGGGCAATGTCCACAATCGGGTCGTTGCCGTCGTCGCCTTCGGCCAGTACGGTGTAAATAGCGGTAATGGAGCCATGGCCGTGGCGGCCTACGCCGGCGCGTTCGATCAAATTGGGTAAGAGTGCAAACACCGAAGGCGGGTAGCCTTTAGAAGTGGGCGGCTCGCCAATGGCCAAGCCGATTTCGCGCTGCGCATGGGCGACGCGGGTCAGGCTGTCCACCAGCATCAGCACGTCTTTACCTTGGTCGCGGAAGTATTCGGCGACCACATGCGTGAGGTGCGCGCCTTTGAGGCGCAGCACCGGCGATACATTGGCCGGGGCGGCGATGACCACGGCTTTGGCCAGGCCTTCAGGCCCTAGGGTTTCGTTGATAAAGGCCTGCACTTCGCGGCCCCGCTCGCCGATCAGGCCAATCACCACTACGTCGGCCTTGGTAAAGCGCGTGAGCATGCCCAGCAGCACGCTTTTGCCCACGCCCGATCCGGCCACCAGGCCTACGCGCTGGCCGCGCCCCAGTGTCAATAATCCGTTGATCGCTTTCACGCCCACGTCCAGCACCCGGTCGATCGGGCCGCGCTCCATGGGGTTGATGGGCAAGCCCAGCAAGCCTAGCTTGGTAGTGCAAGCGGGTTTGGGTCGGCCGTCTAAGGGTTCGCCTTGCGCGTCGATGACGCGGCCCAGTAATTCCTGGCCCAGCAGCGCGTGGCCGCTGTCGCTCAGCACGCGCACTGTGGCGCCCGGACCGATGCCCGTGGGCTCGGAAAAAGGCATGAGGTAAATCGTTTTGTCGGCAAAGCCTACGACTTCAGCCTCAATGCGTTGCCCGTTATGGCCGACCACTTCGCAGCAAGCGCCAATAGGCGCCATGATGCCGCGTGCTTCCAAGCGCAAACCGACCAGGCGCACCAGCGTGCCGCTGCGCTCCGGCAATTTGCTGTGCAGCTTGGGGATGGCTTGGCTGACGTCAGCCGCAAAGTCAAACATGGTTTTCGTCGTTCAAAATCTCGTCGATGGCTGCGACCGTGTCATAGCCCGATGGCGGATGTGCGGGCAAGGGCGCATCCTGCACATTGTCCAGGGCTTCATCCTGCAACGCATCCAGGGTCGCGAAATGGCTTGCCGCCATGGGGGCAGACGGGGTAGCGGCCATGCGCGGCTGCGCATCTTCCACCCGACTGCTGGGCAGGCGCTCGGCGGCGATTCGCTCGGCGCTGAAAGCACTTTGCGCATTCCAGCGCGGCTCGTCGATGTGCAATCCGCGCGCCAGTGTGCTCAGCCGCTCGGCAATCAGGTCTTCCACGATCGCGTCATTGGCGCTGGCG
>CAJBBZ010000162.1 GCA_903951445.1 uncultured beta proteobacterium
GCGGGCGCCGCAGTGGCGGCAAATACTGATGTGGGCAACTGCAAACCAATCATTCCTGTGTAGGCAAGAGCAGCAAGGCAAGAAGCCAACAAATATCTGGCAAGCGGCTTTCGTAGGAACTGGAACATATTAATTTTCGCCTTTGGTGTGTTGAAGTTCAAAAACGGTAGTTGGCAAAAAGCCCAAAGCTGGTTTGGGTGTCTTTTTCTGCCATAGGGCTGGTGGCGGCGTCTCCCTGAAGTTTTGACACGCTGTACCGAGCGCCCAGTCGCCATTCACGCGTGAGTTCGTACTCTGCGCCAGCGCTAAAGCGTAAGGCGCTGACACCAGCCGAAGCGTTAAAGACGGGCGCCCCGGAAATGACACTCTGTGCGGCCGTGACACCGTAATAGGTCTGCGCATATTGCTGGTCCATCAGTGTGATGCCGGGGCCTGCGCTAACAAGCCATTTGTCCATAGGCCTGGCCTTAAAAGCAATGTCCAGCAACGCTTGCTTGCCTTGCTGGTGCCCACCGATGTCGCCGATGAGGGTTGCTGAGGCAGTCGCAGCGCCAAAGGCGTAGCTGCCGGACACTGTGCCTAAGGTCGTTTGCTCTATGTCACCCAGGCCCATTAGGGTGGCGCTGTCATTGGCGACGCGCGGCTTCTCCAGACTGGTGCCCACGCCCAAACCGAGTCGCCAAGGGCCTTCTTCGAGTACGGTGTATCCCACACCCAAAGAGGCGCCCGCACCAGGCAAGGCGCCCAGATGCAATCGCCCTTTGCTGGCAGTAAAGGTAGGTATCGCGTCCAGTCGCGTTTCACTGCTACCAGGAAACTTGGGTTGCGATGCAGCCCCTATGCCAACGCTGAAATGCCACGCATCGTCATCTGCAGGCTGGGCCAAGGCCAAGGGGCTGAACGCCAGTGCGTTCAAGGCTGCGAAGAACGCGATGGGCGCCCTAGGCGCATGAGGCGGCAGCGACAATCCGCAAGCGCCTTGCAGCCAGGTTTTAAGTAGGGTGGGCATGTGATATTTCTGCTTGTTTACTGCTTGGATGTAATCGCGCTTCCCGCTGGCGCATCCTTGGGCTTGCAAGCCAGTGGCTTACCTTCCGGCGCCCAGCACGACCCTGTTACGGCGCCGTGCGGCGAAGTAAAGCCGCATGCATCTCCACTACGCAAGGACTTGCACGCTGCCAATGCCTCAGGGGGTGGTTTGTGCGGACCGCCCTTGCCATCGGCGGGTTGGGCCGAGAGCGCGCAGCACGCGCTTAACGCTACCGCGCTGGCAGTCAGCCCCAACGCGCGGCCAAAGGGCCTGGTGATCATGTAACTGGGTTTCATGGAATAGCTCCGGCTTCTGGGGCAAGCACCTGCATTGCCCTGGCGCCATTGTTAAAAATCAATGTGGTGAAAATATGGCTAAATCTCCACAATGTCCCCGCAATTGCGTGGCCCAATAGAAACCCCATGCGAATCCGCCTTGCCCACACCCAAGCACTTTTGCTGTTATCGGCCGTTTTGCTGACGGTACTGTGCATGGGCGGCTTAAACGCCTGGAATTTGCGCAATGGGTTTTCTGACTTTTTGGCCAGTCGAGATGTCGATCGGTTAGAAAAATTTGCGGCCTCGGTGTCCTTACGCGCAGAGGCTGCGGGCGGGCTGGACGTATTAGCGGCGCAGGGCGTGGACTTGCGCCTTCTGCTGCACGAGTTTGGCCAAGCGTCGGGCGCTATGCGACGCCCCCCCTTTCTACCGCCATTTCCACCTCCTTTTGCCAACCCCGAAGCCGGTAGCATCTTCGGTCCGCCGCCACGCCCCATAGACAGCATTGATGCCTTTAAGGACCGGGTGGCGCTCTATGCGCCTGATGGTCAACCCCTGTTGGGCACATCACTGCCAAGCGATGCGGGTGCCTTTCTGGAGTGGCCGGTGTATGTGCAAGGCAAGCAGGTTGCGATGGTACGTATGCGTAAGCTCAAGCCGGTTCCTGACGATGTCGAAGCCCGCTTCCTGACCTCCCAGTACCAAAGCATTCTTGTGGTGTCTGGCGTTTTGCTCGTCGTGGCATTGCTGATGGCCCGCTGGATTGCCGGCCACTGGGTGCGTCCCCTGATTGAAATCGAGACCGCTACTGCGCAAATTGCACAAGGTGCTTTGGACACCCGGCTAAGCACCCGCCGTACCGATGAGATTGGCGACGCCATGCGTAATGTCAACCGCATGACCGAAGGCTTGCAACAGCTCGAGACCTCTCGCCGCCGGTGGATTGCAGACATGTCGCACGAACTTCGCACGCCCCTGACCGTGCTGCGCGGTGAGCTTGATGCGCTGGTGGACGGCGTCATTGCGTTGTCACCGCAGGCGGTGCTGTCCTTGCGTGAAGAAGTGTTGCAACTCAATGCGCTGGTCGAGGACTTGCACCTACTGGCCATGGCCGATTTGCGGGCGCTGCCGTGCTACTTTGAAGACCTGGACGCGGTAGCCCTCGTCGCCGCTCTTGTGCAACGTTTTTCGCTGTTGGCAGACCAACGTGGCTTGTCGCTGCACTTGGGTGCTATGCCAGACGCGCCGCTGTGGGTGCGCTGGGACGCCAAACGCATCGAACAATTACTGGGCAATGTGCTCGATAACAGCCTGCGCTACACCGATGCGCCAGGCGAGATCGTGGTCGCCATGCATCACGATGCCGCCCAGGTCACGATCAGGGTTGAAGACACGGCGCCCGGCCTGTCGTCCTTGGATTTGTCGCGCATCTTTGAACCCTTATACCGGGCCGACCCTGCACGCTCGAGAGAGGCTGGTGGCAGCGGCCTTGGGCTGGCGATCTGCCAGCAAATAGCCAAAGCCCACCACGGCACCCTACGTGCTGAGCCTTGCGCCAAGGGTGGCGTGGCTTTTCTGATCGAACTGCCTGCGATGGCGGACCAAGCCGTATGAACGCAAACGCTGGAAGCCGCGTTTTAGTGGTGGAAGACGACCGAAAAATTTCGGACTTGCTAATGAACTATTTGCGCATGGATGGCTATGAGGCTACAGCCGTTTACGATGGCCGCGAAGCCGTGCAGCAAATTAGCCAGCGCGCGCCTGACGCTGTTATCCTGGACTGGATGTTGCCGGGACTAGACGGCATTGGCGTGTGCAAAGCGGTCCGCGCTTTTAGCGATGTACCCATTTTGATGTTGACTGCCCGCGTCGATGAACTCGACCGCTTGCTGGGCTTAGACACCGGCGCGGACGATTACGTTTGCAAGCCCTTTGGCCCGCGTGAAGTGGTGGCCCGTGTGCGTGCGCTGCTGCGCCGCGCAAGTGGCAGGGTTATCGCATTGCCGCAGCCTTGGCTTGTCGAAGAGGCGTCTTTCAGAATCAGTTGGCTGGGGCAATGGCTGCCCCTGACGAGGATTGAATTCATGGTGTTCAGAACGCTGCTTGCGCGCCCCGGGCGTGTGTTCTCCAGAGCGCAGCTGCTCTCCAGCGTGCACGATAGTCAGCGCGATATAAGTGACCGTGCGATCGACACCCATGTCAAGAACCTTCGCAAGAAAGTACAGGCCATTGATCCGGGGTGTGATTGCATTGCCTCGGTGTATGGCCTAGGCTACCGGTTTGACCTGCCGGAGTGAGTGCAAATACTTGTTTGCAATCATACTTATCTGCCGGGTGCCATACCCGATACCGGTCACTCGCAAGTAACCGCAGATACCCCAAACTTTACTGCTTCAAGGCTTTTGAAGTTGGCTACTTGTACGCGGCGATTACCAATAGCCAATGCTTCAAGTGTCAAGCCTGGCAGGTTGAGTTGCATAAATCTGCACACCCTTATGGTGGTAAATACAGGTGCAAATGGGAATACCCAGGGACCATTGGAGTATCCCAAGGTTGCCGTAGGCAGCCAATTCCTTGCCAATCGCACTTGGTATTCCGTTGTTAAATGGCACCGATTGCGGGTGCCCGGACAGCTGATTGCAGGGTTATTGCCGCCAAGTTCATTCAAATGACGCGCAGGAACCACAATATGAGCCTAAATACCACCAACAAGGCCCAACGTGTTCGAACGCTTTAC
>CAJBBZ010000163.1 GCA_903951445.1 uncultured beta proteobacterium
CGGTGGTGATATTTCCGAATACCCGGCATTTCGTTTTGAGCAAGAGAGCCTGATCCATTTCCACGAAGTGGAGGTCTGGGGTGCTCTGCAAGCCATGCTGGACTGCCCGATTCCCCTGTTGGCGCTGGTGCGCGGCAATTGCATGGGCGCGGGCTTGGAGATATCCAGTTGCTGCGACTTGCGCCTGGGTACGGCTGGCAGCGTCTACGGCGCACCGATTGCCCGCCTGGGCTTTCCCATGGCGCCACGCGAGGCTGCGCTGGTGCAGCAGGCCGTCGGCGCCGCTACCGCCAGTGCGATGCTGCTGGCGGCGGAAAGTTTTGACGCGGCGCACATGCTGCGCTGCGGTTTCCTGGCCTGGAGCCTGCCCGATGAAGCCGTGCAAGCCCAGGCCGATGCCTTGGTGGCGCGCATGCTGGCGCTCTCGCCCCAAGCGGCCCGACTGAACAAACAAGTGCTACGCCAGGGACTCTCGGCGCAAGCGGCCACGCCAGTTTCGGCCTATGCGTATGCTGACAGCGACGAACACCGCGAAGGCGTGCAGGCTTTTTTGGACAAGCGACGACCCGATTTTTAAAAAATGCCTGCATGCGCCTTTGCAAGCGCTGCGCCAGCTTGTATGCTGGCGCAATCAATAACTAAGACCTTCGCTGGAAACCGAGAGCTTTTAGATGCAAAACGTACTGTTGCTGGACGACAACCCGGTCAATCTGAAATGGCTGGAACTGCTGGTGCAGCGCCTGGCGCAGGCGCAGTGCGCAAGTTTTACCGATCCCGCTGCCGCGCTGGACTACGCGCGTACGCAGCGGGTGGATTTGGTGGTACTGGACTACCTGATGCCCGACATGAACGGGCTGGAATTCATGCAGGCCTTTCGCGCTCTGGAAGGTGCGCAAGCTATCCCTTTGCTGATGATCACCGCGCACGACGAAAAAGAGGTGCGCTACCGCGCCCTGGAGGCTGGTGCTTACGATTTCCTGCCCAAACCGGTGGACGCGGCGGAATTTTTAGCGCGTGCGCGCAATATGCTCAAGCTGCGCGAAGCCAATTTGCGTTTGGCTGATCATGCCGCGTGGCTGACCCGCGAGGTGGAGCTGGCCACCCGCGAAATACGCGAGCGCGAGCGCGAAACCGTGATGTCGCTGGTCAAAGCAGCGGGCTATCGCGACTACGAAACCGGCGCGCATATTTCACGCGTTGGGCATTACGCTTACCTGATCGCCCAGGGCTTGCAACTCTCCGCTCTGGACCAGGCCTTGATACTCGATGCTGCGGCTATGCACGATATTGGCAAAGTCGGCATTCCGGACCACATCTTGCTCAAACCCGGACGCCTGGACGAGGCCGAGATGGACATCATGCGCCAGCACGCCAGCTTGGGCCATGAATTACTCAAGGGCAGCAGCTCACGCTTACTGCAAGCGGGCGCCACGATTGCACTGGGTCACCACGAGAAGTTTGACGGCAGCGGCTATCCGCAAGGCCTACGTGGGGAGGACATCCCCTTGTTCGGTCGCATCGTGGCCGTGGCCGATGTGTTTGATGCGCTGACCTCGGAGCGCCCCTACAAAAAACCCTGGTCATTGGAGGATGCTGCGGACTATTTGCGGGCGCAACGTGGCTTGCATTTCGATCCGCAATGTGTGGATGTTTTTCTAGCAGCCTGGCCTCAGGTGCTGGCCATACGCCAGCGTTTTGCCGACGAGCCTAAGGCCGCCCCAGCCTGAGGCCTCTAAGAGGCTCTGCAAAAGCGCCCGTCAATGCAAGGCCGAAGGCCATGTCAAAGTGCGGTCATTGCGAGGCCGCAGGCCGTGGCAAATCGCGGTCATTGCGAGGCCGCAGGCCGTGGCAATCCATGGCTTCATGCTTTGGCGCAAGTGGCCTCATTGCAGCATGGACTGCCACGTCGCTTCACTCCTCGCAGTGACAATTTTGCGCGGAGCTGTCTTAGCGCAGCACCAACACCGGCGTGCTGCTGTGGGTCAACACATGCTGGGTTTCGCTGCCTAGCAACAGGCGCTTGATGCCGCGTCGGCCGTGCGAGGCCATGACGATGAGGTCGCAGTCGTTTTTCTCGGCGGCGGCAATGATGGCGTGCGACACCATGTCCGACTTGCTCACCAACGTACGTACTTCCACGCCTTTGGCGGCCCCGGCTTTCTTGACCAGATCGAGCACCGCCTGCGCTTTGTTAATCCACAAGGCCTCGACCCGTTTGATCTCGCGGGAGTCGCTGGCCATGCCGCCTTCAAAGTAGGCAATGGGGTAGGGCGGCACCACTTGCATGGCAATCAACTCGGCTTTGCAAGTCGCGGCCAAGCTGATGGCGCTGGTGACCGCTTTTTTGGACAACTTAGTGCCATCGGTGGCGACGAGGATACGAGTGTACATAGTGTTTTCCTTGTGAAATCTGTGCAATGCGCCTAGCCTAAGTGCCTGGCGAAGCGGCGACTTGACATGGATCAATACGCCTTGTTGTTATGCGCGCCAGACTGCTGCCCATGTCTAATGCGGCTTGCCACGTTTCTTTGTCTGCGCCCCGTTCTTGGGGCAATGACACTTCGGCCAGTCCCCTGCCTTTGAGTGGTCCAAGGACAGTCGCTGCAGCGTCAGCCTCAACCGCAGCCTCAGCCTCAGCCTCAGCCTCAGCCTCAGCCTCAGCCTCAGCCTCAGCCCCAGCCCCAGCCCCAGCCCCAGCCCCAGCCCCAGCCCCAGCCGCAGCCGCAGCCTTCGCCGCACTGAACGACCCCCAAGAATGGCCGGCCTTCTCTAAGGAAGTGACGGGCTGCGAAGGCGTTTGGGAATCGCACCTGGTAGTGCAAGGCATGCATTGCGCCGCCTGCGCGATGACGGTGGAACAGCTTTTGCGCCAAGTGCCCGGCGTGCGCAGCGCGCGCGTCAATGCCGCCTCGCAGCGCGCCAGCGTGGTGTGGGACAGCGCGCGCGTGCTGCCCGCGCAATGGATGGGCCGGGCGCAGGCCCAGGGTTATGCGCTATTGCCCGCTAACGATGCATTTGCCATCGATGCGCGTCGCAAAGAGCGGCGTGCTGCCCTGTGGCGCTGGTTAGTGGCCGGGCTGTGCATGATGCAGGTCATGATGTACGCCTACCCGGCCTACACCGCCGCGCCCGGGGACCTGAGCGGCGAGATGGAGCAATTGCTGCGCTGGGCTTCCTGGGTGCTGAGCTTGCCGGTGCTGCTGTTTTCTTGCGGGCCATTTTTTTCCAGCGCCTGGCGCGACTTGCTGGCGCGCCGCATCGGCATGGACTTGCCGGTGGCGCTGGGCATTGCCGTGACGTTTGCGGTCAGCAGCGCCGGTACTTTTGAGCCGAGCGGGCCTTTCGGGCGCGAGGTGTATTTCGATTCGCTCACCATGTTTGTGTTTTTCCTGCTCAGTGGCCGCTGGCTGGAGCTGCGCTTGCGCGAGCGCACCGCCGGGGCGCTAGACGCCGTATTTAACCGCTTGCCCGATAGCGTGGAGCGCTTGGGCGCAGATGGCAGCGCCGAGCGCATCGCCGCGCGCCGGGTGCGCGTGGGTGATGTGCTGCGGGTCTATGCGGGCGAGACTTTTCCTGCCGATAGTGTGGTGCTGCAAGGCAGCAGCGCCGTGAATGAAGCCATGCTCACCGGCGAGTCGCGCCCGCTGACGCGCGGCCCCGGCGATAGCGTGCTGGCGGGTAGCCACAACCTGGCCAGTACTTTGCGCGTGCGGGTGGACAAAGCGGGCACGGACACGCGCTTTGCCGCCATCGTGGCGCTGATGCAAAGCGCGGCCACCGAGCAGCCGCAGGTGGCGCGCCTGGCCGATCGCATGGCCAAACCCTTTTTACTCGGCGTGCTGCTGGCCGCTGGTCTGGTGGCCTTGTGGTGGTGGCCGCGCGACCCGGCGCACGCCATGATGCTGGCGGTGGCCGTGCTGGTCGTCACCTGCCCTTGCGCTTTGTCCTTGGCAACACCGGCTGCCATGCTGGCCGCTGCCGGTCGCCTTGCCACCGGTGGCGTGCTGGTGCGCCGCTTGCAGGCTTTGGAAACCTTGGCGAAGGTGGACACCGTGGTGTTCGACAAAACCGGCACGCTCAGTAGCGATGCGCAGCAACTGGACAGCACGCAATGCCGACCTGGCCTGCGCCCCGACGAAGCACTAGCGATGGCCGTTGCCCTGGCCCGCCATTCGCGCCATCCCGCAGCGCGCGCTTTGTGCGAGGCTGTGCAGGCGACAGCGCAGCTTGGGGTTGGCCAAGCCAAGGAGGTGCAAGAAACTGCGGGCCAAGGTCTGTCTGGCCAAGTGATGCGCGCCAGCGCTGGCAGGAGCGGGCACCTTGCTGCTGCCCATTGCGATGCGGGCGCGGTTTTCGATGTTGGCTTTGGTGAGGCGCCACGTTCCATGCGCCTGGGTTCGGCCACGTTTTGCGGTTTGGCAGATCCGCAAAGCGATAGCAGCAGTGTGTTCCTAAGGGATGAGATAGGCTGGGTGGCGACCTTTCAATTGCGCGAATTGCTGCGCCCGGACGCCCGCCGCTGCGTGCAAGACTTAGAGGCCATGGGCCTGGCAGTGCATCTCTTGTCTGGCGATGCGCCGGGCCCAGTGGCGCTGGCTTCGGCGCAATTGGGTATTGCGCCTGAGCGCGCCCACGCCCGCTGCACACCGGACGACAAACTGGCCCGCTTGCGCCAACTCCAAGCCCAGGGCGCGACGGTGGCCATGGTGGGCGACGGGATGAACGATGCGCCGGTATTAGCCGGGGCGCATGTGGCGTTTGCCTTTGGCAATGCTTCGTCGCTGGCGCAGTCGCAAGCGGACTTAGTGGTGCTGGGCTCACAGTTGGGTGCTATCACCGACACCTTGGTGCTGGCGCGCAAAACCATGCGCGTGGTGCGGCAAAACCTGCTCTGGGCGTTGCTCTACAACGCCGCCTGCGTGCCCTTGGCGGTGGCCGGGCTCTTGCCGGCCTGGTTGGCCGGTCTGGGTATGGCGAGCAGCTCATTGCTGGTTGTCGCTAATGCAACGCGATTGGCGCGTTCTGCGCAAACTGATAGCGCAATGCACGCTCTACAGAACTCCAAACCCGTCATTGCAAGGCCGACTATGAATACATCCTCCTTGCGAGGCCGTGGATGAATCCTTCGTCATTGCGAGGCCGTAGGCCGTGGCAATCCACGTTGGCAAGCGCCACCTCCTGACACCCCTATGGACATTCTTTACTTGCTCATCCCCCTGTCGGTCAGCCTGGTGTTTTTCATACTGGGCGGTTTGTGGTGGGCCATAGACCGGGGGCAGTTTGACGACATCGAGTCCGAAGGCGCGCGCATATTGGAAGACGAAGCCACGTAATTTGGATTTATTCAACGCTGTTTGTGCAGCACTTGACATGTATCAAATCATTTTTCCACCCCAAGCCGCACACTGTGCGTAACGCATCTATTGAGAGAGGTATGTATGGCATTTGCAAACCAGCAGGCGGCGACTTATAACGACACCGTCGTGCGCCAGTTTGCGATCATGACCGTGGTCTGGGGCGTGGTGGGCATGCTGGTCGGCGTCATCATCGCAGCCCAACTCGCTTGGCCGGAACTGAACTTTGGCATTCCCTGGCTCAGCTACGGGCGCTTGCGGCCCTTGCACACTAATGCGGTGATTTTTGCCTTTGGTGGCTGCGGATTGTTTGCATCGTCCTACTACGTGGTGCAACGCACCAGCCAGGTGCGTTTGTTTTCGGACAAGTTGGCAGCCTTCACTTTTTGGGGCTGGCAGGCGGTGATTGTGGCGGCGGCGATTTCGCTGCCTTTGGGCTATACCCAGGGCAAAGAATACGCCGAACTGGAATGGCCGATTGACATCCTTATCACCTTGGTTTGGGTCAGCTTTGCGGTGGTATTTTTTGGCACCTTGGGCACACGCAAGGTCAAGCATATTTATGTGGCCAACTGGTTCTTCGGCGCCTTTATCTTGGCCGTAGCGATCTTGCATTTGGTCAACAGCGCGGCCATTCCTGCTGGTTGGATGAAGTCGTATTCCGCCTACGCTGGCGTGCAGGACGCGATGATTCAATGGTGGTACGGCCACAACGCTGTGGGTTTTTTCCTGACTGCTGGTTTTCTGGGCATGATGTATTACTTCATCCCTAAACAGGCCGAGCGTCCTGTCTATAGCTACCGGCTGTCTATCGTCCACTTTTGGGCGCTGATCTTTACCTATATGTGGGCCGGCCCGCACCATTTGCACTACACCGCGCTGCCGGACTGGACGCAGTCAGTGGGCATGGTGTTCTCGCTGATTTTGCTGGCGCCTAGTTGGGGTGGCATGATCAACGGCGTGATGACTTTGTCGGGCGCCTGGCACAAGCTGCGGGACGATCCGATTTTGCGCTTCCTCATCGTGTCCCTGTCCTTTTATGGCATGAGCACTTTTGAAGGCCCGATGATGTCTATCAAGACCGTCAACGCGCTGAGCCACTACACCGACTGGACGGTTGGCCATGTGCACTCTGGCGCTTTGGGCTGGGTGGGGCTGGTCACTATGGGCAGCATGTACTACCTGATACCGCGACTTTTCGGCCAGAAAAAAATGTACAGCGTGCCCGCCATTGAGCTGCATTTTTGGGTGGCCACCATCGGCATCGTGGTCTATATCGCGGCGATGTGGATTGCCGGTGTGATGCAAGGCCTGATGTGGCGCGCAGTCAACCCCGATGGCACTTTGACCTATACCTTTGTGGAGTCCGTCAAAGCCACTTACCCGTTTTATGTCTTGCGTCTTATCGGTGGTCTGCTCTACCTGAGCGGCATGCTCATCATGCTGTGGAACACCCTGAAAACGGCGTTTGCCGGTAATGCGGTTTCGGTGCAAGTGCCGCCACTGCTAGCCCACGCCTGAGCAAAGGAAACTGATATGGCAAACCCCACTGATAAAACCGGCTTCACGCACGAGAAGATCGAGACCAATAATTTCTTGATGATTGTGCTGATATTGCTCGTGCTGCTGGCCGGCGGCATGGTCGAAATCGTGCCCCTGTTCTTCCAAAAATCTACCACCGAGCCCTTGGCCGGTGTCAAGCCCTATACCGCACTGCAATTGGCCGGGCGCGATGTTTATGTGCGCGAAGGCTGCTACAACTGCCACTCACAAATGATCCGCCCGCTGCGCGCCGAAACCCTACGCTACGGCCATTATTCGGTGGCGGGCGAATCGGTGTATGACCACCCGTTTCAATGGGGCAGCAAGCGCACCGGGCCGGACCTGGCGCGCGTGGGTAGCCGTTACAGCGACGAGTGGCACAGCATCCACCTGAACAACCCGCGCGACCTGGTGCCCGAGTCCAATATGCCGGCCTATCCCTGGCTCGCCAAAACGCCAGTGGACGCGCAAATCATGCCTGCGCATATGCGCGCCCTGCGCAACGTGGGTGTGCCTTATACCGATGCAGAAATTGCCACTGCTACCGAGGCTTTGCAAGGAAAAACCGAGCTAGACGCCACCATCGCTTATTTGCAAATGCTGGGCCTGGCGCTTAAGTAAGGTTAAGGAAAAAACATGGACATCAACACCTTACGCACCTTGGTCACGCTGGCCAGTTTTGCCGTCTTTGTGGGCATCATTTGGTGGAGCTATTCACCCAAGCGTAGCGAAGATTTTTCGCAAGCCGAGCGCCTTCCCTTTGAGCAGGACTGAGCGTGCCCACGCGGCACACAGGAACTATGTATGAGCGACTTTACTAGCAACTTCTGGACGGTCTATATCTCCGTCATCACCCTGGTAGGCATGGTGGCCTGCTTGGTACTTTTATGGGTTACCGGCAAGACCCACGTTATGTCGTCTGACGACAGCACGGGCCATGTCTGGGACGAAGACTTGCGCGAAATGAACAACCCGCTGCCGCGCTGGTGGGTTTGGATGTTTGTCATCTCCGTGGTATTTGGATTTGCCTATTTGGCGCTGTACCCGGGATTGGGCAGCCATGCCGGCACTTTGGGCTGGACCTCTTTGGGCGAATACCGCGCCGAGGTGTCCAAAGCAGAGGCCGACGAAGCGCCGCTATACGCCAAGTTTTCTGCGATGACACCCGAAGCACTTTCGCGCGATCCGCAGGCCAAGCTCGTGGGCGAGCGCCTGTTCATGAACAACTGCGCCCAGTGCCACGGCTCGGACGCACGCGGCTCCAAAGGCTTTCCTAACCTAAGCGATAGCGATTGGCTGTATGGCGGAAGCCCGGACAAAATCAAAGAAACCATCACCTTGGGACGTATCGGACAAATGCCGCCCATAGCTGCTGCGGTGGGCACGCCTGACGACGCCAAAAACGTCGCCAACTATGTGCTCAGCCTGTCGGGCAGTCCGCACGACTCGCTGCGCGCTGCTTTGGGCAAGTCCAAATTTACCGTCTGTGCGGCCTGCCACGGCGCCGATGGCAAAGGCAACCAAGCTTTGGGCGCGCCCAATTTAAGCGACAACACCTGGCTGCACGGCTACGGCGAAAACGCGATTTTGGCCATGGTCAACCAGGGAAAAGTCAACCAAATGCCAGCGCAGTCAGGCCTCTTGACCCAAGCCCAAATTCATGTGCTCACCGGCTATGTATGGGGTTTTTCTAATAAATAAGCGCCAGCCGATGGTGCCCTCTCTTCGTTTGAGTCGATCCCTTTGAAGTCCCCCGAAAGCGCCGCGCGCACCGTCATTCCCATTGCCGTCTCCAAGGACACCAGCCCGATCAGCCCAGCCGAAGGGGCTAGCCCGGTGTGGGTGTCTCTGTACGAAGCGCACCAAAAAATATACCCACGCAGCGTCAGCGGCAGGTTTGCACGTTTGCGCTGGGCCATGGTGTTCTTTACCCAATTGCTGTTTTACGGCCTGCCCTGGCTGCACTGGGGTGAGCGCCAAGCGGTCTTGTTTGATTTAGCCGCACGGCGTTTTTATATCTTCAAGCTGGTACTCTATCCGCAGGACTTTATTTACTTGACGGGCTTGCTGGTCATCTCGGCCCTCTCGCTGTTTTTGTTCACCGCTGTCGCCGGTCGCTTGTGGTGTGGTTATGCCTGCCCACAAACTGTCTATACCGAAATTTTTATGTGGATAGAGCGCAAGACCGAGGGCGACCGCATTGCCCACATGCGCCGCGACGAAGGTCCTTGGAGCTGGGACAAACTCTGGCGCAAGTCGCTCAAGCAAATGCTGTGGCTGGCCGTGGGTTTGTGGACTGGCTTTACCTTTGTGGGCTACTTCACGCCCATCCATGTGCTGGCCGGTGAAGTGGCCCAATGGTCTTTTGGTTCTTGGGAAATATTTTGGGTTTTGTTTTATGGTTTTGCCACCTATGGCAACGCCGGGTATATGCGCGAACAAGTGTGCATGCATATGTGCCCTTATGCGCGCTTTCAAAGCGCCATGTTTGACAAAGACACTTTAATCGTGGGCTACGACCAAGCCCGTGGCGAGCCGCGCGGTTCGCGCTCGCGCAAGGCGGATCCGGCCCAGTTGGCGCTGGGCGCGTGCATTGATTGCAATTTGTGCGTGCACGTATGCCCTACCGGCATCGACATCCGCGAGGGCTTGCAATACGAATGCATTGGCTGCGGTGCTTGTGCAGATGTGTGCGACGAGGTGATGGACAAAATGGACTATCCGCGCGGCCTGGTGAAATACTCCACCCAAAACGCCATCGAAAAAGGGTGGCGCGCCAGTGAGATTGTTTTTCGGGTATTGCGCGGACGCGTGTTGCTCTATACCTCGGTGGTCTGGTTCATCATCGGTATCGTGGGTATCGGCTTGGTGTCGCGCCCGCCCTTCAAAGTCGATGTGGAGCGCGACCGCAAATCCCTGGCCCGCGAGGTAGCCGGTGGCGTGATCGAAAACGTATTCCGCCTGCAAATTATGAACGTCACCGAATCCGAGCTGCGCGTGCATGTGCAGGTCGATGGCTTGCCTGGCTTGCAAGTGGTCACGGACGAAGACCTGACCGTGGGCCCCGCGCAATCGCGCTGGTTTGTGCTGCGCCTGCAATTGCCGCCAGGCCAAGCCACGCCGGGATCGCACCCCATCCATTTTGAAATTGACGGCCAGGACGACACCACAGTCCTCAAAGAAAAAGCCGTGTTTATTGTTCCGCGCTAAGGAGAATTGATGACCACACCCACTACCCCCGACGCAGCACCTTGGTGGCAATTTGGCCATGTCTGGCTGGTCGTATCCGGCCCCTTGATCGTGGTGTTTGCCAGCTTCTTTACGTTCTACCTGGCCTATAGCGGCATGGATGCGCTGGTGACCGAAGCCGACTTTCCGCCCGGCGGGCAAAAGGTGCAAAGCCAACCTTCCAATTGGGCGCCCGCTATGCAGGCCCGCAACCATGCAGCCACCGGCGTCGCCGCACTACCGGCCAAGCCTTAAGGCCTGAGGGGCTGCCTTAGTCGCAGTCGGGCCGGGTGACCAGATCGCGCAGCGCATCGCTGTTGAGGATGCGCACATGGCGTTGCTTAACTTCGATAATGCCTTCTTCGGCAAACTTGGAAAATGTGCGGCTCACGGTTTCTAGCTTGAGGCCCAGGTAGCTGCCAATCTCTTCGCGCGTCATGCGCAGCACCAATTCTGATTGCGAGAATCCGCGTGTGTGCAGCCGCTGCACCAGGTTGAGTAAAAACGCCGCCAAGCGCTCTTCGGCGCGCATGCTGCCCAGCAGCAACATCACGCCGTTTTCGCGCACAATTTCGCGGCTCATTATTTTGTGCACATGGCGCTGCATGGAAGCGATCTCGTGCGACAACTCTTCGATACGTTCAAACGGCAGCACGCACACTTCGGCGTCTTCTAGCGCGATCGCATCGCAAGTGTGTTGGTCGTTGACGATGCCGTCCAAACCCATCACTTCGCCCGCCATCTGAAAGCCTGTCACCTGGTCGCGTCCGTCTTCGGTAGCGACACAGGTTTTGAAGAAGCCGGTGCGTATGGCGTAGAGGCTAGTGAACTTTTCACCGTTGTGAAACAGTGCACCGCCTTTTTTCACTTTGCGCCGCACGTCCACCAAAGTATCGACGCGGGCCAGTTCTTCTTTGTTCAAACCCACCGGCATACACAGCTCGCGCAAATTGCAATTAGAGCAAGCCACCTTGATGCTGCTAGAGCTGATTGCTATCACTTTGGCGGGGTTGAGTACCTGCGCGGTAAGGGGTACAGACAGCAAGGCTTGGGATGGTTCAAACATAGATACCTTTCGCAACGAATAACTCTTTACGGCTTGTATTGGGCATTGCTTGATGCACATCAACCGCTGTTGTCCGGGCTTGCGCCACAGTAGAGGAGATGTTACCCCTTGAGCCCGTAATATGGTTGTAAGCATTCCTGTTTCTGAAGATCTTTTGCGCCGCTACGACGTCGCCGGGCCGCGCTACACCTCCTACCCGACCGCCGACCGCTTTGTGGAGGCTTTTGGCGAAGCCGATTACCTGCAAGCCCTGGCCCAGCGCTTTGGCGCCGGAGGGAGGGTAAGCCCGATTTCCCTCTATATCCACATTCCGTTTTGCGAATCATTGTGTTATTACTGTGCGTGTAACAAGGTCATCACCAAGCACCACGACCGGGCAGTGGAGTACCTGCGTTACTTGGAAAAAGAGATTGACCTGCATATCGCCCGTATCGGGCGCGGGTTGCCGGTCGGCCAGTTGCATCTGGGTGGTGGTAGTCCCACGTTTTTGACCGACGCCCAGTTGGGCGGCTTGATGCATTTGCTGCACGCCAACTTTCGCTTTACCAAGGGCGCCGAGATTTCTATCGAAGTCGATCCGCGTACCGTGGATGCGGTGCGCATCGCCGCCATCGCCGCCATGGGCTTTAACCGCCTGAGCTTTGGCGTGCAAGACTTTGACCCGGCAGTGCAAAAAGCGGTGCACCGGGTGCAGGACACGTCGCAGGTGTTCAGCCTGGTAGCCGCAGCGCGTGCCCATGGCATGCAATCGGTGAACGTAGATTTGATTTACGGCCTGCCCCAGCAAAGCCCGCAGTCCTTTGACCGCACCCTGGAGCAAGTGGCCCGCTTACGGCCCGACCGCATTGCGCTGTATGCCTATGCCCATTTGCCTACACGTTTTAAACCGCAGCGGCGTATCGACGCCATGCAACTGCCCGGCGCGGCGGACAAGGTCACCATGTTGTCGCGTTCATTGGCGGCCTTGTCGGCAGCGGGTTATGTCTATGTCGGCATGGACCACTTTGCCCTGGCCGAAGACGCGCTAGCCGTGGCCAAACGCCAAGGCCGGCTACACCGCAACTTTCAGGGCTATAGCACCCAGCCCGATTGCGATTTGATCGCGCTGGGCGTGTCGTCCATTGGCTGTGTAGGCGCGGTCTATAGCCAAAACGCCAAGACCTTGGATGAGTATTACGACCTGCTCAACCACGAGCACCTGCCGGTGGTGCGCGGGTTGGCGCTCAGCCGTGACGACATACTGCGCCGCTCGGTCATCATGGCTTTGATGTGCCAGGGCGCGGTGCACTTTGAGTCGGTTTCTACGGCCCACTTGGTGGACTTTGCGCGCTATTTTGCGCCGGAGCTACAAGCATTGGAAGCGCTTCAAACCCAAGGGCTGGTGGAGGTGGACGCTGCGGGTATCCAGGTCACCGCCATGGGCTGGTATTTTGTGCGCGCCATTGCCATGGTGTTTGACCGCCATTTGCAAGCCGATGTAAGCCGCAATCGATTTTCCAAAATCTTGTAAGACCGCTTAGCATCGCGCCGTGTCCTATGCGCTTGTCTCTCTTGCGCCCACAGCGTTTCTGATGGGCTTGGCCGGTGGCCCGCATTGCGTGGCCATGTGCGGTGCGGCCTGCGCGGGCATAGGCCAGGCGGCGGGCGCTGCGCGGGGGCGCGCGTTACTGAGCTTCCAAGCGGGCCGCATAGTGGGCTACGCGGGCCTGGGCGCGCTGGCCGCTGCATCCATGCAAGGCTTGGGCTGGCTTACCGTGCAGTCGGTGGCGCTGCGCCCGCTCTGGACTTTTCTCCACATCGCTGCCATCGTGCTGGGCCTGTTGCTGCTCTGGCGCGCCCGCCAGCCGCCGTGGCTGGAAACACTAGGCCGTTTTTTATGGACGCGTGCGCAAAGCCTAGGCTTGCACCGGGGCGCGGCGCCGGGCCTGGTGGGCATGTTGTGGGCGCTGCTGCCTTGCGGCCTTTTGTATTCAGCGGTCATGGTTTCTGCGCTGGCCGGTAGCGTGGCCGGTGGCGCGCTGCTGATGGCCTTGTTTGCGCTGGGCAGCGGCATCACCATGCTGGCCGGACCTTGGCTGTGGCTGCGCTGGGTGGCGCGCCGGACCTTGCCCGCCGATTGCGCGAAGCCGCCCGCAGGTTTACCCCTGCATGCAGGCAGCGGCAATCGGGGCAGTACCGATGCAGGCGCTCCCCTTGTGTTTCATCCCGCAGGAATTCTGTTAAACAGTCTCACAGGCCATCTCACGGCCATGAAGGCTCTGGTCGCGCCTGCACCAACAGCCGCAGCGCGCGGTGACTGGGGCGTGCGTCTGGCCGGTGTGGCTTTGGCTTGCAGCGCGGCTTGGGCCTTGTGGATGGACTTTGCGCATAACGCAGCGCCTTGGTGTGTGGTGGCTTGAGGTCCGTCCCGCCTAGGGATAAAGACTGGCCATATGACGATGAAATCTTCTCCCGCCGCAGGACCACAACTTTCGTTCCAAGCTGTCATGGAGACTTGCGTTCAGAAATTTTTACCTGTAGATTGCGCTCTGTCATCTATTCACGTCGGAGACAGCTCTAGCTTCACTCTCTTGCCCAGCGCTGCGGCTGCGCTGGCCAGTGTGGTGAGCGTGAGGCTGCCGTCGTTTTCATCGAGCAAACGGTTGAGGGCCGCTCGGCTGGTGTGCATCCGCTTAGCCAAGTCGGTCTTGGTCAGTTGCTGCGCTTTCATCTCCTGCGCGATTTGCCACGCGGTGACGGATGTCGCGAGGCTGCAGGCCGTGCTTGGCTAGTACAAGTAGCACTTGCAGTGAAAAAGCCTTGTTACGCGGCGACTTGGCGGGTCACAGACAGGTGCAGCCCCGACGCGCTCAAAATTGCCAGCAATGTCTTGACCGTGGGGTTGCCCTTGGGGCCCAGTGCACGGTACAAGCTCTCGCGTGGAATGCCTGCGCGTTCGGCTACGGCAGACATGCCCTGGGCCTCCGCCACATGGCGCAGCGCAGCCAGTAGAGCCTGCTGCCCTCCGGGCTGATCGGCCTCATCCAGGGCCACAGCCAGATACGCATTGGCAAACTCTGGGTCGCCCTTAAGCATCTCGATCATGGCCTCATCATGCGAACGGCTTGCTTTGTTCATTTGAATCTCCTTCTGTTTTGCCAGTCAGCCCAGTAGTGCTGAGCTATTTCGATATCTGCCTGCTGCATTCGTTTGTCACCGCCACAGAGCAGCAAAATCAGTCGCTTGCCAGCTTGTGCGTAATAGACCCGGTAACCCGGCCCCCAGTCAATTCGGGCCTCTCAGACACCCTCTCCAACTGGCTTGACGTCGCCCAAATTGCCGCTGGCCATCCTGTTGATGCGCACAAGCACTCGGGCACGAGCCTGTCGATCGGTCAAGGACATCAGCCATGCAGCATAGGGGTCCTTTTCGTCTGCAGTGAGGTAGTCCTGAAGCTCGTACATTTGTGAATTATAAGTTACAGTCATGGACTGCCGCGTCGCTTTGCTCCTCGCCGAGGGACGGATGCATAGACTGCCAGGGGCAAAGTACGCGCGGCATAAGATGCGCCTTTGTGGCGCGTCTGGTGGAGCCTGGGCGGATGCTTTATGGCTTACTTCGTTAGATGATTTTTACGAATACGAGTCTTTTCATTGGTACATACTGAAATATCAAACAACAGCCGCTGGCGCCTGTCCGTCGCCCCCATGATGGATAGGACGGAGAAGTGAGCATCTATGCGGACTGCATAGGACCTCGTAGCAATCTCGTAGCAATTCATTCCTCTGCCAAGCCATCAAATTCGGTTTGCTTCCCACTTTTTCGTGGCCAGCTCTCGTTGGGCGTCAATGTACTGCGCTACGTCTGAAATGTGAGCGCACCAACATCCAAGGGGCCGATTCACTTCAGAAGCGATTTCGACTCTTGGGTCGCGAAAGCCGCCATTCCCGTCTGGTTAGATCGTCTTGACGATGTCTCAACAGCAGTCATCCTAGCGTTTGCCTACTGAATTGGGATAATGCCAATCAGTCTGTCACGCAGAAGGATTACATTCGATGAACTTGAATTTCTACTGCATCACGACTGGAGCGCACAAGGCATAGCCAACCTTATGCAAAGCCTTGATTTGTGGTGACGGCGCACCCACTGCCGCCAACTTCTTACGCAGACGGGTGATGCGCATTTCCATGGTCGAGGCTTGCGTGGGTGCCGCTTCGTTGCCACCCAAGATTTCGACCATTTGCCAACGTTCGAGTTTTTTACTGGGTGCGCGCACGAATGCACTCAGCACCAAGACATCGCTGGCTGTTAGCTCCACCTTGCCGTCGGGTCCACTCAGTTGCATCCGATCTAGGTCCAGCAGGAAAGCGGAATGATTTTGCCCCAGGGTGCGTAACCTTTTCCCCAAAGCGCTCACGCCTGCCATCAACTCCCGCGAGTCCACGGGTTTGGTCAAGTACAAGTCTGCGCCACTCTCGTAGCCCAGCACTTTGTCGCCAATCTGGACGCGTGCTGTCGTTATCACGATACAGACATTCGGCTGTGCCGCACGCAGTCTGCGCGTTAGGCTCAACCCGTCTTCATCGGGCAGATTCAGATCAATCACATACACGTCGGGAATAAAGCCGCC
>CAJBBZ010000164.1 GCA_903951445.1 uncultured beta proteobacterium
AAGTGACTGCTCTGGCGTTGGCTATCCTTTGGTAGAACAGGTCATCAACATCAATGCCGACCTGTCCGACTTGACGCATTACAACCGCACGATTGCGCTGCAGGGAGACATCGGTGCCGTGGTCGCCCAGCTGATGTCGGCTCTCGAAGGCGTGCCAGATGAACACGCTCTGCCGCGTGCTGCTTGGTTGGAAGCATGTACTGCGAGCAAGGCAGCGTGGAAAAACTTCTTGCATGCGCGTCAGTCCACGCCGCCGCTTTTTGATGAGGTTTGGCAGCGCCCTGTGCTGACCCAGCCTGTCGCCATCAAAGTGGTGTGTGATTTCGCCAATGCGGTGCGTGCGATCAAATTTTTTGATGCAGGCGATGTACAGGCCAATGGGTTTCAAACCGTCGAAGACGACTCACCTGGGCAAACCTATACAGAATCGGGGGCTTCCTACATGGGCTTCGCCACCTGTGCTGTGACTGCCGCAGGCATGGCGAGTACTGAACAGTATCCCATCGCCTTCACGGGCGACGGCTCTTTCATGATGAACCCGCAAGCACTGATCAGTGCCGTTGAGCACGGCGCGCGCGGCACCATCGTGATCTTCGACAATCGGCGGATGGCCGCCATATCGGGTCTGCAGCACGCTCAGTACGGACAAGACTTCCGTACCAACGATGCCGTTGCCGTGGACTACGTCCAAATGGCGGCCAGCGTCAAGGGCGTGCAGGCACTGTGGGGCGGTGAAGACGTTGCATCACTTCGCGAAGCATTGAAGCGCGCCCATGCGCATACTGGGCTGTCGGTGGTTCATGTGCCAGTGTATGCAGGCGAACGTCCCGAAGGCGGTCTAGGTGCTTATGGCTCTTGGAACGTTGGTAACTGGTGCGATGAAGTGCAACAGCGCTACCTGGCCACCCTTGTCTAACACCTTAAATCAAACGGAATGACTATGAAGCGCGACGATCTGGGCTTATACAGCGGCTACGGCCTTTTCATCAACGGTCAGTGGCGCGGTGCCACTGGTGGGGAGATGCGAGAGGTCATCGATCCAACTAACGAAGAGGTTATTGGCTACATACCAGTTGCAACCCTTGCCGACATTGAAGCGGCGGTCAACGCCGCAGAAGCAGCCTTTCGCACATGGCGACACACATCGCCTTGGGAGCGGTCGGTGTTGTTGCATCGCACTGCCTCCCTCATTCGTGAACGCATCGAACAAAGTGCGCATCTGATGTCTTCTGAGACAGGCAAGCCTCTTGCACAGTCTCGCGGAGAACTCAATGATGCAGCCGACCAGTTTGATTGGTATGCTGGTGAAACGCAGCGCATTTATGGTCATACTTTTCAAGCACGAGTCCCCGAGGTTCGCATGCAAGTTCGGTATGAGCCTGTGGGTGTTGTTGCAGCCTTCTCAGCCTGGAATTTTCCTGCGCTTCTGCCTTCGCGCAAAATTGCTGCGGCTTTGGGTGCTGGCTGCTGCGTGGTGGTCAAGCCAGCCAGCGAGGCCGCTGGAAGTTGTATGGCGGTGGTTCAGGCTTTGCATGACGCTGGTCTGCCACCTGGCACCGTCAACCTTGTCACTGGCGACTCGGGCTTTATTTCTGAAGTTCTTGTCGGCTCGCCGAAGGTTGCCAAAATCACTCTGACTGGCTCTACCGCCGTGGGTCGCAAGATGCTTCATTTGGCCGCTGAAGGCATTAAGCGGGTCTCCATGGAACTCGGTGGCCATGCGCCAGTGCTGATATTTGAAGACGCAGACGTCGAGGCGGCCGCTGAGCAATGTGCGCGCTTTAAGTATCGCAATTGCGGTCAAGTGTGTGCATCGCCGTCTCGCTTTTTCGTCCACGAAAGCGTCTATGCAAGTTTTGTCGATCGCTTTGGAGCGGTCGCGCGTTCGCTTAAAGTGGGGCCTGGTTTAGCGGCTGACACAGACGTTGGGCCTATGGCCAACCGCCGGGGATTGGTGCACGCACAAGCTTTGATCGCCGACGCACTCGACCATGGCGCGCGATTGATCGCGGGTGGCGCCCGTCCAGAAGGCCTTGGCTCCAAAGGATATTACCTGTCTCCTACTGCCTTGGCCGACGTGCCGCAGTCTGCGCGCATCATGCAGGACGAGCCATTCGCGCCAGTGGCACCGATTGCATCCTTTAGCAGCTTCGATGAAGCCATCTCGCTGGCCAACGCCACGCCTTATGGTCTGGCCTCCTACTTGTTCACCCGTTCGCTCAAGACCGCCACAATGGCCAGCGAAGCCATCCAGGCAGGCATGGTCGGCATCAACGAACTGGCCATCGCCAGTGCTGAAATGCCATTTGGAGGCGTCAAGGACAGTGGCATGGGTCGTGAAGGCGGTTCCCTTGGCGTTCGTGACTATTTAGAAGCCAAATACATCAAAACTCGGCTATAAATTTGTAGAATCTTTCTCATTCAATAAAGGTCATCGAAGTTTTTAAAAATTCGATGACCGCCCGTTTTAATTAGGATTCTTCATGGCAGATATTCCCGAGCACGGCATCGCACGCGGGCTTACCAACTACGGTGACCGCGCTTTTGCCCTCTACCTGCGTCGCAGCTTTATCAAGTCAATGGGCTATTCGACAGAATTGCTGGAGCGACCCGTGGTCGGCATCGCCTCTAGCGGATCTGGTTTCAATAACTGCCATCGCGCCATGCCGGAGCTGGTCGAAGCTGTCAAGCGCGGCGTGCTAGCGGCAGGTGGACTGCCAATCGAGTTTCCGACCATTTCTCTAGGCGAGGTTTTTTTAAACCCGACCAGCCTCATGTTTCGCAACCTGATGAGCATGGATGTTGAAGAAATGGTTCGTGCACAGCCAATGGATTCGGTGGTACTGATCGGAGGCTGTGACAAAACCGTACCGGCGCAACTCATGGGCGCCGCCTCTGCTGATATACCTGCAATCCAGCTTGTCACTGGACCCATGATGACCGGTCGTCACGAAGGTGAACGCTTGGGCGCCTGCACAGACTGTCGCCGATTTTGGGGCAGCTTTCGCGCTGGCAAGATCGAACGCAAGACCATTGATGTGGTTGAAGGCCGATTGGCCACCACAGCAGGTACATGTGCCGTGATGGGAACCGCTAGCACCATGGCCTGTATCGCTGAGGCGCTTGGCATGTCCTTGCCTGGAACGGCGGCGATTCCGGCGGTTCACGCCGATCGTCTGCGGGCGGCCGAGGCCAGTGGCGCACAAGCTGTGCGCTTGATTCATAACCCTATTCGGCCCAGTCAAATCATCACGCCAAAGTCTGTGTACAACGCATTGCGCGTGTTGCTGGCACTGGGGGGCAGTACCAACGCAATCATTCATTTGACTGCTGTCGCCGGGCGCCTGGGTATTCCGGTTTCTTTGCATGAGCTCAATGAGCTCAGCGATACAACCCCCGTGTTGGTCGACCTTAAACCAACAGGCGACAACTACATGGAAGACTTCTATGCTGCTGGCGGCATGAGCGCTTTACTGCGAGAGTTGAAGCCCCTGTTGCACCTAGACACCGTGTCTGTGACTGGCGAAACCTTGGGTGAGCGCCTTGCTGCTGAAGAAGGCGCATGGACCGACCACCGCGTGGTGCGTAAAGCTTCTGAGCCGATTGAACCCATGGGCGGTTTGGTGGCGCTGTTTGGCTCGCTTGCCCCGGGTGGCGCTATCCTCAAAAGATCTGCGGCTGACAAGACATTGTTCGAGAAAGAAGCACGCGCGGTTGTTTTCACTTCGTTGCAAGACCTTTCAGAGCGCGTCGACGATCCAGATCTTGACATCCAAGCAGATGACATCATGGTTTTGCAAAACGCGGGCCCAACCAGTGAGAGCGGCATGCCAGAAGCTGGCTATCTCCCGATTCCTAAAAAGCTGGCAATCGCTGGCGTGAAGGACATGGTTCGCATCTCCGACGCACGGATGAGTGGCACCGCATTTGGCACGATCGTATTGCATGTCACCCCTGAAGCTTCAGCGGGTGGGCCGTTAGCGCTGGTGCGCACAGGCGATCGCATTCGGTTGTCAGTCAAGGATCGCCGAGTCGATCTGCTGGTGGATGAAGCCGAACTTGAACGGCGCCGCGCTAACCAGCCTGCGCGCGCCGCTTCACCTGAGCGTGGGTACGCCAAGCTCTACCAAGACCATGTGATGCAAGCCGATGCAGGTTGTGACTTTGATTTCCTTCGCGCTCATCCCTGAATCATCTTTTAACTTTTGTATTGAGATTTTTTCATGACCACTGTCCATCCGAACGACAATGCTTTAGACAGCGTTGCTGCCCCCATACCGCAACGCATCGGCGTGCCCAAGGAGATATTTCCCGGCGAAAAACGTGTTGCCACCGTGCCCGATGCGGTCATCAAGCTGATCAAACTCGGCTTTGCCGTGGTGGTCGAACAAGGCGCTGGGGATCTGGCAGATCTGTCAGACCAAGCCTACGTGGAGGCGGGCGCCACCATCGCTCCCAGCGCTGCAGCGCTTTGGAGCGGCAGCGACATCGTCTTTAAGGTCCGGGCCCCGACGGCTGAGGAAGTCGGCCTGATGCACGAAGGTCAAACACTCATTGGTTTTTTGTGGCCCGCACAAAACCCCGATTTGATGCAGCAACTTGCGGCTAAAAAAGTCACCGCGCTGTCAATTGACGCTTTGCCGCGCACGCTCAGCCGGGCCCAAAAAATGGATGCCCTCACCTCCATGGCGGGTGTGAGCGGTTACCGTGCTGTGGTCGAAGCCGCTGGCGCTTTCAGTCGTTTCTTTAACGGTCAGATCACTGCTGCGGGCAAAGTGCCTCCGGCCAAGGTCTTCATTGCTGGCGCTGGCGTGGCTGGCTTGGCCGCCATTGGCGCAGCCGCCAGTTTAGGCGCCATTGTTCGCGCTAACGACACACGCGCCGAAGTGGCTGACCAAGTGGTTTCGCTAGGTGGCGATTTCGTCAAGGTGAACTATGAAGAAGAAGGCTCGGGCGGTGGCGGTTATGCCAAAGTGATGAGCGAAGGCTTTCAGGCGGCGCAACGTGAGATGTATGCCCAGCAAACCAAAGAATGCGA
>CAJBBZ010000165.1 GCA_903951445.1 uncultured beta proteobacterium
CCCAGCAAATTATTGGCAATGCCCAGCTTGGAGAAAAACAGATAAGAGCCAACGGCCAGCACCACCACGGGCACGATCATGGGCGATACCAGCACGGCCATCAGCAAGCGTTTGCCCGGCAGGTTGTGGTGGTTCAAGCCGACTGCGGCCAGCGTTCCCAGCGTAGTGGCCAGTAAAGTGGCCAAGGTGGCCGTAAGCACGCTGTTAAAAATAGCGCGCAGCCAGACTTCATTGGTAAACAAATCACGAAACCAACGCAGGCTGTATTCCTGCACCGGAAAATGAAAGTAGGGCTCGTTGTTAAAAGCCAGCGGCACCACGACCAGTACGGGCGCGATCAAAAACACCAGCACCAAGATGCAAAAAATCAGTAATAACCAATGCCCCGCGCGTTGCAGGGGCGTGGTGTAAAGGGGTAGTTGAGACGCGCTCATCCGAGTTTGAGGTTGTTAGCGCCCACCAGGCGGTCATACACGGCGTACAAAAGCAATACCGCGCCCAGCAAGATCGCAGCTAGTGCCGAGGCCAGGCCCCAGTTGAGCGAGCGGCCCATGTTGTCAGCGACAAAGTAGCTAATCATCTGGTCGGTAGAGCCACCGAGCAAAGCCGGTGTGATGTAGTAACCCAGCGCCAGAATAAAAACCAGCAAAGCACCGGCGCCCAAGCCGGGAATGCATTGCGGCAGGTACACCCGGATAAACGCCGTAAACGGGCCCGCGCCCAAAGAGCGGGCCGCGCGCACATAAGACACTGGTATTTGGCGCATCACCGAGTACATCGGAAGCACCATAAAGGGCAACAGGATGTGCGTCATCGCCACCACTACGCCAAAGCGGTTGTGCACCAAGTGCAGGGGTTCGGAAATGACATGCAAGAACTGCAAGAAGGAATTGAGCACGCCTTCTTTTTGCAGCATCACCATCCAGGCGGTAGTGCGAACCAAGAGCGAAGTCCAAAAGGGCAGCAAGACCAAAATCAATAAAAGGTTTGCAGTTTTATCACGCAAATGGGCGAGCAAATAGGCCAGCGGAAAGCCCAGCAATATGCACATCAAGGTAACGGTGAACGCCACACCCAGGGTGCGCAAATAAATGGTGACGTGGATGCGCTGGTCTTCGGGCTGCGGCCCCACGCTGCCATCCTGGTTGCGCTTGGAATCGAGTGCCGACAAATAAAACAGGCTGTGCGTGGGCGATGCCAAGTTGCGAATCGTGCCCCAAATGCCGGGCTGCGCCCAAGCGGGGTCTGCCGCTTCAAAAAAAGGCGCCCAGGGCCCCTCTTCTTGCGCGCTGACGCGGCGGGCGGCGCGCATAAAAATAGTCCGTAGGCCGGACTCTTCGATATTAAGGCGGTTGGCAATCGCACCATGGCTTTGTGCTTGCACCGCTTCCTTCAAATCCTGGGCCAGTGCGGCATACACCGGCTCGGGCGGAATCTGGTCGCGTGGACCATTCCACTCGGCCAAGGCCTGCGCCGTGCGGGGCAGGCCTTGGGGCACCACCGGGTCGTACAAACTGTTAAAAAGTACGGTGCCCAGTGGCAACAAAAAACTCAAAAGGACAAAGATGAACAGCGGCGCGATCAGTGCATAAGCACGCATCTGGCCGCGCCGCTCCGCTTTGCGCAGACGTTGCGTAAGGCTAGCGGTGCTGTCCATCAATGTCACCCAAGAATTACTTGGCCAACCAGGCAGAGAACTTCTTGTTCAGGTCGTCGCCGTTTTCCATCCAGAACTGCGAGTTCGTGGACATGGAACGGCCAGGGTGACCCGCGTTAGGCAAGTAAGCACGGTTGGGGTTGGATGCGGGAATCAAAGCCAAAGACGAGTTACGCGTTGGGGCGTAAGGGATGTACTTAGCTTGGTCAGCCAAAGGCTGGCTGCTGCTGGCAAAGCGAACAAAGTCTTGCGCTGCATCGAGGTTTTTGGTGCCTTTGATGATGGCGTACAGATCAGGAATCTGGACTTGGCCATCCCACACGAGCGCGAAATCTTTTTTCTCTTTCACGTTGGCATCCACGATACGGCCGTGCCAAGTGTGGGTCATCACCACTTCACCCGAAGCCAAGAGCTGCGGAGGCTGCGCACCCGCAGTCCACCAAACGATGCTGCTTTTGATGCTGTCCAATTTCTTGAACGCACGATCCACACCAGCTGGGGTACCCAAGACTTTGTAGACATCGCCAACGGCTACGCCGTCCGCCATCAAAGCCCACTCCAGCGTCACGCTGGGGTCTTTTTTCAGGCCGCGCTTGCCGGGGAACTTGGCGACGTTAAAGAAATCTTCCAACACCTTGGGGCCATTGGCTCCGTACTTGGCTTTGTCGAAAGCCACCACGTTGGAATAAACGATCACGCCGATGGCGCAAGGCAAAATCATGCCGGGGATAAAGTCTTTGGCAGCGGGTACGCCGTCAGCACCAGGTGGCAATTTAGCGGGGTCGATTTTTTCGAGCAGACCTTCTTCGCAACCTTTCAGCGCTTCAGCCGCTTCCAGGTCCACCACGTCCCATTTCACGTTGCCCGACTTCACTTGGGCGCTGATCTCGCCCAAGGTGCCGCCCCAATCCACCGAAGTGATCTTGGTGCCGGTCTTGGCGGTGTAGGGCTTGTGGTAAGCCTCCACTTGGCTGTTGGTGTACGCGCCACCCCAGGAGGCGACCGTAAGCGATTGCTGTGCGGCGCTGATGCCTGGCAGAACAGCAATAGCTGCAGCGCCAACAACTGCTAGTGCACTTGAATTTATCCGTTTGAACATGCTGTTCTCCTGTTTGAATTAAAAAAGCCGCCCTTACTCACTATCGAGCACACGGCAATCAGCAGCATCCCACCCGATGTGGATGGTGTTGCCGCCGGCCAGTGCGAGATCGCGTCCATCGTTGGGAAGCGTAACGATGAAGTCTTCCAGCCCGCACGCCTTCAGGCGCAAACGGGCATATCTGCCTAAATACGTGATGTCGATGACGGTAGCGGAAACCAGATTGCCATCGCCTTGCGTGTGGGATTCAATACGCACCCGCTCAGGCCGGATGGACACGAGCTTGTGGGCGCCCAGCGCGGGCGTGTCCACGGCCTGGCCATGGATCAGCGTGCCGTCGGCCAGCGCGATCTGGCAGCTAGTGCCGGTGGCGCTGTGTACCGTGCCCTTGAGGGTGTTGTTCTCGCCAATGAACTGCGCCACAAAAGCATTGGCCGGGCGCTCGTACAACTGCGTAGGAATATCGATTTGCTGGATGCGGCCGTGGTGGAACACTGCAATGCGGTCGGACATCGCCAGCGCTTCGGTCTGGTCGTGGGTCACGTACACAATGGTGATGCCCAGGTCGCTGTGCAGGCGTTTGATCTCGTATTGCAATTGCTCGCGCAGCTGTTTGTCCAAAGCCGACAAGGGCTCGTCCATCAGCACCAGCTTGGGTTCAAACACCAGCGCCCGCGCCACCGCTACGCGCTGCTGCTGACCGCCTGACATTTGCGCAGGCCGGCGCGACTCCAGGCCTTTGAGGCCCACTTTGTCCAAGGCCGCCATAACGCGGCTGTGCGCCGCCTCGCCGGTGATACCGCGCACACTCAAAGGGAAGCCCACGTTCTCGGCCACTGTCATGTGCGGGAACAAGGCATAGCTTTGAAACACCATGCCGATGTTGCGGTGCTCGGGGGCGATGCGGTTGATGGGTTTGCCGTCTAAATAGATTTCCCCCGAAGTAGCAGTTTCAAACCCAGCCAGCATCATGAGCGTGGTC
>CAJBBZ010000166.1 GCA_903951445.1 uncultured beta proteobacterium
CGGGCTACGCGGTCGCGGCGGTGCGGGTTTCCCGACCGGCCTGAAGTGGAGCTTTATGCCTCGCCAGTTTCCAGGCCAAAAATACCTCGTTTGCAACTCGGACGAAGGTGAGCCGGGAACTTGCAAAGACCGCGACATCATGCAGTTCAACCCGCACACGGTGATCGAGGGTATGGCGATCGCCGCGTATGCCATGGGTATTACGGTCGGATACAACTACATCCACGGCGAGATTTTCCAGACCTACGAGCGCTTTGAAGCGGCTTTGGAAGAAGCCCGCGCAGCCGGGTTTCTGGGCCAGCACATCATGGGCAGCAACTTCAGTTTCCAACTGCATGCCACCCATGGCTTTGGCGCCTATATCTGCGGCGAAGAAACCGCTTTGCTCGAATCCCTGGAAGGCAAAAAAGGCCAGCCGCGCTTTAAGCCGCCGTTCCCGGCCAGCTTTGGTCTGTACGGCAAGCCGACCACCATCAACAACACCGAAACTTTTGCGGCGGTGCCTTGGATCATCCGCAATGGCGGCGCGGCCTATTTGGCCTGCGGCAAGCCCAACAACGGTGGCACCAAGATTTTTTCAGTCAGTGGCGATGTGCAGCGTCCCGGCAATTACGAAGTGCCCATGGGCACGCCCTTTGCCGAGTTGCTGGAAATGGCCGGCGGCATGCGCCCGGGCCGCACGCTCAAGGCGGTTATTCCTGGCGGGTCTTCCGCGCCGGTATTGCCCGCCAGCATCATGATGGACATCACCATGGACTATGACGCCATTGCCAAGGCCGGTTCCATGCTCGGTTCGGGCGCGGTCATCGTCATGGACGATACGCGTTGCATGGTCAAGTCTTTGCGACGCCTGTCTTACTTTTACTCGCACGAGTCCTGCGGCCAATGCACGCCTTGCCGCGAAGGCACGGGCTGGCTCTGGCGCATGGTGGACCGTATTGAAAACGGCCAGGGCCGCGCCAGCGACTTAGAGACGCTGGACAGCGTGGCCGGCAACATCATGGGCCGCACGATTTGCGCGCTGGGCGACGCGGCGGCTATGCCGGTGCGCGGCATGCTCAAGCATTTCAGGTCCGAATTTGAACACCATATAGAGCACAAGACCTGCGTGGTCGGTGCCTACGTTTGATCGGTGCAGCACCATGGTTGAAATCGAACTCGACGGCAAAAAAGTAGAAGTGCTTGAAGGCAGCATGGTGATGCATGCCGCCGAAAAAGCCGGTACCTACATTCCCCATTTCTGCTACCACAAGAAGCTGAGCATTGCGGCCAATTGCCGCATGTGTTTGGTAGATATTGAAAAAGCCCCCAAACCCATGCCCGCCTGCGCCACGCCGGTGACCAATGGCATGGTGGTCCACACCAAGAGCGAAAAAGCCATCAAGGCGCAGCAATCGGTGATGGAGTTTTTGCTGATTAACCACCCGCTCGATTGCCCGATTTGCGACCAGGGCGGCGAATGCCAGTTGCAAGACCTAGCCGTGGGCTACGGAGGCTCCAATTCGCGCTACGAAGAAGAAAAGCGCGTGGTAGCGATCAAAGACGTGGGCCCGCTCATCAGCATGCAGGAGATGAGCCGCTGCATCCATTGCACCCGCTGCGTGCGCTTTGGCCAAGAAGTGGCTGGCGTGATGGAGCTGGGCATGTCGCACCGTGGCGAGCATGCGGAAATCGAAACCTTTGTCGGCCAGACCGTGGACTCCGAACTCTCGGGCAACATGATCGACATTTGCCCCGTGGGCGCTTTGACCAGCAAGCCTTTCCGCTACAGCGCCCGCACCTGGGAACTGTCGCGCCGCAAGTCGGTCAGCCCGCATGACTCCACTGGCGCAAATCTGGTGGTGCAAGTGAAAAATAACCACGTCATGCGCGTGGTGCCCATGGAAAACGATGCGGTCAACGAATGCTGGATTGCCGACCGTGACCGTTTTTCTTACGAAGCCCTGAGCAGCCCGGACCGTTTGCATTCGCCCATGATCAAGCAGGGCGGTAAATGGGCGAGCGTTGATTGGCAAACCGCCCTGGAATACGTGGCCAATGGCCTCAAGCAAATCAAGAGCAATCACGGTGCACAGGCGCTGGGCGCCTTGGTCAGCCCGCACAGCACCCTAGAGGAATTGCACCTGGCTGCCAAGCTGGTGCGCGGCCTGGGTAGCGAGAACATCGACCACCGCTTGCGCAACCAAGATTTCACCGCCACCGATGGCGTGCGCCATTTGGGCATGCCCATCGCTGGGCTTTCCACCTTGCAGCGCGTGCTCTTGGTGGGAACTCATTTGCGCAAAGAGCATCCGCTGTTTGCCCTTCGCGTGCGCCAAGCGGCGCGCAGTGGTTGTGCCGTGCATGCGCTGCGCAGCGACGCGGCCGATTGGGCGATTCCAATAGCGCAGGATGTGCAAGCCTCGTCCAATGACTGGCTGGCGCACTTTCAATCGATTGCCGCAGCCGTGGCGCAACTGGCTGAAGTCAGCTGCCCCTATAGCGCGACCGTCAACGAACAATCATTGGCGATTGCCAAGTCACTATTGGGTGGCGAACGCAAAGCGGTGTTGCTCGGCAATGGCGCTGCGCACCACGCGCAGGCCTCGGCACTGCAAGCCGTCGCTGCTTGGATTGCCAAGGCCACGGGCGCAAGCTTTGGCTTCCTGACCGAAGCGGCCAACACTGTGGGCGCGCAGTATGTTCGCGCCGAACCGGGGCAGGGCGGTTTGCATGCCGGGCAGATGCTGGGCGGTGCGCTCAAAGCCGTTTTGCTGCTCAATAACGAACCCGAATTTGACAGCGCTGCAGGCAAAGCGGCCTTGGCCCAACTGGCACAAGCCCAAATGGTGGTTAGCCTCTCGCCCTTCAAAGCCAATATGCAGTGCGCCGATGTGTTGCTGCCCATCGCACCGTTTAGCGAAACTTCGGGTACCTTTGTGAATGCCGAAGGCCGGGTGCAAAGTTTCCATGCCGTGGTCAAGCCGCAGGGCGAGGCCAGGCCGGCTTGGAAAGTGTTGCGCGTGCTCGGCAATATGATGAAGATCGATGGCTTTGCGCAAGAGTCTTCCCAAGATGTGCTGCACGAAATTTTCGCGGGCGCTGCCCCTGAGCAGTTGAGCGCGGACCGCCTGAACAACGCCAGCAGCCAGCCCACGCAAGCGGGCCCCGGATCGGCACCTTGCACCGCTGCCATTTACCAGCTCGACGGCTTGGTACGGCGCGCAAGCAGCCTGCAAATGACGGCAGATGCCCGCGCCAGCGTGGAGGTGCTCGCATGATCGACGCGATCTACAACGCGGGCCTGCAAGCCGTCGCGGCCACCTGGTGGACGGTCGTGGTCTGGCCCGTGGTCTGGACTCTGATGAAGATCCTGGTCGTGCTTTTGCCCTTGCTGGGCGCCGTGGCCTACCTCACGCTGTGGGAGCGTAAATTTTTGGGTTGGATGCAAGTGCGCGTCGGCCCCAACCGCGTCGGGCCTTTGGGCCTCTTGCAGCCGATTGCCGACGCACTCAAGCTGCTGACCAAAGAAATTTTGGTGCCCGCTGCCGCCAACCGAGGTTTGTTTTTTATCGGCCCGATTCTGACCATCATGCCGGCTTTGGCTGCCTGGGCGGTTGTGCCCTTTGGGCCGGATGTGGCGCTTGCCAACATCAACGCCGGTTTGTTGTTTGTGATGGCGATTACCTCCATGGAAGTCTATGGCGTGGTCATCGCCGGCTGGGCCTCTAATTCCAAATACGCTTTTCTGGGCGCTTTGCGCGCTTCGGCCCAAATGGTGAGCTATGAGATCGCCATGGGCTTTTGCCTGGTCGTGGTCTTGATGGTGACCGGCAGCATGAATATGAGCGTCATCGTGACTGAGCAGGCCAAAGGCCTGTTTGCCGATCAGGGCCTGGGCTTTTTGTCCTGGAACTGGCTGCCGCTCTTGCCGATTTTTGTGGTCTATGTGATCTCCGGCCTGGCAGAAACCAACCGCCATCCGTTTGACGTGGTGGAGGGCGAGGCTGAAATTGTGGCGGGGCACATGGTCGAGTATTCCGGTATGTCGTACGCCATGTTCTATTTGGCCGAGTACGCCAATATGTGGCTGGTGTCGATTCTGGCGGCGGTGATGTTTTTAGGTGGCTGGCTCTCGCCCGTGGCCGCGCTTGCCTGGATACCCGGAGGCATCTGGCTGGGCCTCAAAACCTGTGCCATCGTCAGCTTGTTTATCTGGGTGCGCGCCACCTTTCCGCGCTTTCGCTATGACCAGATCATGCGTCTGGGCTGGAAAGTCTTTATTCCCGTCACCCTGGTCTGGTTGGTCGTGGTCGGCGCTTGGATGCAGACCTCATTCAATATCTGGAAGTAATAGACAGACATGCCAAGCATTGCTTACAAGCCCGCTGCCTTTTCGCTCAAAGACTTTTTGCTGAGTTTTTTGCTGATCGAGTTGTTCAAAGGCATGGCGCTAACCATGCGCTACGCGTTCCGCAAAAAATTCACGGTGCAGTTTCCGGAAGAAAAAACGCCGCTCTCGCCGCGCTTTCGTGGCCTGCATGCGCTGCGCCGCTATGAAAACGGCGAAGAGCGCTGCATCGCCTGCAAACTTTGCGAGGCGGTGTGCCCCGCCATGGCGATCACCATCGAATCCGATGTGCGCGAAGACGGCTCGCGCCGCACTACGCGCTATGACATCGACCTGACCAAGTGCATTTTTTGCGGCTTTTGCGAAGAGAGCTGCCCGGTGGACTCGATTGTGGAGACGCACATACTGGAATACCACGGCGAAAAGCGGGGCGACCTGTATTTCACTAAAGACATGCTGCTGGCGGTCGGGGATCGCTATGAAGCCGAGATCGCTGCGGCCAAGCAGGCGGATGCCAAATACCGCTAAGCGCCTGCAAGAAAGATTGCCACCATGAGTGTTACCACCGGTTTGTTTTACGCCTTTTCGGCGGTCTTGCTGATTGCGGCGTTTCGGGTGATTACCGCCCGCAACCCGGTGCATGCCGCCTTGTTTTTGGTGCTCACCTTTTTCCAGGCCGCGATGATCTGGATGCTGCTCAAAGCCGAGTTCCTGTCGATTACCCTGGTGCTGGTCTATGTCGGTGCGGTGATGGTGCTGTTCCTGTTCGTGGTGATGATGATGGACATCAACGTCGAAAACCTGCGCGTGGGTTTTTGGAACCACTTCCCGCTGGCCGCTGCGGTGGGCGTGGTGATTGCGCTGGAAATGGCGGCGGTTTTGTTGGGTGGTTTTCGTGTCATCGATGACCCGGCGGCGGCCAATAATGCAATAGGCGGCCCGACCAACACCCAGCAATTGGGCAAGCTGCTTTACACCGAATACATCTATCCATTAGAAATTGCCGCGGCGATTTTGCTGGTGGCCATGATTGCCGCGATTGCGCTGACGCTGCGCGCGCGCAAAGACAGCAAATACGTCAGCCCCGGCGACCAAGTGCGCGTCAAAGCCCAAGACCGCATGACGGTGCTCAAGATGGACGCCACGCAAGAAGCCCCCGCGCCTGCGCCCCCCGAGGCGGCCGCCACACCGGAGACCAAAGCATGATGAATACCCTGACACTGGGCCACTTTTTGTCCCTGGGCGCGATGTTGTTTGCGCTATCGGTGGTGGGCATCTTTTTGAACCGCCGCAACCTGATTGTGTTGCTCATGGCCATCGAGCTGATGCTGCTTGCGGTGAACACCAATTTTGTCGCCTTCTCGCACTACCTCAACGATATGCACGGCCAGGTGTTTGTGTTTTTTATTCTGACCGTGGCCGCTGCCGAGTCGGCCATCGGCCTGGCCATTTTGGTGCTCTTGTTCAGGGCCAAGTCCAGCATCAGCGTGGACGAACTCAATACGCTCAAGGGCTAAGACAACGATGCAAGCAAGTCTCAACGCAGCCACGCTGCTTATCGTGCCCCTGGCCCCGCTGGTCGGCGCCCTGTTGGCCGGTATTTTTGGCACCAAGTTTGGCGGTAACCGCATCGGGCGCACGCTCACCCATAGCCTGACGTTCGCCGGGGTGCTGATTTCTTTCATCATCTCTGCGCTCACACTGCAAGCCGTCGTCCAAAGTGGCGCGCGACTCAATGAAACCCTGTATACATGGATGGTGGTGGGTGACCTAAAGATGGAAATCGGCTTTCTCGTCGATGGCCTGACCGCCATGATGATGTGCGTGGTCACCTTTGTGTCGCTCATGGTGCACATTTACACCATCGGCTATATGGATGAGGACGAAGGCTACAACCGTTTCTTTTCCTATATTTCGCTATTCACCTTCTCCATGCTGATGCTGGTGATGAGCAACAACTTGTTGCAGTTGTTCTTTGGATGGGAAGCCGTGGGCCTGGTGTCCTACTTGTTGATCGGTTTTTGGTACAACAAGCCCAGCGCTATTTTTGCGAACATGAAAGCCTTTTTGGTCAACCGCGTGGGCGACTTTGGTTTCATCTTAGGGATTGGCCTGATAGCCGCATTCGCCGGTACGCTCAATTACGCAGAGATTTTTAGCAAAGCGCCTGAACTAGCGGCGCTGACTTTGCCCGGCACCAGCTGGATGCTGCTCACGGTGGCTTGCATTTGTTTGTTTGTCGGCGCCATGGGCAAATCGGCGCAGTTTCCGCTGCACGTCTGGTTGCCTGATTCCATGGAAGGCCCTACGCCTATTTCCGCGCTCATCCACGCCGCGACCATGGTGACCGCTGGCATCTTTATGGTGGCGCGCATGTCGCCGCTGTTTGAGTTGTCCGATACCGCGCTCAATTTGGTATTGGTCGTGGGAGCGATTACCGCCTTGTTCATGGGCTTTCTGGGCATCATCCAAAACGACATCAAGCGCGTAGTCGCCTATTCCACGCTGTCGCAGCTAGGTTATATGACGGTAGCGCTTGGTGCCTCGGCCTACTCGGTGGCAGTGTTCCATTTGATGACGCATGCCTTCTTTAAAGCCTTGTTGTTCCTCGGCGCAGGCTCGGTCATCATCGGCATGCACCACAACCAGGATATTCGCTGGATGGGCGGCGTGCGCAAGTACATGCCGATCACCTGGATCACCTCTTTGTTAGGTTCATTGGCACTGATAGGCACGCCATTTTTTGCAGGTTTCTATTCCAAAGACAGCATTATTGAGGCGGTCGCCGAAAGCCATTTGCCTGCCGCTGGCTTTGCCCACTTTGCGGTCTTGGCCGGTGTGTTTGTAACGGCCTTTTATTCCTTCCGCATGTACTTTTTGGTGTTTCACGGCAAAGAGCGCTACGACCAAAACCCTGATGCGCACCATGGTCACGATGACCACGGCCACGGCGATCACCACGACCACAGCCCGCATGAATCCCCTTGGGTGGTCTGGCTGCCACTGGTGTTGTTGGCGATCCCCTCGGTGGTGATCGGCTTCATGACCATTGAGCCCATGCTCTTTGGCGAATTCTTCAAAGACGCCATCGTGGTCGATGCCACGCGCCACCATGCGATGCAGGAATTGCAGGCAGCGTTCCACGGCCCGGTGGCCATGGCGCTGCATGGGCTGAGTACTGCGCCGTTTTGGCTGGCGCTGGCGGGTGTGGTCACCGCTTGGTATATGTACCTTATCAACCCAGCCGTACCTGCGGCCATCGGGCGCGGCCTGCGGCCTTTGGTGGTGTTGTTAGAAAACAAGTACTACATGGATTGGTTCAATGAAAACGTGTTGGCGCGCGGTACGCGTATGTTGGGCCAAGGTCTGTGGAAGGGCGCCGACCAGGCCATCATCGACGGCTTTTTTGTCAATGGCTCTTGGAAGCTGGTGGGCTGGGTATCCAAGCGGGTGCGTGGCTTGCAGTCTGGCTACCTGTACCACTACGCGCTGGTCATGATTTTGGGCATTTTTGTCCTCATGACTTACTTCGTCTGGCTCAACAAATAAGGAAAAGAACCCATGGGATTGTTGAGCCTTGCGATTTGGACGCCGATTTTTTTTGGCGTCGTGCTGCTGGCCCTGGGCCGGGATGACCAGGCCCGCGCCGTGCGCTGGGTGGCGCTGGTAGGCGCGATCATCAGCTTTGCGCTGACCTTGCCTTTGTACGCCGGTTTCCAACTCGGCACCGCAGAAATGCAGTTTGTTGAAAACGCCATGTGGATCGAGCGCTTCAATGTTAATTACCACTTGGGCGTGGACGGCATCTCGTTTTGGTTTGTACTGCTGACGGCGTTTATCAACGTGGTGGTGGTAATCGCCGGTTGGGAAGTGATTACCCACAAAGTCAACCAGTACATGGCGTCGTTCCTGATTTTGTCGGGCCTGATGATCGGCGTGTTTTGCGCCTTGGACGGTCTGCTGTTCTACGTGTTTTTCGAAGCCACGCTGATACCCATGTACCTCATCATCGGTATCTGGGGCGGCCCGAACAAAATTTACGCGGCCTTCAAGTTTTTCCTTTACACCTTGCTCGGCTCGCTGCTGACTTTGGTCGCGCTGATTTACCTCTACATCACGTCCAACGGCAGTTTTGACATTGCCACTTGGCACGCCTTGCCGCTGGGCCAGACCGCGCAGACCGCCATCTTCTTTGCCTTCTTTGCGGCCTTTGCCGTCAAGGTGCCCATGTGGCCTGTGCACACCTGGTTGCCCGATGTCCACGTGGAGGCGCCCACGGGCGGCTCTGCCGTGTTGGCGGCCATCATGCTCAAGTTGGGCGCCTATGGCTTCCTGCGTTTTTCGCTGCCCATTGCCCCGGATGCCGCGCACGAGTGGGCCGGCCTGATGATTGCCTTGTCATTGGTCGCTGTTGTGTACGTCGGCCTGGTGGCCATGGTGCAGCAGGATATGAAAAAACTTGTGGCCTATTCGTCGGTCGCGCACATGGGTTTTGTTACCTTAGGATTTTTCATCTTTAACGACTTGGGCATGGCCGGTGGCATTGTGCAAATGATTGCACATGGCTTTGTATCGGGTGCCATGTTTTTGTCCATCGGCGTGTTGTACGACCGGGTGCACTCGCGTGAGATTGCCAGCTACGGCGGCGTCGTCAACACCATGCCACGCTTTGCCGCTTTTTCCCTGCTGTTTGCTATGGCCAATTGCGGCTTGCCCGGTACTGCAGGCTTTGTGGGCGAGTGGATGGTGATTTTGGCGGCAGTCAAGTTTAATTTCTGGATCGGCATGGCCTCGGCCAGCGCACTGATTTTCGGCGCCGCCTATACCTTGTGGATGTTTAAGCGCGTGTACCTGGGCCCGGTTACCAACCACCATGTCCAAGAACTGCAAGACATCAACGCGCGTGAATTTTTCATGCTGGCCTTGTTGGCAGTTGCGGTGCTTTACATGGGCATCCACCCCAAACCCTTTACCGATGTGATGGATGCCTCGGTGGCCGGTCTGCTGCAGCACGTGGCCCAGTCCAAGCTGCCTTGATGGCCCCGAATTGAGAAATACACCATGATCGACCAAATCAGCTTGATTGCCATTTTCCCAGAGGCCTTGCTTCTGGCCATGGCCTGCGCCGTTACCTTGCTGGACTTGCGTGCCCAAGGCCCCTTGCGCGGCTTCACCTATGCGCTCACCCTACTCACCCTGGGCGTGGTCGCACTCATCGAAGGCTTTTATGCCAGCACTGGCCTCACGCTCTACGGCTTTGGCAATATGGTGGTGGCCGACACTATGGCCGCTTGGCTCAAGTGTTTTGCCACGATAGCGGTGATGGTGACCCTGGTCTATGGCCGCCCCTATGCCGGCGCGCGCGACATGCTGCGTGGCGGCGAGTTGTTTACCCTGTCCATGTTCGCACTGCTGGGCATGTTCATCATGATTTCGGGCAACAACTTCCTGGTCATTTACATGGGCCTGGAGTTGTTGACCCTGTCCAGCTACGCCCTGGTGGCGCTGCGCCGCGACAACGCGCAAGCCGTGGAAGCGGCCATGAAGTATTTTGTGCTCGGCGCCATGGCCTCGGGCTTTTTGCTCTACGGCATGTCCATGCTCTACGGCGCCACCGGCTCACTGGATATCAACGAAGTGTTTAGCGCGATTTCCACTGGCCATGTGCGCCACCAGGTGCTGGTATTTGGCTTGGTGTTCATCGTCTCGGGCCTGGCCTTTAAGCTGGGCGTGGTGCCTTTTCACATGTGGATTCCCGATGTGTACCAAGGCGCGCCAACTGCCGTCACGCTGATGATTGGTGGCGCGCCCAAGCTGGCGGCTTTTGCCGTCACCATGCGCTTGCTGGTGGAGGGCATGTTGCCGCTGGCCATCGACTGGCAGCAAATGCTGATGTTGCTATCCGTAGCGTCACTCTTTATCGGCAACTTTGCCGCCATTGCGCAAACCAATGTCAAGCGCATGCTGGCTTTTTCTACCATTGCGCAAATGGGCTTTGTGCTGATCGGTATCTTCTCCGGCGTGATCGATGGCAATACTATTTCCACCGCCAATGCCTATAGCTCGGCCATGTTCTATGTAGTGAGCTATGTGCTGACTACCCTGGCGGCGTTTGGCGTCATCATGTTGCTGGCCCGCGAAGGTTTTGAAAGCGAAGAAATTGCCGACTTTGCCGGACTGAACCAACGCAGCCCACTGTACGCCGGCGTCATGGCCGCTTGCATGTTCTCTATGGCTGGCATCCCGCCGCTGGTGGGCTTTTATGCCAAGCTCTCAGTGCTGCAAGCACTGATCGCATCGGGCCAAGCCATGCATATTGGCCTGGCGGTGTTCGCGGTGCTGATGTCGCTGGTGGGCGCTTTTTATTACCTGCGCCTGGTCAAGGTGATGTACTTTGATGCGCCTATTACGGCGAACGAAGTCGTGGCCGGTGCTGATGTGCGCATTGTGCTGGCGCTTAACGGGGCGCTGGTGTTGCTGCTAGGCATCTTCCCTGCCGGTCTGATGGCTTTGTCAGCGCAGTCCGTTTTGCAAATGCTGGGCACTTGAACGCCATCGGTTTCTACTAAGCGGGTAGAACGCTATGCCCACGTCCACAGCAGAAAACGCTTCCCCCGAGTCCGATGCGGGCCTGCGCGAGCTGCGCCAGAGCAGCGACAAAATCTTGTCTGGCCGTTTTCTGCAAGTCTTTAGCGACCAGGTGACGCTGCCCGATGGCAAAAACACGTTCCGTGAATACATGGTCCATCCGGGTGCCGTCATGGTCATCCCACTCCTGACCGACGCACAAGGCCACACCCGCGTCGTGCTGGAGCGCCAGTTCCGCTATCCGGTGGGCCAAGTGATGATCGAACTTCCTGCGGGCAAGCGCGACGGCCAAGAAGATTTGCTGCTGTGTGCCCAGCGCGAACTGCGCGAAGAAACCGGCTACAGCGCCACCCAATGGGCACACGCCGGGTTGTTGCATCCGTGTATTTCCTATTCCACCGAGTACATCGACATTTGGTTTGCCCAAGGCTTGCAGGCCGGGCAAGCTCAGTTGGATGCCGGCGAATTTTTAGAGGTTTTTAGCGCCAACAGCGACGAGTTTTTTGCCTGGTGCCGCGATGGCCGGATCACCGATGCCAAAACCTTGACCGGCGCGCTCTGGCTGCAAAACTACCTGAGCGGCGCCTGGCCGCTGCAATGGCAGGATGCCGTATGAAAGTGCTGGACCTGCAATGCGCCCAGGGCCACGGCTTTGAGGGTTGGTTTGGGTCAGAGGAAGACTTTCAATCGCAACAGTCGCGCGCGCTGGTGCAATGCCCTTTGTGCGGCGACGCCAGCATTAGCAAAAAACTGAGCGTGCCGCGCCTCAATTTGTCGCGCGCTTCTGCCCCTGAGTCGTCTGACCGGGCTGAGCGGTCCGAGCAAAGCGACAAAGCCCTGGCCGTGGCAGGCCCGCAAGATGCCGACATGGCCAAACGCTGGATGGAAATCGGCCGCCACCTGATGGCCAACACCACCGATGTGGGCCAGAACTTTGCCGAAGAGGCCCGCAAAATCCATTACGGCGAAGCCCCCGAGCGCGGTATCCGCGGCCAAACTAGCGCCCGCGAAGCGCGCGAGCTCATGGAGGAGGGCATAGGCGTGCTGCCCTTTGCGCTGCCCGAGGCACTGAAAGGGCCGTTGCAGTAGTTCAATGCTCGTACTAGGTGTAAAGGCAGATCTGCATACGTCCGTCATCGCGAGGAGCGCAGTGACGCGGCGATCCATCAATGCACGATTGCCAAGCAAGAATGGATTGCTTCGCTACGCTCGCAATGAACTGTGCTCCCAGTCAAGCAAATTCTGCTGAAAAGGAGACATTTTTCGTCGCCACAGCATGCGCTTGGCGCAGCAATTTATGCGCGATGGCGATGCTGATCACTTTAC
>CAJBBZ010000167.1 GCA_903951445.1 uncultured beta proteobacterium
CCACTTTGACACCCCCTTCGATGATGGCCCGGATGTATTCTGGATATGGGGGCGCAGTGAAAGCAGGCAAAAAAGTCAAGTTCACACCAAAGGGCTGATCGGTCATTTCACGGCAGCGTGCAATTTCTTTCGCCAGCAACTCGGGCGTTTTTTGGGTCAAGCCCGTGATGATGCCTAAGCCCCCGGCATTGGACACGGCCGAGGCCAGCTCGGCATAACCCACATGGTGCATGCCCCCTTGCATGATCGGGTGGCGAATGCCCAAGAGTTCTGTGATGCGTGTTTTCATGTGGTGCTCCTTTGCAAGCAATTTTTACAATGCACGGAATGTTCTAAATGTTGGCACGTCGATTTTGTCAAAAACCATGAAAAAACCGCCAAAACCCATTCGGACTTTGGCGGTCTTCAATCCGCTAACGCGCGTTTTTTACTTTTTGTCTGAAAAGTAGCCGGATGTGACCTTCCAGCGGCCGTCGGTGATTTGCGACATACGCGAGGCGTTGCTGCCCAAACGCTTGGTGGCGGTGAAGGTCATTTCGCCTGTGCCGAATATATCGGGCGGGATCACCATAGTGTCCATGGCCTTGATGATGCTTTCGGTGGTCACGTTCTTGCCAGATTTCTCCACCGCGCGCAAGAACGAGTCAATGGCGTTGTAGCCGTAAACCGAAAACACGGTCGGGTCTTCGTTGAACTTGGTTTTGTATTTGTTGGCCCAGAAACGGATGGGCTGTGCGGCCTCGTCCAAGTATGGGTGCTGGGTCGACATGGTGGAATAAAAGCCGTTCATGGCGGGGCCGCCCAACTTGTGGATCAGGTCGGTGTAAGACGCGCTCGAACCCAGGAAGGTCGGGTTGAAGCCCAAGCGGCGTGCGGTGGCAATGCCGCCAATGGTTTCACGGATGATGGTGCCCATGACCACGAAGTCGCACTTGGACGAGGCCAGTTTTTGCATCTGCGATGCAAAGTCGGTTGCACCGCGTTTGTAGGTGGTGACTTCGGTAAACTGCATCCCCATGCTCTTGAGGCCTTCCTCGGCACCACGGAACACTTCCAGACCGAATTCATCGTCCTGGTGCATGGCGCAAATTTGCTTCGCGTTCTTTTCCTTCACCAGAATCGGTACACCCAAGCGCATCTGGTCGTAATAGGTGGCGGCAAACGAGTACTTGAGCTTGTGGAAGGGTTCATACATCTCGCGAGCGGCCGTGACGGGGAAAAAGTTGATCACGTTTTTCTGGAACTGTACCGGCATGGCGGCCATGTTCTGGGCGGTGCCGATGTGTCCGATCATGGCAAAAATCTTGTCTTGGTTGACCAGTTTTTGCGCGGCCAGCACAGCGCGGCGGGGGTCATAAGCCGAATCTTCAACCAGCAGCTTGAACTTGCGGCCATTGATGCCGCCTTGCTCGTTGGCTTCATCCACGCGCAGCATCATGCCCAAGCGCACTTGCTTGCCAAAGCCTGCCAATGGGCCAGACAGGTCCTGGATGGAGCCGAGCGTAATTTCGTTGTTGGACACGCCTTGCGATTGGGCCATGGCCGCGCTAGCGGTCAGGGCCAGCGCAGCGGCGACGAGACTGAGTTTGATTTTCATGGTGCAGATCTCCTGTTGTGGTGATGGATAAAAGTGACTAGGGAATCGAATCAACGGTACATCGCCTCGATTTGGGGCGCGTATTTTTTCTCGACCAGTTTGCGCTTGAGCTTCATGGTCGGTGTTAGTTCTTCGTCTTCGGCGCTAAGTTGGGTGTCCAGCAGCCAGAATTTCTTGATCTGCTCAACGCGGGCAAATTTTTTGTTGACCCGGTCCACTTCGGCCTGGATCAGGTTTTGCACTTCAGCACTGTGTGTGAGGCTGGCGTAGTTGGAGAAAGGCACGTCGTTGTCCTGTGCGTATTTCTCGGCGTTCTCTTGGTCGATCATGACGATCACTGTCAGGTAAGGCCGCTTGTCGCCGATGACGACCGCGTCCGTGACATAGGGCGAGAATTTCAATTCGTTTTCCAATTCGCTGGGGGTGATGTTTTTGCCACCAGCCGTGATGATGATGTCTTTCATCCGGTCGGTGATGCGGAAAAACCCCTCCTCGTCGACCACGCCCACATCGCCCGTGTGCAGCCAGCCGTCGGCATCGATGGTCTCGGCGGTTTTTTCAGGCAGGTTGAGGTAACCCATGAACACATTAGGGCCGCGCACCAAGATTTCACCGGTCACCGGGTCCAGACGCATCTCGTTGAACTCGGCCGCCGGGCCAATGGAGCCAGGCTTGATGCGGTCGGCGGGCGCGCCAGTGCCCGCACCACAGGTCTCGGTCATGCCCCAGACTTCCAGCATGGGCAAGCCAAGTGCCAAATACCAACGCACCAGATCGGGAGAAATGGGGGCTGCACCCGTGACCAGAAAGCGCGCACGGTGGATGCCGATCATTTTGCGCACATTGTTCAGCGCCAGCAATCGAGCCACATGAAAGCGCAACTTCAAGCTGAGGGGCACCGGCTTTTGCGCCAGCACTAGGTCGACCACTTGGTGGCCCACGCCTATTGCCCAACCATAAACGGCTTGCTGCAGGCCACCGGCTTCCTTGAGCGCGATCATCACGCCCGAGTAAAACTTCTCCCATACACGAGGTACGGCGCCGAACACGGTGGGCGCAATTTCGCGCACGTTCTCGGGCACGGTTTCGGGGTTCTCGACAAAGTTGAGTTTGGCCCCGGTGTACATCGAGAAATATTCGCCACCCATGCGCTCGGCAATGTGGCACAGGGGCAAAAAGCACATGCACTCGTCTCGCTCGTCTCGGGCGATCAGGGTGTTGTAGCCCCGCACCGTGAAAACCAAGCCATGGTGGCTGTGCATGCCACCCTTGGGCTTGCCGGTGGTGCCCGAGGTGTATACCAAGATGGCCAGCTCTTCTGGCTTGCAGGCAGCGCTGCGCTGCGTGAGCATGTCGGAGTGTTGCTGGGCATGCGCACGGCCCAAGGCTTGCAGCTGCTTCAGGCTGATGACCATCGGGTCGTGAAAGTCGCGCAGACCTTCCATGTTGAACACCACGATTTTTTGCAGCAAGGGTAAGCTGGCACGCACGGCCAAGGCCTTGTCAAGCTGTTCGTCGTCTTCGACAAACAGCACGCGGGTACCTGAGTCTTCGCACAGGTAATGCACTTGCTCGGGCGCATCGGTAGGGTAGATGCCGTTGGACACTCCTCCGGCACTGAGCACGGCCAGATCGCACAGCACCCACTCGATGTTGGTGTTGGACAGGATGGAAGCGGTATGGCGCGCCTCAAAACCCAGCGCCATCAGGCCGTGTCCGATCTCGCGCACGGCTTGGCCGGTCTCGTTCCAGGTCCAGCTGCGCCAGATTCCCAAGTCTTTTTGGCGCATCCAGACATTGGGGCCGCGAGCGGCCACCGCATTCCAGAAAATGGCAGGGATGGTCTCGCCTGCCATGACGACATTTTTTTGCGGCGCAATGCCGGAGGTGTCCCAGAGTTGGCTCATGATTTATCTCCAGGTTTTCTTCTTTTTCCAACGGCGGTCGGCGCGCACGCCCTCTTCCTTCATGCCCAAGTAGAACTCCTTGATGTCCTCTTTTTCACGCAAGCGGGCGCAGGTGTCTTCCATCACGATGCGGCCGTTTTCCAGCACATAGCCGTAGTCCGATGCGTTCAGCGCCATGTTGGCGTTTTGCTCGACCAGCAAGATGGTGGTGCCGCGCTCGCGGTTGATGCGGACCACGATCTCGAAGATTTCCTTGGTCAGTTTGGGACTCAGGCCCAAGCTGGGTTCGTCCAGCAAGATCAGGTCGGGGTTGGCCATCAGCGCCCTGCTGATCGCCAGCATTTGCTGCTGACCACCCGAGAGCAAGCCCGCGTCTTGCGCAGCCCGCTCGCGCAGGATGGGGAAGTAGTTGTAAACGGCTTCCATGTCGCGCGCCACGCCATCGCGGTCCTTGCGGGTGTAGGCGCCCATCAGCAAGTTGTCGCGAATCGACAGCAGCGGGAACACTTCGCGGCCTTCAGGCACATGCATCAAGCCGCGCTGCACGATGATGGCCGGGTCTTGCGCGGTGATGCTTTGGCCCTTGAATTCGATCGAGCCTTTGCGCGGGTCGATGATGCCGCTGATGGTTTTCAAGATGGTGGTCTTACCCGCGCCATTGGAGCCGAGCACAGTGGCAATTTCGCCTTGGCGCACCTGCAGGCTCACGCCGCGAATCGCCTTGATCGGGCCGTATGCGCTTTCCACGTTGAGCAGCTTGAGCATCACGTTGTCATCGGCCGCCTCTGCCGACGTGTTCAGTGTTTGGGTGGCTGCGCTCATGCGGCACCTCCGGGCACGTAATTTTCGCGACGCAAAGCAGAAACGTCGTCCACCGAACCCAAATAGGCTTCGATGACGCCCGGGTCGCTTTGCACCTGGCTGGGGGTGCCGGTGGCGATTTCTTCGCCCTGGCTCATGGCCAGCACGCGGTCTGACACTTTGGAGACCAAACTCATGTCGTGCTCGACCATGAGCACGGTGATGCCCAGCTCGTTTTTGATATCCGAGATCCAGAACGCCATGTCTTCGGTTTCCTCGACGTTCAGGCCCGAAGAGGGTTCGTCCAGCAACAGCAACTTGGGCTCGGTGCACAGGGCGCGGGCCAGCTCGACCACTTTGCGCACGCCATAAGGCAAGCCCGCCACCATCGAATCGCGGTGGTGTTGCAGGTCAAGAAAATCAATGACTTCCTCGACCTTTTCACGCGCTTCAATCTCACCCGCGCGGGTTTTGCGGGTGAAGAACATTTCGCTCCACAGCCCCGTCTTGCGGTGGGTGTGGCGGCCGATCAAGAGGTTTTGCAGCACAGTGGCGTGCTCGAACAGCTCGATGTTCTGGAAGGTGCGGGCAATGCCCAGCCCGGCAATTTGGTGCGCTGGCTGGTCGGTCAGGCGCAGGGTGCCTTGCGGCCCGGCGTAATCGATCACGCCCGTGGTGGGGGTGTAGATGCGGCTAATCAGGTTGAACACGGTGGTCTTGCCAGCGCCGTTGGGGCCAATCAGGGTGAAGACCTCGCCGCGCTTGACGTCGAAGCTGACCTTGTTGACGGCCAGCACGCCGCCAAAGCGCACGCTCAGGTCTTGTGCGGATAAAAGGATGTCTGCGTTCATTTCAGGCGGTCCGACTTCTGGAACGATTTTTGGCGCTTGAACAGGCCACGTCGGTAAAACGGGAACAACTGGAACCAGGTCCGCACCTTGAGCCAGCGGCCATACAGGCCCATGGGCTCAAACAGCACAAAGGCAATCAGCACCATACCGTAAATCGTGCCCTGCAAACCAGCGGCACCGCCAATGGCGGCTGGCAAAAAGTCTTTGCCCAAGGAAATCAGCTGCGGCATGACGATCAGGAAGATGGCACCGAGGAAGGCTCCATGGATTGAGCCCAAACCGCCGATCACCACCATCAGCAACAAATCAATTGACTGGATGATGCTGAACTGTTCTGGCGAAAGGAACTGGATTTTGTGCGCGTACAAAGCACCGCCAATGCCCGCCAGCGCCGCCGACAGGGCAAAGGACAGGGTCTTGTAGCGAGCCAAGTGGATGCCCATGCTTTGCGCCGAAATTTCTGAATCGCGGATGGCCACAAAGGCACGCCCTGTAGAGGAACGCAGCAGGTTCACGATGGCCAGTGTGGCCCCCACGATGACCAGCAGGCACAAGAAGTAAAACTCTTCGGTGCTGTCCAGCGTCCAGCCGCCCAGTTTAGGGTAGCCGACCATCAGGCCGGCATTGCCGCCCGTCACGCTTTCCCAACGGGCCATGCCTTCTTCGACGATGAAGCCAAAGGCCAGCGTGGCCATGCCCAGGTAAATGCCTTTGACGCGCAGCGCTGGCAAACCCACGATGACGCCCACGAGGGCCGAGAAAAAGCCCGCGCACACCAGCGCCAGCGGAAACGGCACCCCGGCATTGACCATGACGGCCTGCGTGTAAGCCCCCACCCCCAAGAACGCGGCGTGGCCCAAAGAAAACAAGCCGGTAAAGCCTGCCAGCAGCATCAGGCCCAAGCCCACCACGGCATAAATCAGCACAAAAGTCAGCTGCGCCAGCCAGTACTCGGCCACCACCCAAGGGGCGGCCACAAGGAACAGGCCCAGCAGGCTGTACCAAAATACATGGCCGCCGTGCTTGGCCAGCTTCACGTCCTGGTTGTAATCGGTTTTAAAAATGAAACGCATGCCGGGGCCTCAAACTTTCTTGCGCAGTTGTTCGCCGAACAAGCCATTGGGCTTGAGCACCAGCATCAGTAACACCACGATGTAAGGCGCGATGTCCTTGAAGCCTTCGGGCAAATAAAAGCCGGAAAACGATTCGACGATGCCGATCACCAGACCGCCCACAATTGCGCCGGGCAAGCTGCCAAATCCGCCGACCACCGCTGCGGGAAAGGCCTTCAGGCCAATGAAGCCCATGTTAGCGTGCACAAAGGTGATGGGGGCCAACAGCAAGCCCGCCACGGCCGCCACGGCCGCAGCCAGACCCCAAACCAGACCATTGATCTGCTTGACCGGTATGCCCATGTAATAGGCAGCCAGCTGGTTTTGCGAGGCGGCCTGCATGGCGATGCCCAGCTTGCTGTACTTGAAAATGGCAAATAAGCTCAGGCACAAAATGCCGGTGGCGCCGATCACCACCATTTGCTCGGCTGCGATCACCAAACCGCCCAAGCGCAAAACTTCACCCGCATAGGGCACGGGCAGGGTGTGGGTGTCGGTACCCAGATCAGGAATCATGGTGATCAGGCCGCGCAACACATAGCCCACACCAATGGTCAGCATCACAATGGAAAAAGCCGGTTGCCCCAAGATGGGGCGAATTACCAAACGCTCAAGCAGCACCCCAAAAATGGCCATGGCCACGATGGCCGAAGGCACCGCGATCCAAAAGGAAAATCCCAGCAGCGTCATGGCGGCCAGGCCTGAAAAGGCCCCCACCATCATCAGGTCGCCCTGGGCAAAGCTCACCGTCTCGGTGGCCTTGTAAATCAGCACGAAACCCAGGGCAATGAGTCCGTAAATACATCCCTGGGCCACACCGCTGATCAGCAGTTGCAGCAATTGCACGCCTGTCTCCTCTTGGTTCTGTTTAGCCGAGTTCGCTGCGCTTGGCGGGGCAGTGCTTCAACAAGCAGTGTAGAAGCAAATGTGGAAGCAATTTTTAAAATTCTGGAATAAGGATTTGCCAAAAAAAATTTCAAGGCTCTAGACGAATACCTTTTTCGCGAATCAGCCGAGACCAGCGTGTTTGCTCAAGTGCAGCATATTTTGAAACTTCATCAGCGGGGCCAGGTATGAGCTCAAGCGCTAGGCGGTCAAATCGTGCTTTCATTGCAGGCTCAGACAAGATCTTTGTAACTTCTGAGTTAAGTCGAGCAACTATTGCAGCAGGCGTCGCTTTAGGGACCACCAAAGCAAACCAAACACCTGCTTCATATCCTGGGTAACCTGAAGCTGCAATAGTAGGAATATTTGGCAAAAGAGCTAAACCTTTGTTTCCTGTAACGGCTAATGCACGCAACTTTCCAGATTGGATGTGTGGATTTGAAGAAAGCGGAGCATCAAACATAGTCTGAACTTGATTCCCCATTAAAGCAGTAAGTGCCGGTACGCTTCCGCTATAAGGCACATGGGTCATTTCGATCCCTGCAGCGATTTTAAATAACTCCGCCGCTAAATGCAGCGGGTTTCCATTGCCAACTGATGCAAAGTTAATTGCATCTGGCCTTCGCTTTGCATATTCAACAAACTCTTTGACATTGTTAACTGGCAGGGTAGCAGGTACGACCATGACTAATGGAGATGCGGCCAGCATAGTGATTCCAGCAAAATCTGTATTCGGATCGTAAGGCAACTTACTATAAAGAAGCGAATTGATTGCAAGACTCGCTGCACTACCCATGAACAATGTGTAGCCATCTGGAGGAGACTTAGCAACTAAGTCAGCGCCAACAATGGTGTTACCACCAGGCTTATTTTCCACTACAACTGCTTGCCCAAGTGAGCGCCCTAGCGGTTCTGCAATTGCTCTAGCTAACTGATCTGTTGCTCCGCCTGCAGCATAAGGTACAACCAGCTTTAAAGGCTTGCTTGGAAAAGTTTGCCCCATTCCAGGCATCAGGGTTAGTGAAATACCCATGAAGACGACTAGTTTTTTCAAAGTCGATGTTGTTATGTTTGATTTAAAAATGTGTCTAATTGTTTGCATGTTGTCTCACTTAGGTTTTTGTCAAGGGCATGAAAAATGAAGGCTTCAATTCAACCTAATTGGATGCATAGCCTAGGCGCTCTCGTGCCGCAACATATTCACTGTGCAACTTGCTAACAAATTTCTTTGTGGTTAAAACTTGATCGATTGCACCGATACCATGTCCACTTCCCCAAATGTCTTTCCATGCCTTAGGTTTACCAGCTTGACCTGAAGAAAAATTCATTGTTTTTTCTTCATTGACAGGTAAATTTTCTGGATCTAGACCAGCATTTCGAATACTGGTTTTTAAATAGTTCCCATAGACGCCTGAGAAATAATTGGAATACACCACATCGTCTGATGTTCCATCAACGATCGCCTGTTTGTAGACGTCACTTGCACGAGCTTCCTCGGTTGCAATGAATGCAGAGCCTATGTACGCAAAATCAGCGCCCATTGCTTGAGCTGCCAAAATTGAATTGCCATTAGCTATGGAACCACTTAGGGCAATGGGTCCATCGAACCATTTGCGCAACTCTTGCATCAGCGCAAATGGACTCTTAGTACCAGCATGCCCTCCCGCACCCGCTGCAACGGCAATCAAACCATCGGCACCTTTGTCGATGGCTTTCTTGGCAAATGTATTGTTGATGATGTCGTGCATCACCATGCCGCCATAGGCATGAACTGCTTCATTGACTTCTTCGCGTGCGCCTAAGGATGTAATGACCA
>CAJBBZ010000168.1 GCA_903951445.1 uncultured beta proteobacterium
ATTGAAGTTCAAAGATGACAGCCGTTTATATGATGATTATGCTAACAATTGTCGCAAAGAGCGATATTCATTTACGAGAGAACTACTTGGGCATAGTGCAGCAAGCATGATGATGAGTTGTTTTAGTAGGCAGATTCAAGTTTGAAGCGCACTGATGGTTAGTTGGCTGATGAATTGGGCTCTAATTTACAGTCCCCTGACATTCCTCATACTTACACCTATCAGTGGGTCCGGGTTTCAGAAATTCCTTTTTGGAAAATTCTACTTCTCGGGCCTTTGGTCTATCGGGGGGATTACCAAATCTGATGGAAATTACTAAGACTCCCGGGATGCCTCTGTGAAAAGAAATTCTGATATTTTTTTAGGCTGTTTTGCGACTTTGATTTTTTTCGTTCCGGTGTTGCTGTTAGCCTTGGCGGTGCGATTGACGTCCAAGGGCCCCGCCCTTTATTGGTCTGACCGGGTTGGCTGCAACAATGCAATTTTTAAAATGCCCAAGTTCCGCAGTATGCGGGTAGGCACACCCGCAGTAGCCACACATTTACTAGGCGATCCTGTGGCGCATTTAACCCCCATTGGCTCTTTCCTCCGCAAAAGTAGCTTAGACGAACTGCCTCAACTATGGTGCATTCTCAAGGGGGAGATGAGTTTCGTCGGCCCAAGGCCCGCCTTGTTCAATCAGCACGACCTGATCGAATTGCGGACTGCAAGTGGGGTTCATGTCATGCGGCCAGGCTTAACTGGCTGGGCGCAGGTAAACGGCAGGGACGAGTTGCCGATACCGCTGAAAGTTGCCTTTGATGTGCAATATCTGCAGCGCCAATCTTTTTCGTTTGACATCTATATTCTTTGGCTAACGTTCATCAAAGTTGTGCGCCGCGACGGCGTTTCTCATTAAGAGTTAACACTCTAATTACATGCTCCACCAGATTAGCGTTCTTTCTCAACCTATCCTGTCACTACCACGCCTAGCCAAACGCATTGTTGCCTTGTGCGTGGACACCAGCTTTTGTATCCTGGCCGTCTGGTTAGCCAATTACCTGCGCTTAGGTGAATTTCGAACCCTGGCGGATAGCCCCATAGCGCCCGTATTGGCATCCATCGCGCTGGCCATCCCCATCTTCATAGTCTCCGGCCTCTACCGCGCCATCTTCCGCTATACCGGCATGCCCGCCATGATTTCCGTGGCGCGGGCCATTGGAATTTATGGCTTGCTCTATGCCACGCTGTTTACCGCCATCGGGGTGGACGGCGTACCGCGCACCATCGGCCTGATACAGCCCATGCTGATGCTGATCTTTGTCGGCACCTCCCGCGTGTTCGTCAAAATTTGGTTAGGTGGCGAATACCAAAGTCGCTTAAAACTGGCCTCCTTGCCCCAGGCACTGATATATGGCGCTGGCGGCGCAGGGCGCCAATTAGCCAATGCCATGTCCGCCAGCCATGAAATGCGCGTGGTGGGCTATTTGGATGACGACGATCGTTTGCATGGCCATGTGCTCAATGGCTTACCTATTTTTTCTCCGGAAGACTTACCCGGCTTGGTGGTCAGTCGCAATATTACGGACGTTTTGATGGCCTTGCCCTCCGTATCGCGCCAGCGCCGCAACGCGATACTGGCGCAGATTAGCCCATTGCGTTTGGCGGTGCGCACGCTGCCTGCGATGACTGACTTGGTCAGCGGCAAAGTCAGCCTGAGCGACATCCGCGATTTAGATATTGACGACCTCTTGGGTCGCGAACCGGTCAAGCCTAATGCGCTATTGCTGAACCGCAATACGCACAACAAGACAGTGCTGGTGACTGGTGCTGGCGGCAGTATTGGCAGCGAGTTGTGCCGTCAAATATTGCAATCGCAGCCCAAGCAACTTTTGTTGGTGGAAATGAGCGAATTCGCGCTGTACCAAATCCATCAAGAATTACAGTCTCATGCGTCGGGGGGCCTTTCCAGTCAAGATCAATTGCTGGGTGCTGAATCCGTGTCCAAAGTGGGTGGTGTAGCGGCTGACGGCCTACGCGCAACGGAAGTTGTGCCTCTGCTGGCCTCGGTGTGCGACGAAGTACGCATGCAAGAAATCATGGATACCTGGCATCCGCACACGGTGTACCACGCTGCGGCTTACAAACACGTGCCCTTGGTGGAGCACAACCCCGCCGAAGGCGTGCACAACAATGTGTGGGGTACGCGCGTTTGCGCCGAAGCCGCGGTGCGCAACGGGGTGCGCAATTTTGTGCTGATCAGCACCGACAAAGCAGTGCGCCCTACCAACATCATGGGTGCCACCAAGCGCTTGGCCGAAATGGTCTTGCAGGCCCTGGCCGAACTCAACCCGGCATTAACTGCCCAAGGCGGTCCTGCGCCCACTTCCCGCACCTGTTTTTCCATGGTGCGCTTTGGCAATGTACTGGGCTCCAGCGGCTCGGTAGTACCGCTGTTTCGTGAGCAGATTAGAAATGGCGGCCCCATCACGCTGACCCATGCGGACATTACCCGCTTTTTCATGACCATCCCAGAAGCCGCGCAGCTGGTCATTCAGGCCGGCGCCATGGGCACCGGTGGCGATGTGTTTGTGCTGGACATGGGCCAGCCGGTGCGCATTGTGGACCTGGCCCGCCGCATGGTCGAGCTTTCAGGCCTGAGCGTGCGTGACGACAACAACCCCGAAGGTGACATAGAGATCGCCATTACCGGCCTGCGCCCTGGCGAAAAGCTATACGAGGAATTGCTGATCGGCGAGAACCCGATTTCCACCCAACACCCGCGCATCATGAAAGCCCAAGAGCCCTATTTGCCTTGGGCCCAATTGCAGCAAAGTCTGGGCGCGTTGCACGTGGCTAAAGGTGTAAACGACGTAGCGCTGATACGCGGCCTGCTACAGCAATTGGTAGCAGGCTACGAACCCGCGGGCGAGGTGGTCGATTGGGTGTACCTGGCGCAGGAGCGGGATGCGCTGGGTGGGGAGTGAGCTAAATTTGCTCAGAATTAAACCGGACCTGTTATGCCAAATCAAGCTCTGCTGCAGTCTGTACGTCAGAAAAGAGTGGCCAATATGCTGGAAGGCGAGGGCACATACACCTGCCCCCACAGCGGCCTGACCTACGCTTTGTCTGAAGGCTTTTTGACAAGATGAACCTCACCATGATGCGGTATCATCATGAGGCAATGACGCCACATCACGGAATCAAGCATGCGAACCACCCTTGATATCGAATTGGACGTTCTGAGCGCCGCCAAAGAAATCGCACGCCAAAAACAGGTCGGCGTAGGCAAAGTCGTTTCCGAGTTGTTGAGGCAAGCACTCACGGGCAATACAAGCCCCGCTGCCAAGACTGAGCCCAGCCCCTCCATCACAGGGTTCGACCCCTTTCCGTCCAGGGGCGTGATCGTGACCAACGACCTGATCAACCGCCTGCGCGACGCCGAAGGCATTTGATGCGTGCTTTGCTGGATGTGAATGTTTTGATAGTAATTGGGGTCAGATTCCAATTAATTTAAAGCTTTACGCCCAATCTGCAAGCAGTTTGGATTGTGGTGGTTTGGCGGCCACCAGTGTCTGTGGAAGAGGGCTTACGTAGGGCGATGCCAGTTCACACTTGACGCCCATTGGTTCTTTCATGCTAGAAACTTTCATTAAATGCAAGTATCGTTCATGAATACAAACACTCACAGAAAAGCTGATCCAAGCGGGCTGGGCCGGACGAGTGTTGTCCCTTGCACAGCTGGCACGCCTGCTGGATGGCACGCCGCAGCGGCGCTACAACCTGGTCAATCGTGCAATGCAGCATGGCGAGTTGCTGTAGTTGCGGCGCGGGCTTTATCTGCTGGCTCCGCAATCAGCAAACAAGCTGCCACACCCTTTTGTGCTGGCGCAGGCGCTGCAAACCGGCTCTTATATCTCGTTCGAAACCGCATTGAGCTTTCATGGCTGGATTCCAGAGTCGGTGCCGGTCACGCTGTCGGTGGTGCCTGGTCTATTGGCCATGACAGGTAAGCAACTGGACGAAGCCATGAACGATGGATCCTTAACGGAGATATGCCATGACGACAAAATCTAAGGCGAAGAGCCCAATTTTTGAAGCTGTCCATGAAACGGCAAGCGACCTACACCGCTTGGGCTTTATTGATAAACGAAAAATGCGCAAATTCGATGTGCTTTGCCTAGATCCAATTCCGGCGTACGACAGCGAGAAAATTCGCACCCTTCGGGATCAACTTCAATTAAGCCAAGCTGTTCTGGCCTCAGTTTTAAATATCAGTCTCTCGACAGTGCGCAAGTGGGAAGTGGGCGACAAGCATCCCAGTGGCCCGTCGCTGAAGTTGCTAAATCTGTTGGATCGTAAAGGCCTAGAGGCGCTTATTTAGGGTTTGATAGGGCGCCAAATCTGAAGCCAAGCCTAACCGGTCGCGAAGAAAGGCGGGAGATGTTTCGCCAAGATGCGATCAAATCTTGGGATGAATACCCCTTCGCATGGCTTGGAGTAACTTTATCAAGCAGACCATCCGAGATGTCATCATGCAACCGGAACGTCACCCACTAACCAACATTCAGAGATCCGTGGCGCAGCATATTCCTGAACACGAGCAGCCCGACGTGCAGGCTCTGCTCGTCGAAGAACTCCAACGCCTGCATGAGGGTGTCCTGGCGCGCTATGGTTTGCGACCGTCAGAGTACGCGGCGTGGAGGGCGCTGCATGGGCATTGACGAAGGCGAGTTCAAATCCGTGAGCCACAATCGAACCGCCTGCTAAGGATGGCGGTACCAGTGAAAAAGCTACCGCGCTAAACGCCACCGCGACCGCAACAAAAACACCATAATCCCCACATTGAGCATATTCCAAGCCACGCCGTTTAAGAACGCAGCGTGGTAGGAACCGGTCAGGTCAAACACCTTGCCTGACATCCATCCCCCGGTGGCCATGCCCAGCATGGTGAACATAATCACCGTCCCCACCCGCGCGCCGATTTGAGTGGGCGCGAAATTCTCCCTAACTATCAGCGTGTAAGACGGCACGATACCGCCCTGAAACAAGCCGAACAAGGCAGACACCAAATACAGCGACACCAGCCCGTCAAATGGCAAAAACATCAATAGCGCCGTGGCTTGCAACACCGAGCCCAGCAGCAGAGTACGCAGCGCGCCTATGCGGTCGCAAATGACCCCTGACACCAAGCGGCTGACAATGCCGCAGGCCAGCATGAGCGATAGCATTTCCGCACCGCGCGCTGCGCCATAGCCCAGGTCGGTGCAATAGGCCACGATATGCACTTGCGGCATGGCCATGGCGATGCAGCAGCTAAAACCGGCCACACACAAGAGCACTGTGGCGCGCCTGGGCGATAAGCCAAAGGGCAGTTCGCGGGCTTGCGCGTCCGCGCTAATACCTGGTGTGGTCACTACCGCAGCCGGTCTGCGGCGCAGCAGCGGCGCAAGCAACAACATGCAAACAGCGCAAAAAAGGCCCACGCCCATATAGGCCTGGCGCCAGCCCAGGGTCTCGATAAAGTGCTGCATTACCGGCGGCCAAATCGTGCCGGACAGGTAATTGCCACTGGCGCAAATCGCCACGGCCACGCCGCGTCGTTTGGCAAACCAGAGTGCGGTGTCGGCCATCAAGGGGGCAAATGCAATCGAGCTGCCCAGCAAGCCGATCAGCACGCCATGCGCTATCGCAAACCCAACGATGCCGGTAGACAGTGACGCCAGCACAAAGCCCAGGCCCATGGCGCATGCGGCAAATACCAGGGGCCGGAACAAGCCGTACTTGTCCGCCATGCGCCCCATCAAAATACCACCGGCGCCAAAGCCAATCATCAAGAGCGTATAGGGCAGGGCGGACTCTGCGCGGCCAATGCCAAACTCGGCTTGGACCGCGGGAATAATGACCGGCACCACCCACATGCCCAGATTGCCCAGTGTCATCATCAACAGGCAAATACCTAGCCGGAACCAGGCATAGGAGGAATCGACTAAATCTTCGCGGGAGTCTATCGCCGCAGGGGCTGAGGCTGCTTCAGGGGGAAGTGGAGGCGTAGTCACGCGCCATTATGAAGCAGGCCCGCCGCCGCAAAGTTGTGTCCATGCGGCGAAGTCATCTGAGGCAAACCCGTCATTGCGAGGCCGTAGGCCGCGGCAATCCATGGCTTTGTGCCCAGCGCCAATTAATTTCCGTAAAAAACGTACTCGTCCCCAGCGCCTAATTTTTGTTTCAGGGTTTTGTCGATAGCAATCGGCCCCGCGCCGAGCGATGGCCACATAGGTTTGCTTTGGGCCTTGTCCCATGTCATCAAATCTATCTTCATGCGCGCTACGCGCTCGGGCTGGGACGCGGCTAGGTTGTTCTTTTCGGTAGGGTCTTTGGCCAGGTCAAACAGCCAGTCTTTTTTCGGTTGCTCGGAGACTTGCAACTTCCAGTCGCCAGAACGCACTACGCGATAGGTGTCGGTGCGCCAGAAAATATTCTCGTGTGGGCGCCCACCGGCTTTTCCTTGCGCATAGGGCAGCAGGTTCACGCCGTCGATAGGCCGGTCTTTGGGTTCCGCTAGTTCGGCCGCAGCAGCAGCGGTCGAGAAAATATCGAAGTGGTTTACCGGCGCAGTCACTTGCGTGCCTTTAGGGATGCCCGCGGGCCAGCGCATGAAGAAAGGTACATGGATGCCGCCTTCGAAGAAGGTGGCCTTCCAACCGCGATAGGGCGAGTTGATGCCGTCCAATCCAATGTAATGTGCGCCCCCGTTGTCGCTGGTGAAGATGACCAGCGTGTTGTCGTCCACGCCCTGGTCTTTGAGCGATTGCAACACCCGCCCGATGTTGCGGTCCAGCGAGCGGATCATGGCGGCATAGACACGCATGGTGTGGTCGGGGATAAAGCTCAGCGCGTCATAGTCTTCGCGCGTGGCCTGCAAAGGCGTGTGCGGCGCGTTATAGGCCAGGTACATAAAGAAAGGCCGGTTCTTATTGGCTTGAACTACCTTGACGGCTTCGTCCGTTAGGTAATCGGTCATGTACTTGGGTGGCTGAAATATTTCGCCCGCGTTATGCCTGATTCCCCACGGCGCTGCAGCCCAGAGGAACTTGTCTATCAAGTCAAACTCCTGCTTGGAGTTGACGACATTAGGACTGTTTTCCGGCAAAAACATAGACCCGCCATGCATCATCGACAAGGACTCGTCAAAGCCATGCGCATACGAGCGGAACTGTGGGCTATCCCCCAAATGCCATTTCCCCAGGTGCACGGTGTGGTAGCCCGCGCCCTGCATTAACTTGGCAATCGTGATTTCGGTGGTGGGCAAGCCCATGTCCTCGTAAGGAATCAGATCCGCTTCGCGCTCTGCGTGGTACACGGCCGCAGGCCAGCCCTCGTGTGGCGTGGTCTTGGTAATCACCTTCATAAACTGCTTGGGCGTGGGCGTGAACTCATAGCCAAAGCGGGTGGCATAGCGCCCCGTCATCATGGACGCGCGCGAGGGCGCGCAGGTGGCATTGGCCGAATAGCCGTTACGAAAGTCCGCGCCTTCGCGCGCAATGCTATCGATGTGGGGCGTGGGTACTTTGCCGCCCGCTATGCCGCCGCCGTTGAGGGTGATGTCGTTAAAGCCCAGGTCATCGGCGACGATCAAAATTACATTGGGGGGTCGCTTGCCAGAGCTTGCCACGGCATCCGCTGGGCCGGCTTTCCAGTTCACTTCCTGCGTGGGTCCGTAGTCTTTACGCATGATGAATTTCACGTACAAAAGCAATGCGCCACTGGCGCCGCCAACGGCATAAAACCCGGCCCCCGCTAGCAGCAGGAAGGCCAAGAGGCCTATGGCTAAGCGTTTGATCATGCTCTCACTCCTCATTTTTATAACGGGCATCGAGCGCCCTCCGCGAGCCATTGCAAATTGGCAAATGCAGCAAACCGGGGCGCGACAATCGTCTTGTATTATGGCCTCGCCTTTGTAAACGGATGGCCCGTACCGGGCACCAAGGAGACACTTGCATGCAGATTGAAAACGCCCAAATCCCCCGCGCCGCGCAAATGCAGGCCGCCTTGCAACGCGACGACGGCAGCGAGATATACATGCTTAATCTGCTCAAGTTTCGCGACAAAGCAGCCTATGCCGATGGTCGCCCAAGTGACTTGACGGGCCTGCAGGCGTATAGCATTTATGGCCGCGCGATGACGCGCATGGTGATGGAGGCGGGCGGTAAGCTGGTCTATGTGGGCAAGGTGCGCGGCCTTTTGGTGGGCGGCGGCGATGCGCAGTGGGACCAGGTCGCCATCATGATGTATCCCTCTTTTAAGGTAATGGCCGCCATTACGGGTTCGCAGGCCTATGCGGACATTCATGTCCACCGCGAAGCGGGTCTGGCTGGGCAGGTGTTGATAGAAACCGTCAAGCCCTAGGGCGCATCAGCGTCAGCCCGTCATCGCGAGGAGCGCAGCGACGTGGCGATCCAAAGGTAGTTGATTTACGAGCCAAAGTGGATTGCTTCGCTCCGCTCGCAATGACGGATTTGGACTTAGGCGGAGCTTGCGCAGCCATGGGGGCATTTGAAGCTGTGCGCACGCATGGCTGCCATTGCCGTTTGAGTTGAAGTTGAAGTTGAAGTTGAAGTTGAAGTTGAAGTTGAAGTTGAAGTTGAAGTTGAAGTTGAAGTTGTTCCAGGTGTCGCGGGCGCAGACTGCGAAAACTCAAATCATGTTTTTGCGCTTGTTCTCAATTTGGATACGTAAGGCCGCCATCATCAGTTCTGCATTGGCTAAATAAGGATTGACCTTGCTGGCACGCTCCATCAGCGTAAGCGCGCGTTCTGGCTGTGAGCGCTCAGCCAGCATTTGCGCAAAGCCAACCAAAGCGCCGAAGTGCTGGGGCATTAGTTCCAGCACTTTTTCGCAGTCTTGCATGGACAGCTAATAGTCGCCCGCCATGTAATAAATCGTCGCGCGCTTGTTCCAAGCCTCTGCAAATGCGGGCCGCTTGGCAATGATGTCGCTAAATACTTTAATGGCGCCGGACGTATCGCCAAAGCGCATTTTGTCTACGCCTTCCTGGTACAGCTTATCGACAGCCGAGTCGCCCGATTTGCCCCATAGCTGCCACACGGTCGCCAGCGCCACTAGCCGCACTTCGGCTTGGGCATCGTCCAGCAAGGGATAAACCGCATCCGCGTCCTTGGCGGTGCCCAGCTTGGTCAATTGGTACATGCCATTGATGCGCTGCTGCGGTTCGGCATGGCCCAGGGCTTTGCGCGCTTGCTGGTAGTTGAGCTTTTCCTCGCTCGCGGCGTGGGCGAGTTGCATGGTGCACAACGCAAGGGCAAGGGCCAAGCGCAAGATGGTGGGTAGGGTAAAGCGCAACAAGCTTGACACGGTAGGTCTCCGGCAAAGTCAAAAGCCAAGCTTACCCGAGGGCCTGCAAAACCGGCAAGCCACTCTGTTAAATTGACATTTTGTAAGGCTATTGCCGCCTTTTTTCTGGATCCAAGGAAGGTCTGCATAAGCCCGTCATCGCGAGGAGCGCAGCGGCGCGGCGATCCATTAGTGCAGGCCTGGCGGGCAACTATGGATTGCTTCGCTTCGCTCGCAATGACGGGTCTGGACTTGTACGGATATTCTCTGTGTGTCCAGCCCACCCCCCGAGGAAATTCATGTACACCAAAAATTCCCCGTCCGTCGGCAGCCGCAGCCACGGCCCCATCACCGTGATCACACTCTCGCGCCCCGATGTGCGCAATGCCGTGGACGCCGACACCGCCCGCGCGCTGTACGCGGCGTTCATCGCATTCGAGGAAGACGCGGATGCCAAAGTCGCCGTGTTCCACGGCGCGCACGGGCATTTTTGCGCGGGCTGGGATCTCAAGGCCGGTGCGCGCATGGCGCGGGACGAGGGCGGCCCCGGCGTCTTAACGAATATGGATTTCGAGCCACTTTCCGGCGCGCAGTTAGAGTCCGCGCCAGCCAGCGCGCCGCTAGGCCCCATGGGTCCTTCGCGCTTGCTTTTGTCCAAGCCCGTGGTCGCCGCCGTCAGCGGCGCGGCGGTCGCGGGCGGCATGGAACTGGCCCTGTGGTGCGATATGCGGGTGATGGAGGAGGATGCTTATTTCGGCGTTTTTTGCCGCCGCTTTGGCGTGCCTTTGATAGACGGCGGCACGGTGCGCCTGCCGCGCCTGATTGGTATGGGCCACGCCATGGACTTGATTCTGACCGGGCGCAAAGTGGAGGCCCCCGAAGCGCTGGCCATGGGCCTGGCTAACCGCGTCGTGCCCACAGGCGGCGCATTGGTTGCGGCGCTGGCGCTGGCCGAACAACTAGCGGGCTTCCCCCAAGCCACCATGAACGCCGACCGCATGAGCGCCTACCAGCAATGGGACTTGCCCCTGCACCACGCGCTGCACCAGGAGTGGCTGCGCGGCAAGGCCTGCATTGGTGAGGGCCTGCAAGGGGCAGGCCGTTTTGCCGATGGACAAGGCCGCCACGGCAGTTTCGGAGGCTAAGCCGTAAGCCTTATACGCGGCCTACGGTAAGGGCAAAAAACTTCTCTTGCGACCTAACGTTGAATCCGCATCACGCCTAATTCAAACACCCCAACAACACCTCCGTCAACTCCTTAGGCGCGCTAATCATCGGGTCATGCCCAGTGGCCAGTTCCAGGGTGCGGGTGCCGGGCAGCCACAGGCCGTCCCAGAACTTGGGGTCGTTCACGCGCGGCCAGATGGCGTCTATGGTGGCCAGGCTGGGGCGGGTGCAGTGGATGTAGGTGCGCGGCACACTGGCTACGCGTGCGGGGTCAAAGTCCAGCACATCGGTGTAAGGATGGCCGGGGTGCGGCGTTTGGCGGCGGGCCACCCAAGCGGCATCTTCGCCCTCAAGGCCAAAGAGTTCGGGGCCCGGCGGCGGAAAACTGTACAGCCGGTTGGCGCGCGCGGCGTTCATGCGCGCCTCACGGGTGGCGCTGGCGTGGGTAGCGCTCCAGGCTTCGCCAGGTTTGGGCACGACCGCATCCACATAGACCAAATGGCGCAGCCGCTCGGCAATGCGGTCGGCCACGCCGGTGCCCACCATGCCGGCGTAGGAATGCACCACCAGCACCACGTCTTGCAGTTCTTCGTGTTCGATAGCGGCCACCACATCCTGGATATGCGTGCTCAGGTGGATGTCGGGCGAAAGCAGGTGGGCCCGTTCGCCCACGCCCGTCAGCGTGAGCGCATGCACGCGATGGCCTTGCGCTTGTAGCAAGTCCACCACGCGGCGCCAACACCAGGCGCCATGCCAGGCGCCGTGAACGAGTACGTAATTTGCCATAAGGGCCTCGCTTGCCCCTCAGCCTAAATTGCGACCAAAGAAACGCATTGTGCGGTCCCAAGCCTGCTGCGCCCACACCGGGTCGTATTGCGTGGCGGGGATACGCGCCGGGCCGACGGCGGTTTCATTAGCAAACGCATGGTGCGCCAGGTAGCGGTGAAATTCAAGCTCCACTTGAGCTGCGTTTAATTTTTCTTCCAGGGCGTCGACCGTATCGATCTTGAAAAACGCATCTTGTGTGGCCCAGTGGCCCATGAGGGGGGCGCGGATTTTGCTGGCGTCGATGTAGTCCAGCGGCGGGCAGCCGTACCACACCACGCCGGCGTCTATTTCGGGGGATTGGGTCAGCGAGAGCAAGGTCAGCGCGCCGCCCATGCAAAAACCGGTGATGCCGACTTTGGAACTACGGCTTTTCAGGAATTGCACCGCACCGCGCAGGTCTTGCGAGGCCGCGTCGCCAAAGTCCAGCGCGTCCATGAAGTGGTGTGCCTCTTCTGATTCCACCGTGGATTTGCCCCGGTACAAGTCCGGCACCAGCGCCGTAAAGCCGGCGATAGCCAGTCGGTCGGCCACGCCGCGAATCTGGTCATTGAGCCCCCACCATTCTTGGATGACAACGATGGCCGGCCCCTGGGGCTTCCCCGCAGCTTCGGCCAGGTAGCCTTGCAATTCTTTGCCGTCGGGGCGCTGGAAATTGACGATCTGTCCCATAGCTTTCTCCTCGTTGATAGGGGCATCTTAGCGCCCCAAACCCGCAGGGTTTTATCCCGAAGCGGTGCCCGCTGTGATCGGCCTCCTGTATATTGGTTGGACCCTTGGGAAGGTCTGCACAAGTCCGTCCATGGATTGCTTCGCTGCGCTCGCAATGACGGATTGTGCACTTATGCAGAGCTTCCCTAAAGGCCCAGCCTGCACAACAAGTGCAGATCACAAATTGAAACTTTGGAAAAACCACTATGCAGCGCAAATCCGCCCAGGACTTTGATCAAGAACTTTTAATCCTGTTTGATGCTTATGTCCATGGCACCATCGACCGGCGTGGCTTTTTACAAGCGGCACAAAAGTTTGCGGTAGGTGGCGCTACGGCAGCGGGGCTGCTGGCCGCCTTAAGCCCGGACTTTGCGATGGGCCAGGTGATTGCCAAAGACGACGCGCGCATCCGCAGCGAATGGCTGCAATATGCATCACCCAATGGCTCAGGCACTATGCGCGGCTACCTGGTGCGGCCAGCCGGAGCTACCGGCAAATTGCCTGCGGTGCTGGTCGCCCATGAAAACCGGGGCCTCAACCCGCACATCGAAGACATCGCCCGCCGCCTGGCCTTGGCCGGTTACATGGCCTTTGCGCCCGATGCGCTCACCCCCCTGGGCGGCTACCCCGGCGACGAGGACAAAGCGCGCCAGCTGTTTGGGCAGTTAGACCAGGCCAAGACCTTGGAAGATTTTGTGACAGCTGCCGGTGTGCTGGCCAGCCGCAGCGACGGCACCGGCGCCATGGGCGCGGTAGGTTTTTGCTGGGGCGGTGGCATGGCGCATCGCCTGGCAACGCGCTTGCCGCAACTGGCCGCCGCCGTGCCCTTTTATGGCGATGTGCCCGCCGCCAGTGAAGCGGCCAAAGTCAAGGCGCCGCTGCTAGTGCATTTCGCGGCATCAGACGACCGGATCAACAAAGCCTGGCCGCCTTATGAAGAGGCTTTGAAAGCCGCAGGCGCCCGTATGGAAGTTCACACCTACCCGGGCACGCAACACGGCTTTAATAACGACACCACGCCGCGCTTTGACAGCGCCGCTGCCGCCCAAGCCTGGGAGCGCACGCTGGCGTTTTTTGCCAAGACCTTGCGCGCCTGATCGATACGCTAGGAAACTGCGTGGCTGGTGCCGCTTTGCAGCCGACGACTCACAAGTCTGAGGGTCTCCTAGGCCAGCGAAAAGCCCTCCTGGCTAAAGGGCGTGCGGCGCAAGCGCACGCCAGTGGCCGCGGCAATCGCGTTGGCAATAGCGGGTGTGATGGGTCCGTAAGGCGGCTCACCAAAGCCGCCCCAAACTTCCCCGCCGGTGGGTACCAACACCGATTGGATGACGGGTGTTTGGCGCAATTGGGCCAAGGGGTAATCGGGCAAATTGCTTTGCGTCACCCGCCCATCCTGGATGTTGATTTCGTTCATAAAAATGCTGGACAAGGCATAGACCACATTGCCTTCAATTTGTGCCCGCGCTGAATCCACATTGGCAACATGGCCGCTGTCCACGGCCATGGTGATGCGGTGCAGGGTGACGGCTTTTTGCTTGGATACCGATAGCTCCACCACGCAGGCTGCAAAACTGCCATAAGCGTCTTGAACCGCCAGCCCTTGAAAGCGCCCCGGTGCCAGCTTGGTACCCCAATTGGCTTCGCGGGCTGCAGCCTCTAACACCTTGCGGTCGCGCCCGCCGGCGGGCAGCATGTCCAAGCGGCCTTGCAGTGAATCTTTTCCGGCTGCATGCAGCACCTCGTCTAAAAAGCTTTCGCGCGCAAACGGATTATGCGAATGGAATACCGCGCGCCAAAAGCCCACCGGCACATTGATCTGGCAAATGCCGTGGCGCATGTCCAGGTTTTCCACCTGGTAGGGCATGTCGTGAAATGATTCGCCAGCCTGAAAGTCCTGCCCGTTTTTCAGCGAAGCGGGGCGGATTTTTTCCATGATCGATTGCGAGGCCATGCGCGCTTGCCAACCCAGCAAGCGCCCGTCTTTACTCACCACGGCGCGTTGCCGGTACAGCGCTGCGGGCCGGAAGAAGTCGTGCTGCATATCTTCTTCGCGCGACCACAGCATTTGCACCGGCGTGCCGCCCAGCTCGCGGGCGATCAGCACCGCCTGGCGTACATAGTCTTGCGAAGCGCCGCGCCGCCCGTAGCCGCCGCCCAGGTAGGGCCGGTGCACGGTGATGTTTTCTACTGGCAAGCCCAGGGTTTTAGCCGCTTCGTTGAGGGTGGCTTCAGCGTTTTGCGTCGGCGCCCAAACTTCGGCCTTATCGCCTTTGACCCAGGCCGTGCAGTTCTGTGGCTCCAAGGTAAAGTGATTCAGGTAGGGTGTGAAATAGTCTGCCTCTACCGTCTTGAAGTCTGCTGCTTGCGTGCCCGTTGCAGCCGCCCAGGTGGTTTCAAAATCGCCTTCGCTGCGCAGGCTGCGCGATGCCTGCACACCGGCTTGCAGCGTCTGCATGATGGCCTGATCGTCCAGCTTTTCATTGCCACGGTAGTCCCACACCACTTTGACGGCTTTGAGCGCTTGCTGCGCGCGCCACCAGTTGTCGGCCACCACGGCCACAAAGTCCGGCCCGGTCACCACTTTTTTTATGCCGCGCCGCGTCAATACCGCCGCGCCGTCCACCGACTTGGGTACGCCGCCAAACACGGGACATTGCGCAATCGCGGCATACAGCATGCCCGGCACGCGCACATCGGTGCCATAGATGGCGCTGCCGTTGCACTTGGCCGGAATGTCAAAACGCTTGAGCGGCTTGCCGATCAGCGTCCATTGCTCCGGGCTTTTGAGGGTGATGTCGCTAGGCGCTTTTTGCTCGGCAGCGGCGCTGGCCAGATCGCCATAGCTGGCGCTGCGCTTGCTGGTCGCGTGGCTGACTTTGCCTTGCTTGGCGACGAGTTCTGCTACCGGCACGCCCCAACGCTGCGCGGCAGCGAGCTTGAGCATTTCGCGCGCCGTGGCGCCCGCCTTGCGCATCACCAATTGCGAGTCGCGCGTGCCCCGGCTGCCGCCGGTGCCAAAGGTGATGTAGACCTTGTTGCGCGCGATGTGTTCGTTGACGGAGGCGAACTCCATGCGCACATCGTCCCAGCGGCATTCCAGTTCTTCGGCCAGCATCATGGGCAGGGAGGTGCTGGTGCCTTGGCCCATTTCGGAGCGCGATACCTGGCAAAACACGCGGTTGTCCGGGCTGATGCGTATCCAGGCGTTGATGTCGGCTGCGCCCGCTTGCGGGCCATCGGTGGCCAGCTTGTCGGCCACGGCGGGGGGTAGGTAAAAGCCCAGGCTGAGGCCGCCGGCCCAGGTGGCGAGGGCGCTTGCGCTGGTCTGCTTTAAAAAGCCCCGGCGCGATGGCTGTGCCGCTTCAACGTGAAGATCGATGGACTGGGAGGGAGAGGTTTGCGTGGTCATGGTCATCCCCCGTTCAGAGCTTGGCGGCGGCTTTGATGGCCGACTTGATGCGCGGGTAGGTGCCGCAGCGGCACAAATTGGTAATCGCCGCATCGATGTCCGCATCGGTGGGGCGGGGCTTGCGCGCCAGCAAGGCGGTGGCCGCCATCAGCATGCCGGACTGGCAGTAGCCGCACTGCGGTACTTGCTTTTCAATCCAGGCTTTTTGCAGGGCGGATTTGCCGCCCAGGCCCTCGATGGTGGTGACTTTGCGCCCGCTGACGACCGCCACGGGGATGCTGCAAGAGCGCACCGGCTCGCCATCGAGCAACACGGTACAAGCACCGCACTGCGCCACGCCGCATCCGAATTTGGTACCGGTCAGGCCCGCTTGATCGCGGATCGCCCAAAGTAAGGGCATATCGGTTTCTACGTCCAAGTCCACCGACTTGCCATTGAGTTTGAATTGCATAAGCTGCCTGCCTAAGGAAATTGAGGGTTTTCCGTGAACCTTCCTACGGAAGGAGCTAAGGCTTAGCTTATATCAATTCAGTGGCCACCTCAGGGTGCAGGGCTTTCTCAAACTCCGTCAAGCGTCGGTAAATAGAGCGCAGTTCGGTGACGTCGGTCCAGCGGTCTATCAGGTAGGAGAAAGAATTATTCACTTCACCAAACGAATTGCTGACCTGCTGGATAACACCCAGGGTAATGATTCCGGTGAACAAAGAAGGCCCCATGAGCAAGTAGGGAAAAATAATCATAGTTTGCCCGTACAAATTGCTCCACAGGTTGAAATAGGCGTAGTTGTTAAACAGGCGGAAATTGTTAAACCGCACTGCGCTAAATAGTGAAAGCACTTCGCTTAAATCCATACGCGCGCGTTGGTCTTCGGCGTAAACCAGATTTTTACGCAGCGCGGCTTCTACTTTTTGGTTGTTGTACTCCAAGCCGGGTAGGCGTCCGCCGATATACCAAGACAGCAGGTAGCCGCCCAATGCGGTTGTCAAGGCGACCCAAAATAGCGAGCCTTCAAATTGCAACCAGACAATGGCCATACCTTTGGACAAGCCCCACAAAATGGGGATAAACGAGATCAGGGTCATCACCGCACGCACTACGCCTAGGCCAATGTCTTCGGTTTGTCTGGCAAAGCGCATGCAATCTTCCTGAATCCGTTGGGATGCGCCTTCCACCTCGACCACCGTGTTTTGCCAACGCGGCAGGTAGTGCAAGGTCATGGCCTGGCGCCAGCGAAACGCGTAGTGCGAAGCGACAAACTTTTCCAAGCTACGCAGGAGCATGTAGGGAAACGCAATCCAGGCAAAGTCTTGCATATAGCCCCAAAAGCGCTCTAGGCCACCGGCCTGCTCGGGCTTTTGCAGCAAGTCATAAAACTCGCCATACCAGCTGTTCAGGCGCACGGTTTGCTGCACCGTCACATACACCAGCACCACCATGGAAAGCAAGCCGCCCCAGGCCCATAGTGCCCAAGCGCGGTTGACAAAAAAACAGCGAAACATGCAATTGCCTTTTTTGCTTGGCCCGGCCAGGGTGAGCGGGCAGCGGGCAAGTGTATGCGGGCCTGCGCAGGCCTCAGATCAAGAACGGGGCCTCTTCACGCTCGAGCATGCCGTAGTCGCGCACCACGCGAAAAGCCCGGGCGCTTTGCATCCCTGGCAGCTCGCTACTGGCACGCACGCTGGCCTGGGCCAAGCTGCGGCTGGGCACCTCTTGCAGGCTGATAAACGCGCCTTGGCGGTTCACGCTTTCAAAACCTGCATGGGCAGGTACTTGGCCTTCGGCTGCCTGGCTGTAGGCGGCGATCACAAAGCGACCTTCGTCTGGCCCCTCTATCTGGTCTTGCGCGGCCTCACTGATTCGACCATCGACCCATTGGCACACCAGGCTGGCCACGCGGATGCGGTAATCGGCAAAGTGTTGGTAGCGCCCAGCCTGCTGCGATTGCAGGTGCAAGCTGTCGCGCCGCCAGCCAAGGATGGCGGCCTCGTCGCGCCAGTGTTGGTGGGATAGCAGCACCGCCTCGTCGCTGAGCGAGCGGTAACGGTCTAAAAACAAAAGCCCGGTGTGCAGCGCCAGCGCCGGGCGCAGGCGTTCCACATGCTCGAAATAGTGCGGCAAGTGTCCTGGCTTGGGGCGGACTTCGAAAAAGAGGGCGTACATACGAGGCTTAGGTAAACAGGCCGCATTGTGCGCTTGGGCTGCCTGGCCTATGCGCCGCTCGCTGCGCGCTAGGCCCGAAGCCGCGTATCAGGCAAACGGTAGCGCGCAAACCATGCCCGGCCTGTGTAGGCCATCGGCACTGCATACCGTGACGGTTTGGCCAGGGTTCCAGTAGGCTTTTTCGATCATGGACAGACCGACATTGCGTTGCAGGCGGGGCGACCAGGCTGCCGACGTGATGCGTCCAATTTGCGGCCCTTGGGCATCACCCGCATGTACTGGCCAGGGTTTGCCACAGGGCGGGCAGGAGCCGCCGTCAAACAGCACACCGCGCATTTCGCGCGCATGGCCTTGCGCCGCAATCGCTTGCAGCGCTTCGCGGCCCAGATACTCCAAGCCGCTATCCGGGCTGCAAAACTTGCCCAGTCCACATTCCAAGGGATTGTTTTCCAGGGTAAATTCATTGCCATAGGACAAGAGTCCACCCTCGATGCGCTCGATCAGATTCGGACAGCCGGGCGTGATGTTGAATTCTTGACCGGCTTTCCACACCGCATCCCACAAGGCCGAACCCAGCGCGCCGTCGTTGAGGTACACCTCAAAGCCGCCTTGCTTGGAGTAGCCGCCCCGCTGCACCAGTTGGCGCGTGCCCTGAAAGTCCAGATAATCAAAATTAAAGAACCGGATGCCTCGAATGTGTTCGCCGAATAGTTTGGCCATCAAGTCCTCGGCCTTGGGGCCTTGCACCGACAAAGGCGATACATCGGGCTCCCGCACCGACACTTTGAGTGCTGCACCTAGCGCTAAGCCTTTGGCCCATAACAACACATCCGAGTCGGCAATCGATAACCAAAAGTGATCCGGCGCCAACTTCAGTAACACCGGGTCATTGACCATGCCCGCTTTATCGTCGATCAAGGGCACATACAGGCATTGGCCTACACGGGCTTTGCTGATGTCGCGCGGCGTCATCCACTGCACTAGCCGGGCTGCGTCCGGCCCTTTGATTTCTACCTGGCGTTGGCAAGATACATCCCATATCTGCACATGCGCGCGCATATGCCAATAGTCTTCCTCCACGCTGGGCGCAAAGGCCTTGGGTAGCAGCATATGGTTGACCACCGAGAAGCCGCGTACACCGTGTTGCTCCACGCGGTCGGTATAAGGAGTGCGCCGGATGCGACGCGACATATTGAGGCCGGAAGTTGACATAGGTATTCCTTGACTGGGCAAATAGCGTGGCGCTTTAGGCAGACCACCACACGCTGTAGCTGTGCGGCGCGATCATCAAAGGGATGTGGTAGCTGCCTGCTGGGTCGGGCATGGCAAAGCGGATCACGATTTCTTTCACGATTTGGCGCTCGGTACCCGCCATCCCGTGGGCGGCGAAATAGGCGCCGCTTTGGATGACCATTTCATAGGTACAAGCCGCGCTGTCCAAAGGTAATTCGATAGCCTCGGCAAACCGGCCTCCGCCATCGGTAGCTTTGTCCAACACGCACAGGCGCTGCCCCGCGCTGTTGATTTGAAAAACGCCTATGCCTACATGGCCCGCGTGGCTGCCGTCGGTGGAGTTGAGTAAATGGGTGCTGAGCGTGGCCATGGTGCAGGTCCTATTCGATAGACGCTTTGTCGCGTTTGCTGGCAGTGGCCGCCACGATGGGGCTGATCACGCCTTTGGCTTTGACATTGAGGCAGGCCGTCTTGCCGCTGGCCAGCGCGCGCTGCAGCGCCGGGCCCAGGTCTTGCCGGTGCTCCACCAGTTCGCCGTAACCGCCCATGCCCTCAAACATGGTGTGAAACGGGATATCGCGAAAATCTGTGGCGAAGTGTTTGCCATTGGCAAACAAGCGCTCTTGCTGCTGCGAAATACAGTCCAAGCCGCCGTTGTTGTCTATCACCACCACGATGGGCAGCTTCTCCTGAAAAGCCACTTCAATCGACAGTCCACCCGACAAAAACGCGCCGTCGCCGCTGATCAGAACCACGCGGCTGTGCGGGTTGAGGCGTTGCGCCGATACGGCCAGGGATACGCCCACACCTAGCAAGCTAAAGCATCCAGGATGCAATATGCCCGCCAATTGCTGCCCTTGCCAGCCCGCCAAGTTCACCGCAATTTCCGACCAGAAATGGGTATTACCGCCATCAAACACCAACCAGTCCTGCGCCCGCATCTGCGCCTGCACATCCAGCGAGAGTTGCAAAGGATGCATCTTGCCGCCCGTGGCTGCCGTTTGCGCGGTGTCCTCGGCCAATTCGGCCAGGCTGTGTTCCACCCAGGCTTGGCGCCAGGCGCGGTTTTGGGCATACCAGGCGTTGGGCGTTTCCCATTGCGTGTCCGCATGGTGCTGTAGCAAGGCGCTGAAAAAAGCCCGTGGGTCGCTAAGCAAGACCTGGTCGGCAGCGCGGTTCATTTCCAGCTCTTCATGGGAGCCATTGACGCAAACCAGCTCCAAGGTCTGGGGAAACAAAGGCGGGTTGCCAAAGTTCATTTGGTTATCCAGCCGCCCGCCCACCATGATGACCAAATCGCTTGATTCAAGCGCTTGGCGTGAAGGGGGGTATTGGTGGATGTCAGCCAGGCCCATGTAGGCCGGGCAATGCTCGCCCAGCAGTTTCTGGTGGTAGGGAATATTGAAAACCGGTATCGCCAGCGCGCTGCCTACCTGCTCCAGCAGTTGTTCGGCGCCAGCCCACCACACGCCGTGGCCGCCTATCAGCATGGGGCGCTTGGCTGCGGCGATGCGCGCCAACAAGGGCGCCAGTGCCGCAGGGTCCGGCCAGGCACGTGGCGCTGGCGTCGCGGCGCGGTGAAACGGGCGCTCCTCATGCCCGGCGTCTTCATCAAACGAGGAAAACATGATGTCCACCGGAAGGCTCAGGTGCACCGGACCGCCGTAGCCGCTGGTGGCGATTTTCCAGGCCCTATCGACAAACTCGCTGATGCGCGTGCCGTCGGTAATGCTGTAGCTGTATTTGGTCAGCGGTGCGGCGATAGCCACGTCGTCAATCTCTTTAAAGCCGCCTGAGCCGCGTCGCTTGAGTGTGCTTGAGCCGGTCACAAAAATGACGGGTGAGCGCTCGCCCCAGGCCTCCATCATGGCCGGTACTGCATTGGCAAAACCTTCGGGCCCGATCAGGCAGACCGCGGGCTTACGCGTCAGGCGCGCGTGGCCATCGGCCAAATGCCCGGCGACTTGTTCATGCGGGCAATTGATGACTGGCACGCCCAGCTCCATAAAGCCTTCCAAGGCCGGATTGCAAAAGCCGCCGGCCAGGGTGAACACATGCTCTATGCCTTTTTCTTTGAGGGCCAAAGCCAGCAGGTAGCCGCCACGGCGGCGCGGTATGGGTTGGGGGTTCATAAGCTTTCCTGATGTTGCGGTGGATGTGCGGGTGTCTGCACTAAAAACTGAGGACCAAGCGCTGCCGGGCTGCGCACGCCGAGTTGCACCAGTGCGGTCAAGGCGCTTTCCTGTACTGCGTCCAGGTACTGGTCTAGCGCCTGCGCCCCCCCAGCGGCGATCGCATAGAGCGCGGCGCGGCCTAGCATCACCAGATTGGCGCCGCAGGCCAGGGCTTTGACTACGTCTTCGCCGCTGCGAATGCCGCTGTCAAACAGCAGCGGGTAATCCGGCCCAAGCGCAGCGCGGATGGGACTTAGCTGTTCAATAGCGCCCGGTGCGCTGTCCAGTTGGCGCCCGCCGTGGTTGGAGACGTAGATCGCGTCGGCACCGGCATCGCGAATACGCAGCGCATCCTGCGGATGCAAGACCCCTTTCACGATGAGGTGGCCCCTCCAGTGCGCGCGCAAGCGGTCTAAAAATTCCCAATTGGCACCGGCGCGGCTGGCATAGCGGTCAAAGGCGGATTGCCCCGAAAAATTAGCCGTCCGAGGAACACCGGCCCAGAGCGTGGACAGCGACCAAGTCGGATGCAGGGCAAAGTCCCAGTACTGCGCCGGACCCAGGCGCAGCGGCATGGCAAAACCATTGCGCACATCACGCGGACGCGGCGCCACTTTGGGCACATCCACTGTCAAGATCAAATGCCGGTAGCCTGCCTGTGCCGCACGGTCTGCCAGCGCCAGCGCTGCTTCGGTACCGCCTGTCACGTAGAGCTGAAACCAGGCTTGGCCCGCGCTCAAGCGGTGCAGGGTCTCCAAATTGGTGGAGGCGGCGGTGGACACGCCCAGCGGCATGCCTCTTTGGCTTGCGGCACGCGCCAGCATGGTGTCGGCGCCGTGCCAGGCCAGGTTGCACATGCCCATAGGGGCAATACCCCAGGGCTGGGCCAGGGTTTGGCCTAAAAAATCGGTCGCCAGGCTTGCGCCCTCGGTGGGCTGCAGCACGCGGGGCAACAAGCGCAGCCCATCGAGCCCGGCCAAATTAGCCTTGGCCGCCGTTTCGCGCCCTGCAGCCCCGTCGATGTAGTCAAACACCATGCGCGGCAGGCGGCGCTGTGCGATGGCGCGGGTGTCGGCCGCATCGGCAAAGCGCTGCGCACCGCTGCGCGCGGGCTTAGGCTTTGCAGGGTTGGAAGAGGGGCTTTGCATGCTGGATAGTGGGGCAATACCTGCGCTAAAACTTGTCTATGAACTATGGCTTTGAGTGCAGTTTCCCCCTTGGCCCGCTCCAGTGACAAGCGATTTTTTTAGGCACATACATAAAAAAATGTTTGTGCATTAAGATTCCCCGCAAGCCCCTTACACCCCCATGCAGTGAGCTATGACCCAATCCCGCGCCCGCCTGCCACTGACGCGCCTACGCTCGTTTGAAGCCGCAGCGCGTTTGCTTAGCTTCAAAGCGGCGGCTGAAGAGCTCAATGTCACGCCCACCAGTGTGAGCATTCAAATCCGCCAGCTTGAAAGCGATTGGGGCTGTCAACTGTTCTTACGCAAGACGCGCAAAGTCATGTTGACGGACGCCGGTCGTTCCTTGGCCCGCGTCACCAGCCGCGCGTTTGACGACATCCGCGCCGAAGTCGAAAACCATATTTCCACCAAACGCAAAACCGTCACCCTGGCGGTCGGCCCCATTTTTGGTTCGCGCTGGCTGGTGCCGCGCTTGTCGGACTTTTACCGCACCCACCCGATGATTGAACTGGTGATTCACCAAGGTCCGCGCATCACCAATTCTGAGCAATTACAGGCCATGGTCGGCATCGATTGGGGTATTGGCGACTGGGCGGGCCTGGAGGCGCGCCGCTTGTTTGGTGTGCGCTATTCGCCAGTGCTCAGCCCGGCCTTGCTCAAGCAGCACGGGCCGGTAAGAAAAGTCGGGGACTTGGCGCGCTTTCCCATCATCCATCAATGGGACCGTGAAGAATGGAATGCCTGGTTGCGCTTGGCCGGTACCAAGGGCATGGGCTTTGCGCATGAAACCATCATGCGAGATTCCAACCACGCTTTGCAGGCCGCCATCGAAGGTCAGGGCGTCATTCTGGGTACTTTCCCGCTGGTGAATAACGATGTAGCCTCTGGTCAATTGGTGCAGTTGTTTCCTATCG